>JAOARV010000004.1 GCA_025210395.1 Marinisporobacter sp.
CCGCTTTCCACTCTTTAAATCACCCGAAGGATCAATAAAGAGCTTCACGCTCGACTTGCATGTGTTAGGCACGCCGCCAGCGTTCATCCTGAGCCAGGATCAAACTCTCATAAAAAAGTATTTGAATTGAACGTTTTGGACTTTTATAGTCCTTATTCTGGCTTAATTTCTTACACTGTATAGTTTTCAAAGTTCATTTTTTAAGGACATTTACTAATTTACCATGTTTATCGTGTTCTGTCAACACTTTTTTAAAATTAGCTAATGGCAATTTTTTCTGTATATCCTCATCTTTTGTTGAAAGTTTTTTCTCACCAACGATATTTACTATACCATAAATATCACTTCATGACAAGTTCTTTTTTCGACTCACAGTTATAATTATATACTGTTTTCTAAAATTTATTCATGTTTTCTCTATTTTTCTATATATTTTTATAATTGATTTGACTTCATTCAACTCAATTGTCGGTTTCTTAAAGAAAACATTCATTTATAATAAATTCTTCCAACACCTTGAAAGTACTATTTGATCTCATCTATAAAGAAAAAGCATAGGAATATCCTATGCTTTACTTATCAATTGGTTTCATTGTTGGAAAGAAAATTACATCTCTAATAGTTGGAGAATCTGTAAGAAGCATTACCAATCTATCAATACCGATTCCAATACCACCTGTAGGAGGAAGTCCTATTTCAAGAGCATTTAAGAAGTCTTCATCTGCCATAGCAGTTTCATCATCTCCTAGCTCTTTCTTTCTTATTTGATCTTCAAATCTTTCCCTTTGGTCTAGTGGATCATTTAATTCAGAAAATGCATTTGCAATTTCCCAAGTATTAGCAAACGCCTCAAACCTATGGGTATACTGTGGATTTTCTGGATCTCTCTTAGCAAACGGTGAAACTTCAACTGGATGATGTGTCACAAAGGTTGGTTGAGTTAACTTTTCTTCACAGAATTCTTCGAAGAATAAATTAATAATATCCCCCTTTGTTGTTTCTTTATTGATCTCTAGTCCTTTTTCTTTTGCAATCTTTCTCGCTTCTTCATCTGTTGCTATTTCTTCAAAATTGATACCTGTTTCTTCTGTTACTAGATCTACCATTCTTATACGTCTCCACGGAGGTGTTAAATCAATTTCTTTTCCTTGATATATAAGCTTCGTTGTCCCCGCTGCTGCCATAGCCATTTCTGCTACTACTTCTTCACACATTTTCATCATTACTTCATAATCTGCATATGCCATGTACCATTCAATTGTTGTAAACTCAGGATTATGCTTTGGTGACATTCCTTCATTCCTAAATAGTCTTCCAATTTCATATACACGATCTATCCCACCTACAACTAATCTCTTAAGATGTAGTTCTGTAGCAATTCTCATATACATATCAATATCTAATGTATTATGATGGGTGATAAATGGTCTTGCATTGGCGCCAGATGCTACTGAATCTAGTATTGGTGTTTCTACTTCTAAGAAGTCACGTTCATCTAAATATTTTCTTAATGCTTTAATAGCCTTTGTTCTTGCTATAAAAGTATTCTTTACATCTGGATTTACAATTAAATCTACATATCTTTGTCTATATCTTAGTTCCTTATCTTTTAATCCATGCCATTTTTCAGGAAGTGGCTTTAATGATTTTGAAAGCAATTTCACAGCTGTTGCTCTTACAGATATTTCTCCCTGCTTTGTTTTAAAAACAGTTCCTTTAACCCCTACAATATCCCCTATATCATATGTAACAAATACATCAAACTCTTCTTCACCAATAGCATCTTTTCTTACATAAGATTGGATTCTTCCTTGCTTGTCCTGTATATCAATAAAAGAAGCTTTTCCCATTATACGCTTTGCCATGATTCTTCCTGCAATAGAAACTTCTTTTCCTTCCATTGTTTCAAAATCATTCTTTATATCCTCACTAAAATGAGTTTGGTCATATTTTTCTACCTTATAGGGATCTCTTCCCATTTCTCTAAGTTTTTTAAGCTTATCCCTTCTCACTTGCAGTACTTCACTGAGATTCATTTCTTCACTCATCTTTTGTACCCCCCAAATTATCTTTTAATTTCTAAAATTTCATATTTGATGATTCCATCTGGCACTTGTACATCTACGATTTCTCCAACTTTACTTCCTAATAAACTTCTTCCTACTGGAGCTTCATTAGATATTTTGCCTTCATATGGATCTGCTTCAGCTGATCCTACAATAGTATATTCTATCTCCTCATCAAATTCTAAATCTTTTACTTTTACAATTGATCCAACATTTACAACATCTAATGATATTTGAGATTCATCTAATATTTTTGCTTTTCTTAATGTCATTTCAAGCTTTGCAATTCTTTCTTCTACTTGTGCTTGTTCATTTTTGGCTTCATCATATTCTGAATTTTCACTAATGTCACCAAAAGCAATTGCTTCTTTTATTCTCTCTGCAACTTCTTTTCTTCTAACGGTTTTTAATTGCTCTAATTCATTTTCTATTTTTTGTAATCCTTCACGCGTTAATATAATCTCCTTATCACTCATTTATTTCCTCTCCTTTTTCCCTATTTTAAAACAAAATATTTTTAAAGATTTGTTAATAATATATGTCCTAGCAATAAATTTATTCTCAAAAACAAAAGAAAACCATTTCCATCGTACTACAATAAGCACTGCTGATACAGTGCTTTTTATGACACATGATGAATTTTCAAAATTGTTTATTCATTTTTCTACTATATGCGAAATATTATAATGTACATAGTATTCATTGTCAAGCTATCCTGCAAAGATTCCTATCATTCTCTTTTAATGCTTTTCTAAAAAATCCATTAGCTTTTTTGTTATTTCTTCTTTTGTCTTTAGTGTATTCATATCTCCTCGAATTTTAGCTGAATTTCTTATTCCCTTTAGATACCATCCCATATGCTTTCTAATTTCTCTAACAGCTATATATTCTCCTTTATTTTCAATAAGCATTTCTAAATGTCTTAAAGCCATTTTTATTTTTTCCTCTGCTATGGGTTCAGGTAAAAGCTCTCCTGTTTTCATATAATGGGCAACCCTTTGAAATATCCAAGGATTTCCTTGCGCCCCTCTTGCAATCATGATTCCATCACAATTTGTTATTTCTTTCATTTTTATAGCATCTTCTACAGTGAAAACGTCTCCATTTCCAATGACAGGAATATTTACAGCTTTTTTTACTTCCTTTATAATATGCCAATCTGCTTTTCCTGTATAAAATTGTTCTCTTGTTCTTCCATGAACAGCAATGGCTTTTGCACCATTTTCCTCTGCAATCTTAGCAATGTCTACTGCATTAACAGAAGAATCATCCCATCCTTTTCTGATTTTCACTGTTACAGGCTTATCTGTAGCATTTGCTACGGCTTTTACAATTTGACCCACTAATTGAGGATTTTTCATAAGAGCTGAGCCATCTCCATTTTTAACGATTTTAGGTGTAGGACATCCCATATTGATATCTACTATAGTATTTCCATGATCATTTAACCTTTGTGCAGCTTTTGCCATAATATCTGGTTCACTTCCAAAGATTTGAAGAGCTACTGGTTTTTCTTGTTCATCAATTCGTAAAAGCTGTTCTGTCTTTTTATCATTATAATACAATCCTTTACAGCTTACCATTTCTGTATAAACTAAACCCACACCTTGCTCTTTGCATAAAAGCCTAAAGGTTAAATCTGTCACTCCTGCCATAGGTCCTAAAGATACATTATTTTCTAATTCTACATTTCCTATTTTCATTTTGTTACCACCTAACTCTATATAATCAACATATCTTTTTATACTCTTTAGTATTTACATATTTAAATTCTAAAATCATTCCTATAAAGTATAATTAGGGTCATTCTTAGAAAACTTTCTAAAAAATGACCCTAATGGATTACCCTCTATTTCTCTCATAAATAATTCTAAGTCCATCTAAAGTAAGCATTTTATCAATTTCATCTATCGTTTCAGATTCACTCATAATAAGACTTGCTAGCCCTCCTGTAGCAATCACCTTTGTATGTGGATCTCCTAATTCATCTTTCATTCTTCGAACAATATAATCAACCAGTCCTACATACCCATAAACCATTCCTGATTGCATACTATTTACTGTATTTTTGCAAATAACCTTTCCAGGCTTTACAAGTTCTACTCTAGGCAATTTAGCTGCATGGTGGAATAATGCTTCACTAGATATTTTAATTCCTGGTGCAATGGTTCCTCCTAAGTATTCACCCTTCTTCGAAATAGCACAGAAAGTTGTAGCCGTTCCAAAGTCTACAATAACCAAAGGTCCACCATATTTTTCATAGGCTGCAACAGCATTTACAATTCTATCTGCTCCTACTTGCTTTGGATTATCATATTTTATATTCATTCCTGTTTTGATGCCAGGACCTATTACAACAGCCTCTTTATTACAATATTTTAATGCAGTATGCTCAAGTGTGTACATGATTGGTGGCACAACAGATGAAATAATAACATCTTTTACATCATCAAGGCTTACTCCTTCATATTGAAATAATTGATTAATCAGCATACCATATTCATCAGAACTCTTAGACTTGTCCGTTGCAAACCTCCAAGAATGCAATAATTCTTTTCCTTTATATACACCTAAAACAATATTTGTATTCCCGACATCAAACGCTAATAACATATCTTCGCTCAACCTTTCTTCCTTGTTCTTTAAGTTTATACATGAATTGTAATTTTCTTTTTATATGTTATCATCTGCTTAATGCTTTTGCAATAAAAAGTTACTCTCTAATAGACCCATTATTTCCTATCTATCATGATCTATACGTAATCTGTAAGCCCTCTGACAGATACTTCTCCAGAAAGAACAGTCTCTACTTCTCCTAATTCATTTTTAATGAGAAGCTGTCCATCTTCTGTTAGGTCAATGGCCTCTGCAATGATTTCTCTTCCTTTTGTTCTAATCTTAACTTGTTTTCCTAAAGTAACAGAATATTTTTTACAGATATCAATACTTTTTTCAATATTTCTATTGTCTATAAAATCTAAATAAAGCTCCTCAAAAGCAAATAAAATGTCTTTAACAATTTCTCTTCTCGAAACGTTTTCCCCCATATAAGCTTTTATAGAAGTTGCAACGGATCTTACATCTTGTGGGAATTCATCAATATCCACATTCACATTAATCCCGATTCCTACAATTATATAGTTTACAGAATTTAATTCAGCACTCATCTCTGTAAGAATTCCACAGGTCTTCTTCTTGTGGATAATAATATCATTTGGCCATTTTATCCCCACATCTTCCCCAATGATATTTCTCAAGCCAGTGGCAACTGCTGCTGCTGTAATTTGTGTGATTTTAGCAGCTTCTGTAGGGTCTATAGAGGGTCTTAAAATAATAGACATCCATATGCCTGTTCCTTTAGGAGATACCCAGCTCCTCCCCAATCTTCCTCGTCCTCCAGTTTGTTCCTCTGCAATAATTACAGTTCCTTCTTTTGCCCCTTTTGAAGCCATTTTTTTTGCCATCGTATTTGTAGAATCAATAGATTCAAAATGATGAATGTTACTTCCTATATGTTTACTTCCTATTTCTATTTCAAGAGCATTTGCATCTAATGTATCTGGCTCTTTTGTTAATCGATATCCTTTTCTTGAAACAGATTCTATTTCATACCCTTCTTCTTTTAATTGTTTAATATGCTTCCATACGGCGGTCCTTGTTACACCTATTTTTTTACTTAATTCTTCACCTGAAATAAAATGATCTTTATTCTTTTTTAAAGCTTCTAAAACTGCTCTCTTCATTGATCTACATCCCCTTAATGCTTACATTTTAATAAGAATATTATACTACAATATATAATCAATACAAAAATTTAAATAAAAAGTAGTAGTATGTACATACTACTACTTTTTATTTAAATAGATTCATTTTTTTATGAGACTAAACCTGATAATACAGAAGTACGAACAATAATACCTGAAAGCTTTTCCTTTTCATCTACAACAGCAATAGGATATTTTGCTTCTGTTGCCATGGGAATCAGTTCTTGTACATAAGTTTCTTCATCTGTTGTACAATAATCCTTTTTAATAATCTCTTCTAGCTTTTTATTTTCTTTTATAGCGTGTATGACATCATCTATTGTAATAATTCCTTGTAATATTCTTTCTTTATTTACAACAAATATACTAGAAATTCCATGAGCTTTCATTTCCTTTACAGCTACTTTTAGACCATCTTTATTAAACAATAGTGCTGAAGGCTTAAACATTACATGCTTTGCTTGAAGAATTTTTGATCGATCAATATCTTGAATAAAATCTTCAATATATTCATTTGCAGGCTCTGTTAAAATTTCTTCTGGTGTACCGATTTGTTCAACTTGACCATCCTTCATAACAGCTACCCGATCTCCTAGCTTAAAGGCTTCATTTACATCGTGGGTAATAAATATAATAGTCTTCTTTAGCTTTGCTTGAATATCTAAAAGTTCGAGCTGCATGTCACGACGAATAAGAGGGTCTAGCGCACTAAAGGGTTCATCCATCAATAAAATATCTGGATCATTGGCAAGAGCACGAGCAAGTCCCACTCGTTGCTGCATCCCCCCACTAAGTTCATGAGGCATTTTATCTCCCCATCCTCCTAATCCAACTGTTTCTAGTGTATCATTAGCAATTTTTAATCGCTCTTCTTTCAACATGCCCTTTACTTCGAGTCCATAAGCTACATTCTCTAATACTGTCATATGTCCAAAAAGTCCAAAATGTTGAAATACCATAGCAATATGGTTTTGTCTAAAGCTTTGTAGCTCTTTTTTATTAAATTGCACAATATCTTTTCCTTCAAAAAGGATTTTCCCATTAGTTGGTTTATTGAGTAAATTTAAACATCTAATCAAAGTAGATTTACCACTACCCGATAACCCCATAATGACAAACATTTCTCCTTCATTCACTTGAAAAGATACATTATTCACACCTACTGCATGGCCCGTCTTTTCTAATACTTCTTCTTTCGTCATCCCTTTTTGTAACTTTTTCAATACCTTCTTTGGATATCTTCCAAAGATTTTCGTTAAATTTTCAATCTCTATTTTTACAGCCACATCTAACGCCTACTTTCCTTTATTCAGGTATTTTAAAACGCTCCGCAATCCCTTGGGTAAGTCTATCAATAATAATGGCAATTACAACAATGGCAAGTCCTGCCTCTGTTCCTTTTGCAATATCTATTCTATTAATAGCAATCATTACTTCTGCCCCGAGTCCCTTAGCACCAATCATAGAAGCAACCACTACCATTGCCATAGCCATCATAGTCGTTTGATTGACCCCTGTCATAATTGTTGGCATAGCTTGGGGTAACTCCACTTTTATAAGGGTCTGCCATGAACTAGATCCAAAAGAATGTGCAGCTTCTACCATTTCTTTTGATACATTTCGAATTGCCAAATTGGTCAGTCGAATCACTGGAGGAACAGCATAAATTGTTGTAGCAAATACACCAGGTACCTTTCCAAGACCAAAGAGCATACTAGCTGGTATCAAGTATACAAAGCTTGGCATAGTTTGCATAGCATCTAAAACAGGTTTCATAAAAGTCTCTATTTTCTCGCTATACGCCATCAATATCCCTGTAGGTATTCCTATAAGTAATGATATAACCACCGAAGTCAAAACTACAGCTAGTGTTGACATCATCAACTGCCAAAGACCAAAAGCACCTACCAAAAACAACATGCTACTATAAACAATTCCTGATGAAAGCTGTTTTTTCACACGCCATCCTGCTAAAAATACACCTGCTATGACCAACCACCAGGGAATCCACTGTAAAAATTTTTCTACATTTAATAAAAACCATAAAATTCCTGATTTCATCATGTCAAAAAAGTGGCTATAATTCGCCGTAAGATATTTCACGAAATTCTCTACATATTTTCCTAATTCAATCCGTAATATTTCTGGAAATTGATTCATATTTTTCTGGTTGCTATATGGTTCATAGCAACCAGCATCACCTCGTTCCTATTCAAATTTTTTCATCTATTGAAGAGCATCTTTTACTTTTTGGGCTACATCTCCACTTACCCATTTCGTCCATAATTCTTCATGCTCTTTTAAAAACCACTTAGCTGCTTCTGATGGTTCCGCTTCATTTTTTTGCATATATGCTAATGCATCACTTGTAAGCTTACTACTCGTTTTGTACTCTTTTAAAAATTCTACTACCTCTGATGCCTTGTTAACCATCTCTTTATTTACTACTACAGTAACAGGTACAGGAACAAAATCACAAGCATATCCATTATTCCATAATTCTTCACTATAAGGTTCATCTTCAAGTAGAGTCATATCATATTTCCCCATAACCCATGTAGGTTCCCAATAATAACCTACCCACGGTTCACCTTTTTCATAAGCTCCTGCTATGGATGATGCAAGGGCAGCATCTGAACCCGGACTAAAATAATTGAATGTTTTATCTAAACCATATGTCTTTATTTTTGCTTTAAGAACTTCGTCTACATCCCATCCTGGTATAGCACCATAAATACGACCTTTCTTTGGATCTTCTTCATCTTTGAAAACTTCCCAATATTTTTCTAAATCCTTAACTGTTCTTAAATCAGGTGCCATAGGTTTAATCCCTCTTTTAGGATCTCCTTTAATTACATAAGTAGGTACATATATTCCTTGTGCACTATCTCCATAATTTAACGAAAGCTCTAAAATATCTCCACTCTCAATAGCCTCTTCATAATCTGCAAGATTGCTCGTCCATGTATCCATATAAATATCAATTTCTCCATTTCTAAGGCCTGTGAAAGTTATAGGTGTTGATCCTCTTGTTATATCCGTCTCATATTCATATCCATTTTCAATAATAAATCTTGCTACCTCATTATGAAAAGTAAAACTATCCCATCCTGCATCCCCAAGGATTAACTTTGGTTTTGCACCATCTGCCTGACCTGCTTTCTCCCCACAAGCCGCTAACGAAACAATAAAAACGCCTATCAGAAATATTAAAATAAGTCTCCCCATTTTGTTTTTCCTAAAAATATTCATTTTTCTAATCTCCTCCTTTAATTTTTTTGCTAAAGCTGTCGTTATTTATATCATGTTTCTTGTATACCTACCAATAATGTATACAATACAAAATAATCTCAATAGCTTCTCACTTATGTTTTTTCATATGCTAAATAAATGCTAGAAATACTTTCTAACATCCATCATACAAAATTTAAAGCACAAGCTATTTTCTCATTTATTTTAAACCATTAAAATCTACTAATTATTTATGGCATACTAAAAAATTAATGGTTTATAATTTTTTATGATAGGTTATATAAGAAAATAATCACCAGACTTAATCCTTCACAGGATGATAAGAAAAATTCATAAAGACTATCCTTTAGATAGTTAGATAAAAATAGAAAAGTATATTAAATCGCAAGAATTCATTAAAAAACATGATCATACAAAAGCACATTTTATATACCCTATAAACATAGTGACTTTTTACGTTGTATTTACGTAGACGTAAGAATATACCCCCAACTTTTTTTAGTATATCATACAATCCTGTTTTTGTCAAAAAATTCTCCATATTCAACAAATTATGTATTGTTAACTTTTAAGCAATCCTTACATATTTCCTTAAACAGATCCAATGGAGTAGCTAGAAAACAGGACCATTCGTGCTGTTTTCTTTCGTCTCATGCTAAATGGAAACAAAAAAGTAGAAGTATCTCTAAATATGCTTCTACTTCTTTGTTTGAATCAATTGATTATTTATAAAAAGAAATGGAATCATCTATATATTCTCAAACCCTTTTATTCTGCAATTTTGTTCGTGCTCATTACGTCTTTTAATGTAGCTATTACTAATTCTTCATCGTCTCCATCAACAACAATAGTAATTACACTATCCGTTTTTATTCCTAATGCCATCATTCCCATAATTGATTTCATATTGATCTTCTTATCTTCATATTCCAATTCAATTTTAGATGAAAATTTTCCAGCTGCTGATGCTAACATAGATGCTGGACGAGTGTGTAATCCTGCTGGATCTATTATTTTTACTGAAATTTTAACCATTCTATTAATCCTCCATCATATATTTTTAACAAATTTCATTACATCTTCATGAGTATTCATATTTGTGACTTGAATGTGTAATTCTTCCATTTTTCTCTTGTTTGGTTTACTTATTGGCTAACTTTAAAACATAGCTCAATGTTTTTTCATCTGTAACAAGTGTATCTATATATCCACCTCTTAACACGGCATGAATAGCTTTTCCTTTCTTTTTTCCACCTGCTACTAAAATAATTTTATTATTTTTTATACTCTCTGTTTTAATTCCAATAATATTCCTATTAATATCTATATCTAAAAATTCACCATTTTCATCAAAGAAATGAGCACATAAAAATCCTACTCCACCATTTTCTTTTATTCTATTCTTTGTATCATTTTCAACATATACATCCCATAAAGTTTGAGGTATATTTCCATCAATTGACCCTAATCCTGTAATAATCAAATCGCAATTTTCGATCATATCCAAAGAATTTTTAACAATAGGACTATTCACGAGTGCTTCCTTAGTGGCTTGATCTCTAATATAAATAGGCGCTGGAAGGGGATATAATTTCGCTCTAATTTTGCTCGAAAGAATTGTACCGATACTCAACATGTCTACATCTCCCATGTCATAGCTGATAGCACCAAATAATTCAACAATTTTTACATGATTCGTTTTTTTGTTCTCCATTTGTGCTACTGCACTTCGTACACTTTTTCCCCAAGAAATTCCAATGGTCATCTCTTCTTTTATTTCATCTAATAGTACTTTCGATGCAGCTTTTCCTATTTCCTCAAGGGTATCTTCATAACTAGATAATGTATTTACAACCACAACATTGTTTATATTAAATTTGCTTTTAATTTCATTTTGAAGATTAATGAGCGTATTACTCTCATAATTAATATTGATTTCAACGATCTGAAGCTCTCTTGCTCTCTTTAGTAATCTTGAAACTTTTGGTCTAGAAAGAAATAACTTTTTAGCTATTTCATTTTGAGTCTTTCCTTCTAAATAATACATGACTGATATATCTATTAGTAATTGACGTTCATCTCTTTCCATAGTCCCCACCATTCAATCAATTTATTTTTATTTTTGACCATAGTATGCATTGGAACCATGCTTTCTTAAGTAATGCTTATTAAGTAAATCTTCATCAATGGCTTTAACAGCAGTATTAATTCTTTGGGTCCTAAAAGCCATTTTTGAAACTTCCTCTAAAACTTTAGCATTATGAACAGCTTCTTTAGGAGTTTTCCCCCAAGAAAAAGGTCCATGATTCATAACAATAATCCCAGGCATCTCTAAAGGTTTGTAATTCCTTTCTTTTAATGTCTCTATTATAACATTTCCTGTTTCTACTTCATACTTACTATTGATCTCCTTTTTTGTCAATTTTCTTGTACAAGGAATATTTCCATAAAAATAATCAGCATGAGTAGTTCCATAGCTTGGAATATCTTGTCCTGCTTGTGCCCAAGATGTAGCATATTCTGAATGGGTATGAACGATTCCACCAATATCATCAAAGGCTTTATATAGTGCTAAATGAGTAGGCGTATCTGAAGAAGGCTTTAAATTTCCCTCTACAATATTTCCATCTAAATCAATTACTACCATATCCTCAGCAGTCATAGCATCATAGCTTACACCACTTGGCTTGATTACAACTAGACCTCTTTCTCTATCAATTCCACTAACATTTCCCCATGTATATATAACCAGATCTTGCTTTACTAGTTCTAAATTGGCTGCGAAAACTTCTTCCTTTAACTTATTTAACATAGATAAAATCATCCCCCCATTCTTTCTTTTAACCATAGTCTTGCATCTTTTATTTCTTGTATTGCTTCTTCAAGGGTATACTCTTTTTCATGATCTGCCCACATTTCAATTAAAAAAGGTCCATGATAACATAAAGATGATAGCTTTTTAAATAGCTTCGAAAAATCTACTGTTCCTTCTCCAAAGGGTACACATTTAAACACGCCTGGTTTCGTATCCTTTAAATGAATGGCAACAATATGTTCAAACCCTTTTTCTAATTCTAAACTAGGGTCTTCTGCCCATTGTGTCAAATTCCCTAAGTCTGGATAAATCTGAAGCCAAGGGGATTTAACTTCTTTTATAAATTCTAAACACCTAGAAATTGTACCAATCAATTCTGTATCCATAATTTCAATGGACAGCATAATATTTTCACTAGTTGCCTTTTGAGCTGCGTACTTTAATCCATCTATAAACATTTTTTTTGTAGCTTCATCACTATCTTCATAATAAACATCATATCCTGCTAGCTGTATATTTCTAATTCCTAAATCAGTAGCTAATTCAATAGCCTGATCCATTATTTTATATGCTTTTTCTCTTTTATTTTTATCTTTGCTTCCAAAAGGAAATCTTCTATGACCACTTAAACACATAGATCGAATATGAAAATTATTTTCCTTTAAAATATCTTTCAATTCCTCTCGCTCAGCTTTTGTCCATTCTAACCTACTCAGTCTCTCATCACTTTCATCAACAGACATTTCAATAAAATCAAAACCTGCTTCTTTGGCTATTTTTACTTTTTCTGTCCACTTAAATTGATTAGGGATTGCTTTTTCATAGATTCCAACGGGATTTTCCTTTATACTAACCATAATTAACTCCAATATTTCTTGATCTCAGCTTTAAATGCTTTTGCTGCACTTTCTGGACACGCTGCATCTCGAATACTCCTACCAGCTATAAAGCAATAAATAGGATAGTCTTTAAATAGTTTTATATCCTCAATGGTTAATCCACCCGTTACAGTCACTTCAAATCCCATATCACATAATTTTCCTATTTTATCTAAATCATCTTTTCCCCAACTCTTACCTGCTGCTTGGGCATCTCTTGATCTATGATATACAACTTGCTTTAATCCTGCTTCTTTCCACTTTCCAGCTTGTTCCCATGTCCAATCTCCATAAAGTTCAATTTGAACATCTTGATCCTCACCAAACTCTTTTGCAACATTTAGCATTCCTGTCATGGTTGGAATTTCTGCACAGCATATAACTGTCATCCAGGTTGCTCCTGCACCATAGCATTGTTTAGCTAGTAAACTTCCCGCATCTGCTCCTTTAATATCTGCAAGAATAATCTTTTCTGGATATAAAGCTCTTAAACATCTAACAGGTTCTAATCCCTCTGCAACATGAAGAATCGTTCCCACTTCAATGACATCAATTACATGTCCAATTTTTCTAATGGCTTCTAATGCGTCTCTTAAAGATGTATTATCTAGTGCTACTTGTAATTTGGGTTCCATAACTATGCCTCCTATAAGCTTTTTATAATAAGAAACGGTTATTCATTACATTTTCAAATGTAAAATAACCGTTATTTTTATTTATAGTCCTAATGCTTCTTTTACTTTGTCCCTTATTTCATCTTCAGAAAGTAAATTGACAAGCCCTACTACCTTTGTATCTCCAGTAGCTTTAAATTCACTTGTAAAAGTTTTTCCTACTAAAATCAAATCAAACTTATTCACTTCACTCTTTGCCTGACCAACACTTGCATGATGGACAGTACACTCTAAATTCATTTCTTTTAATACTTTTTCAATTTTCATCTTGATAATAAGACTTGAACCCATCCCATTACCACATGCAGCTAAAACTTTTAACATACGATCCACTCCTCTTTTAAAATTTTTAATTTTATTTATAGTAGTGATTTGAATGGTAAATCTGGTTCTATAGCAAATGCATCATCGAATCCTCTTGGATAATGATATTCTAGCGCATCCTTGTCATCTGGATAAACAAATTTTCCACCTACTTGCCAGATATAAGGCTTAAATTTGTATTTTAATTTATGCTTTCTCAGATTCCACAACATTAATATCTCACTAGGATCAGCCTGAAAGTTTGTCCAAATATCATGATGGAATGGAATAACAACCTCCGTATTTAAGCATTCTGCCATTTTTAAAATATCAATAGAAGACATTTTATCTGTCATCCCTCTTGGATTTTCTCCAAATGATCCAAGAGCAACATCAATCTTATGATCATTTCCATGCTTTGCATAGTAGTTAGAGTAATGAGAATCTCCACTATGATATAAATTTCCGCCTGGTGTTTTAATTAAATAATTCACAGCTAGCCTGTCCATATCCTGTGGCATTTTATCTTTTAAAGTAACTCCTAGAGGGGCAGTTACTAATTCTGTTCTATCAAAAGAATCTAATGCAACAATTTCCGTATCTTTAATCTTAACCGTATCTCCTGGTTTAACCACTATACATCTGTCTTCTGGTACACCCCAGCTCATCCATAAATCAACACAAGCTTGTGGTCCAATAAATGGAACACTCGAATCACAATTTTGCATTACTGCTGCTGCAACATTTTCATCTATATGATCTCCATGATCATGAGTAGCTAAAACAGCATCAATTTCTCTTATTGCAAAAGGATCTAATACTACGGGTACATTTCTTAAATTAGGTTGTAATTTTAAACAGCCTATCATACGCTGATGTTGATGTTGTTTTCTCATAAGTGGCTCTTTTTTAGTTCTTTTCCCAGATTTAACCCAAAGATCAATACATATATTCGCATTACCTTCAGATTTTACCCATATTCCTGTACACCCTAGCCACCACATAGCAAAAGTTCCAGGTTTTACAACTTCTTGTTCTATTTCTTCATTTAACCAAGTTCCCCATTCAGGAAATGTTTTTAAAATCCAACTATCTCTTGTTATTTCGTTGATTTTGCTCATATTTTCCCTCCTTAAAAATTCTTTTTTAATCTCCACCTATTAAGCAAATACCTTCACCATCTCTTCTGCTGTTTTTGCGTTAAAAATATAATCATATTTTTCTTGATCTGATAAAACACCTACAATTGCTTGTAAAATTTCTATATGTGTATTTGCATCTGCACAAGATAAAGAAATCAATAATTGAACCTTATGCTCTTCTTCTTCTGAAAATGCAACGGGCTTTTCTAACTTTAAAATACTAAATCCAACCTTTTTAGAACCAGTTTCTGGTCTTGCATGGGGCATTGCAATATTAGGAGCAATCACAATATATGGTCCATGCTCCTTAACAGAATCAACCATAGCATCCACATATGACTGTTCTATCAAATCCCCTTCTAATAAAGGTTTCGCTGATTTTATTATTGCCTCTTCCCAATTGCTAACTTCATTTTCAAATTGAATAAATTCCTTTGTTAATTTGAATCCTTCAATCATTCCCCGCACCTCCATAAATAATTTGCTTCTTAATTAAAGAATATCTTCATTTTGAACATATGTCAACATCTCTTATCTTTTTTGGACATTTGTTCATTTTTTTATATTCCCAAATAGTTTTTTATTGCATACGCAACGCCACTCCGATTATGATCAATAGAAATATAATCAGCTATTTTTTTTACATCCTCTACACCATTTTCTGTTGTAATAGCACACCCTGCATACTTTAGCATTTCAATATCGTTATAATTATCACCAAAAGCAACAATTTCAGATACACTTATATTTTCAACCTTTGCAAGCATATCTAATGCATTCCTTTTACTGATTCCCTCTGGCATAATATCCATAAATCCAGTTTGAGACTGACAAATGCTAAGACCTGAAAATTGGTGTAATTTCTTTCCTAGTCCATCATATCTCCTTGAATCCTTCTCAATGATCAGTATTTTATATGCTTCAAAATGGGATGCAATATATTCTTCATCCTCTGTTATTACAAATTTCACTCTGCAATCTATATCCAGCTTTTTATTTCTGTTTTGAAAATTTTTCACCCGGTCATTTTCAGTTGATACAATACATTCTTTCGTATAAATCATAAATGTATGGTTGTTTTGTTTACATATGTTTATTATCTCTTTTACTTTTTGAGGAGCTAACACCCTTTTAAAAACCTCTTTTTTAGTGAAAGGATGTTTAATTAACGCTCCATTACAAGCAATGATAGGACCATTTATTTGTATTTTCTTTGCATATTCCTTTACCATCAAATCTGCCCTACCTGTAGCAATGACAATCTTATACCCTTTTTGTTTCAGTCTTTCTAATGCAGCTATATTTTCATGAGAAATTTCGTGTTGATCATTTAATAAGGTTCCATCTAAATCAAATACTGCAAGTTTATACATAAATATTTAACTCCTCTATCCATCTACTATATTGCTAATCCTTTGTACTATTAAAATTATAAAATCTAAATTTTATAAAATTTAGCCTTAAGTACCCTATGAAAAACTTCTGTTTATTGCTCTAACAAATAAACAATCTCATCATTTTTCCATAAACCCTTAAGGCTAAATCTATGACAAATATCTTTTTAAATTTTTCAAATCTTTATTCTTGTCCTATGCTTCTTCTCTCATAGTTGTAAAATAATTTTTAGCATGACGCTTATATTGCAATTGAGGGATTACTAACATACCTGCTATTAATCCTACTGGTACAATGATTCCTAATGATTTTGTTAATAAAGTAGTACCCATCCATAATGTAGCCCAGTCAAACATACCCATCCATCCTATTACATTTGGGTTGTCTTTTAAAACACTTAATACAATAGCTGATCCAAATACTTGTATCATTCCAAATATGAAAGGAATAATAGCTGCTGCTCTACGACCACCTGCTTTGTTAGCAAATACTGCTATTGTTCCATTATCAAAGAATAAACATATAAATCCTGCAATAATGAGTATCGGTGATTTCATAAGAATTAAAATTCCAATAGCTATCATTTGACCAAAGAAACCGAATATAAATCCATAAGTTGGTGCATTCGGTGCGAAACCAAATGTAACAGCACAGTCAACGGCTGGAACAGCTCCTTTAAGAATCTTATTAGATATTCCTTGGAATGATTCTGTTAACTCTGCAACAAACATTCTAACTCCTGTTAAAATAATCGTAATATATACTGCAAAATATGCGGTAGTTTCAAAAATATAAGTTCCAAACCAATACTTACCAGTATTATATTCAAATCCTTCTTTTCCAATAATAACCATAATCGATCCTACGAATACAGTCATCAACACTACATTGGATACGATATTATCATTAAATATAGACAACCATCCAGGTAAATTTACATTGTCAACCGTTTCTTCTTTGTTTCCGATTATCTTCCCAATTTTATAAGCGATCCACGCACCAAACATTTGTTGATGCCCTATAGTAAAACCAGCACCATCTGTAACTTCTTGCGTTGCTTCTACAATCAAATTACACATTACAGACCAGTACGTACCGATCAGAAGCCCTGTTACAATAACGATTGGTGTTGTTACTGTTACATTCGTTCCTCTAAGTACCCAATAGAGTGCCCATAATAAAACTGCTGATTGTTGATACATAATATGTCCTGTAATAAATAAAGATCTAATTTTTGTCTGTTTTCTAAAAGCTACCAACAATATGTTCCAAGCAAACGCAATCAGCATTACATATCCAACATATTGAAGAGAGTCAAAGGAATCTAAAACCTCCTGCGCTGATGTTTGTCCAAAATACGGGTCAATTACAAATGCTTTGATTCCAAACTTGGCTGTTAAAGACTTAAGAATAGGTGAGAAAGTTCTTACTAATCCACCTGTACCTACCTGTAAAATCTTAAATCCTACAAAGGCTTTAATAAAACCAGCTAAGGCTTCATAGAATTTCTTGCCTAACATCAGATAGCCTATAAGAACTACTGTTGCAAGCAATAGGGGAGCTTGACCTAAAAACTTGTTAACAAATTCTTGAAAAAACATAATGAATCCATTTTGCATAATCTTGATCCTCCTCTTTTGATTTTAGAAAACGTTTTCTACTATCCTATTTTTCTGAAAAATCTTACTTTTGTTAAAAATATTATAACAACTTTCAGAACATTTGTCTATCGTCGTATGTTTTTTTGAACGTTTGTTCACAATTAATCATTTCCAATATAGTAAATATTTATTATTATCCATATAATAGATTTTCAGTATTGCTCTTTTTGAGAAAATATCGTTTACTACCCTTAAGTCCCTTTGAGTGCTTATCTTTCTCGTATTCATATACTAGACTTTGTTCTTAAATATTTTTCTTCATTATATTTCAAAAAACAAAAAAACAGGCAGATCGACAATCTGCCTGTTTTTTATATCTATTGCCCGAACAAGGAAAGCATAACCCCTGCTGCAACAGCTGAACCGATAACCCCTGCAACATTAGGACCCATAGCATGCATCAATAAGAAGTTTGAAGGATTTTCTTTTTGTCCAACAACTTGAGATACTCTGGCTGCCATTGGAACTGCTGAAACTCCTGCTGAACCGATTAGTGGATTGATTTTTCCACCTGATAGTTTGTTCATAACTTTTGCTAAGATCACACCTGCTGCTGTACCTACTCCAAAAGCTAATACTCCTAAGAATATAATTTTTAATGTTTGTGGTGTTAAAAATGCTTCTGCTGTTGCAGTAGCTCCTACTGAAAGACCTAGTAAGATTGTGATGATGTTGATTAACGCATTTTGCGCAACATCAGCAAGTCTTCCTGTAACACCTGATTCTTTAAATAGGTTTCCAAGCATTAACATACCGATTAATGTTGCTGCTGGTGGAAGCATTAAAGATACTACTAATGTAACCATAATTGGGAATAATATTTTTTCTGTTTTGGATACGGGTCTTAACTGATCCATCTTGATCATACGTTCTTCTTTTGTTGTTAAAGCCTTCATAATTGGCGGCTGAATAATCGGTACTAATGCCATATAGGAGTAAGCCGCAACAGCGATCGCTCCTAATAGTTCTGGTGCAAGTCTTGAAGCTAAGAAGATTGCTGTAGGACCATCTGCTCCTCCGATAATTCCAATAGCTCCTGCTTGTTGTCCTGTAAAGCCCCAAAGAATAGAGCCAATAAATGTAGTAAAAATACCAAATTGAGCTGCTGCTCCTAATAGTAACGCTCTTGGATTCGCAATAAGTGGTCCAAAATCCGTCATGGCACCTACACCCATAAAGATAATTGGTGGGAATATTCCTAATTCATCCCCTTGGAAGAAATACCACAAAAGTCCTCCTGGTTCACCATGTCCACCATGTGGTAACATCATGTTTGCATAGGGTAAGTTTGTTAAGAACATACCAAATGCAATAGGTACTAATAACAAAGGCTCAAAACCTTTTTTAATGGCTAAGTATAAAAGTACAAAAGAGACAAGGATCATAATAATACTTTTAGGTTGTTCAAATAACCCTACAAAACCAGTACTGTTTAAAAATTTGATAATAGTCTGTACCATTGCTACATCTCCTTTCTTTTGAGTTTTGGGTACCCGACTATCCTAATACTACAAGTACGTCTCCTGCACTAACAGAAGCCCCTTTGCTTGCATTGATGGCTACAACCTTACCACCTGCTGGTGCCATAATTTCATTTTCCATTTTCATCGCTTCTAAAATTAATAATACCTGTCCGTTCTCAACAGTATCTCCAACATTTACTTTCACATCTAAAATCGTTCCGGGCATTGGAGCTGTTACTGAATTCCCTCCAGCTGGAGCTGCTGCTGGAGCTGCTTTTGGTGCAGGTTTTGGTGCCGCCTTTGGTGCTGCTGGTCTTGGAGCTGGTGCTACTGGTCTAGCTACTGGCGCTGGTGCTGCTACTCCCCCAACTTCTTCTACTTCCACTTCATACGCTTTTCCGTTTACAGTTATATTAAACTTTTTCATTATTTTACTCCTCCTCTAAGCTTTGATCTGTAATAAAATATTTTACTTTAGAAGTTATTATTCATTTGCTCCATTCTACCCATTCTTCCCCATGCAGGTGTCACGTCACTTACTCTTGTAATATTTCTTACAATAATATTGTGGGTAGAAGTTTGAAGACTTGCCGCAATAGCTGCAGTAATTACTGCTACCAATTCTTCATCTTCTTCTTTTTCTACTTCTGCTACTGGTGCAGGAGCTATCACTTTCACAGGAGCTTTAACAACGTTTGTATCTTTCTTCTTTGTTCCATTAATCATGTTAGACATAATTACGATCAAGCCCCATAGAATACATAATGCAACAAAAGTTACTGTCATCCCTAAAATCATTACATATAGAGAAGCTAGCATTTTCTCACCCATAGATAAGGTTTGCATGATCTCTGGATCGGCAAATTTTTCTAGCAATGATAAATTATCCATATTTTCACCTCTCTTTTTAAGAGTCTAAAACATTCGTAGTACAAGATACTCAGCCTATTCCTTTACTAAGCAAATGATTAATACCCCATTAAAATTTGGGTTTTCCTTTCTTATAGAGGAATATTTCCGTGCTTTTTAGCAGGTCTTGTTTCTCTCTTTGACATAAGCATATTAAATGCATCTACAAGTCTTGGTCTTGTTGCATTTGGTTCGATTACATCATCTACATATCCTCTTTCTGCTGCTTTATAAGGAGTTGCGAATTCAGCTGTATATTCTGCGATTTTCTTTGCTCTTTCTTCCGCTGGATTTTCTGCATTTTTGATGTCATTTCTAAAGATAATATTTGCAGCACCTTGTGGTCCCATAACAGCAATCTCTGAACTTGGCCATGCAAGTACTACATCTGCTCCTAATTCTTTGTTACACATAGCTATGTATGAACCACCATATGCTTTTCTTGTAATCAATGTTACCTTAGGAACTGTTGCTTCACTATAGGCATAAAGCATTTTTGCTCCATGTCTAATGATTCCACCATATTCTTGGTTTGTTCCTGGTAAGAACCCTGGTACGTCTACAATGTTAAGGAGTGGAATATTGAAAGCATCACAAAATCTTATGAATCTAGCTGATTTGTCAGAAGCATTAATATCTAAACATCCTGCTAAGAATTTTGGTTGGTTGGCAATGATTCCTACTGTATTTCCATTGATTCTTCCAAAGCAAGTAAGAATGTTTTTAGCAAAATGTGGTTGTGATTCGTAGTAATCACCATCATCAACGATTCTAGAGATAATATCAAACATATCATATGGCTTATTTGGATTGTCTGGAAGTAAATCATCAAGTTCTGGAACAAGTCTATTAATGTCATCTTCTGTTCCATATTGAGGTGCTATTTCCATATTATTTGATGGTAAGAAGCTAAGTAATCTTCTAATTTGCATAATACAATCTTCATCATTTTGAGCTACAAAGTGTGCAACACCACTTGTTGAGTTGTGTGTCATTGCTCCACCTAAAGCTTCGGCTGAAACCTCTTCACCCGTAACTGTTTTGATAACCTGTGGTCCTGTAATAAACATTTTACTGGTTTGGTCTACCATGTAGATAAAGTCTGTTATTCCTGGAGAATATACAGCACCACCTGCTGATGGACCCATAATAGCTGATATTTGAGGAATTACACCTGATGCAATGGTATTATTAAAGAATATTTTTCCGTATCCAGAAAGTGCATCTACAGCTTCTTGGATTCTAGCTCCACCTGAATCATTCATACCTACAACTGGCGCTCCTACCTTTAATGCATTTTCTTGTACCTTTACTATTTTTGCTGCATGCATTTCTCCTAAAGAACCACCAATTACTGTGAAATCTTGGGCAAATGCATAAACTAATCTTCCATCAACCATACCATATCCAGTAACAACCCCTTCTCCTGGAGCCTCTTGCTTCTCCATTCCGAAGTTTGTACATCTATGCTTAACAAAAGCATCTAATTCAACAAAAGTTCCTTCATCAAATAATAAATTCATTCTTTCTCTTGCCGTAAGCTTTCCATTTTTGTGTTGCTTATCTATTCTCTTCACGCCACCGCCAAGAGTGATTTTTTCCTTGCGTTTGCGCAAATCTTCTATTTTGTTATTTGCCATTTGTCTAACCTCCTATCACTTGTGAAGCTATCTTTATAGATAGCTTAGGAACTATTCTCTCTCACTTAGTTCTAACAATACACCATTTGTACTCTTTGGATGACAAAATGCAATTTTTGCACCACCAGCACCATATCTTGGTTTTTCATCGATCATTCTAACGCCTTTTTCTTTTAATTCTTTTATTGCTTCCTCAATATTTGGCACTCTTAATGCAACGTGCTGAAGACCTGATCCTTTTTTATCAATGAACTTTGCAATAGGACCATCTGGATCTGTTGATTCTAATAACTCAATTTCACTTTCTCCAACAGGTAAAAATGCTACTTTTACTTTTTGCTCTTCCACAACTTCTGTTCCTTGTAAATCAAGACCAAGCATTTCTTGGTAGAATTTTAAACTTTCTTCAAGATTTTTTACAGCAACACCAATATGGTCAACCTTTAATACTTTCATTTTTCATCCTCCTCATTGATTTTTCAGACATTATTATTTTGGGCATTTATATATTTATTGGGTATTATTTCAGGGCTATTAACCCCTTCCCTCCTAATGCACGATTATTTTCAGACGATCAAGATCCCCCTGCAATACTTCTTGCACCATTCCCTATTTCAAAGCTTATGACTATTTTATTTTTTCTAATATCTTCTCTGCCGCAGAATAAGGATCATTCTTCCTCAAAGCAACCTCTTCTGCTAGCTGATTTACCATTTTCTCTTTACTAGATTTATCTAGAATCATCTGCATTAATTTTTGTTGAATCAAATCAACAATTTCAATTTTGCTGTTTTCTGTTCGTTTGTTTTGTAGTTTCTCCGTCTCTTTTAAATGATGCATATGCTCTTTAATATGGTCTAACAATTCATCAATTCCTTGATTATTCACAGCAATAACCTTTTGTACTGGAGGTCTCCAATCAGATTTATTAAAATCGAGCATCATTTCAATTTCTGTTGCAGTTCTTTTTGCACCATCTCTATCTGCCTTATTTACTGCAAATACATCTCCGATTTCCATAATTCCTGCCTTTATAGCTTGAATATCATCGCCAAGACCTGGCACCATTACCATAAGAGTCGTATCTGCATTTTTTGCAATATCTACTTCTGATTGCCCAACCCCTACTGTTTCAATAAATATATAGTCTGCACCATATATATCTAAAATCTTCACAGCAGCAGATGTAGCCTTAGATAGTCCTCCTAAATGACCTCTTGTTCCCATACTTCTTATGAAAACACCAGGGTCAATACTTAGTTCATTCATTCTTACACGGTCTCCTAGAATCGAACCTCCTGTAAAGGGACTTGTCGGGTCAACAGCAATAACCCCCACCTTTTTACCTTCTCTTCTTAAAGCTTTTACAATTTTATCGGTCAATGTACTTTTTCCAGCTCCAGGAGGTCCTGTAATCCCAACTACATGAGCATTTCCCGTTTTCTCATATAGCTTTTTTAATACTTCAATGGCTTCCCTGTCATGATTTTCCGCCATTGAAATGAGTCTTGCAACAGCTCTCTTTTCTCCATTTAATAACCTTTGTGCTAAATCCATTGGCTCACCACCTATTTCCTAACCATACTATAATTGCAGACTGCAGACCAAAAAGTCTGAATCTGCATCTATAGTCATGTTCATTATTTTCTTTTGATGTTTTCTCTAATGTAATCTATTGTTACAGAAGTTGGTGTTCCAGGTGTAAATACTTCTTCTATGCCCTTTTCTTTTAAGAAAGGAATATCATCATCTGGAATAACCCCTCCACCAACTACTAATATATCATCTACATTTTCAGCCTTAAGAAGCGCTACAACCTTTGGAAGCAATGTATTATGCGCTCCAGATAAAATACTCATTGCAATACAATCTACATCTTCTTGGATAGCAGCATTTACAATCTGCTCAGGTGTTTGTCTAAGTCCAGTATAGATAACCTCCATCCCTGCATCTCTTAAAGCTCTTGCGATTACCTTCGCTCCTCTATCGTGTCCATCAAGGCCTGGCTTTGAAACTAATACTCTAATCGGTCTATCCATGAATTTTTCCTCCTTATTTTATCTTCCCAAATTCTATCTATAAAAGTATATTTAATAACGATTTATCTATAATTGTACGCTTTGTTGATATTCACCAAAAACTTCTCTCATGACACCACAGATTTCTCCTAGTGTACCATAAGCTCTTACAGCATCTAAGATATGTGGCATTAAGTTTTCATCACTCTTACAAGCTGTTCTTAAAGCTTCTAATCTTTCTTGTACTAATGCATTATCTCTTTTTTCTTTTAATGCTTGAATTTTTGATTTTTGTAATTCTCCAACGGAAGGATCTACCTTCAATAATCCCTTTGGAGCTTCTTCTTCAATTTGGAACTTATTCATACCAACAATGATTCTCTTACCATTTTCAATATCCTTTTGATAGTTGTAGGCTGCATCCATAATTTCTTGTTGAATATAACCGTTGTCAATGGCTCTTGGTGCTCCACCGATTTCATCGATTCTTTTAATATATTTCATAGCTTCTTCTTCAATAGCTTTTGTTTTTGCTTCAATATAGTATGAACCTGCTAGTGGGTCTACTGTATCAGCAGCACCACTCTCATATGCTACGATTTGTTGTGTTCTAAGGGCTACTCTTACAGAATCTTCTGTAGGAAGAGCTAATGCTTCGTCTTTAGAGTTTGTATGTAATGATTGTGTTCCACCTAAAACTGCTGCAAGTGTTTGAATGGCAACACGAACAATATTGTTTTCTGGTTGTTGTGCAGTAAGGGTAGATCCACCTGTTTGTGTATGGAATTTAAGTGCCATAGACTTAGGTTTTTTTGCTCCAAATCTTTCTTTCATGATTCTTGCCCATAATCTTCTTGCTGCTCTATATTTAGCAACCTCTTCTAAAATATCATTATGTGCATTAAAGAAGAAGGAAAGTCTCGGTGCAAATGTATCTACATCAAGCCCTGCTTTGATTGCAGCATCTACATAAGCAATACCATCTGAAAGTGTAAATCCAACTTCTTGAGCAGCAGTTGAACCTGCTTCTCTGATGTGGTATCCAGAAATTGAAATCGTATTCCATAGTGGTACTTCTTTAGAGCAATATTCAAATATATTTGTAATCAGTCTCATAGAAGCTTCTGTTGGGAAGATATATGTTCCACGAGCTATATACTCTTTTAAGATATCATTTTGGATAGTACCTCTTAGTTTATCAGCTGACACACCTTGTTTTTCTGCTACAGCTATGTACATAGCTAAAAGTACAGATGCTGGTGCATTAATTGTCATAGAAGTTGAAACTTTATCTAGTGGAATACCATCAAATAAAATTTCCATATCTGCTAATGAATCTATTGCAACTCCAACCTTTCCAACTTCTCCTTCTGCTAATGGATGATCTGAATCATATCCAATTTGTGTTGGAAGGTCAAATGCAACTGAAAGACCCATTGATCCTTGTTCAATCAAGAACTTATAACGCTTGTTGGACTCTTCAGCAGTAGCAAATCCTGCATACATACGCATTGTCCAAAATCTTCCTCTATACATAGTAGGCTGTACCCCTCTAGTGTAAGGATAGCTACCTGGCATACCTAAATCATTTTCATAATCAAATCCCTCAATATCAAGAGGAGTATAAAGTCTATTTACAACTGCTCCTGAACCAGTTTCAAATGTTTCTTTTCTTTCTGGTCTCTTTTTTAGTGCTTCTGCCACCTTCTCATCAAAAGCATCAAAGCTTTCCTTTACTTTGCCTAATCTCTCTTTCTCAAACATATTTTTCCTCCTTCTTAAAGCTTATATATATTTATCTATCTATTATATTTTTAGAATACCACAAATCATTATTTTTTGTACCCTGTTTTGCGAAGTATATATGTATACATTCTGTTATATAACATACATGCCTAAAAAAGTATACATATCCTATTTTATTTTCATACTTCCTGTCTCTAAAAATCTTTCATGCCAAGATAATGATTCTCCTATCAAGTGTGGTTCATGCTTAAATTTCCCATTTTCAGCTCTTTCTAGGTAATCCATTAGCATATCTTTATAATCAGGATGCGCACAATTTTGTATAATCTTTCTTGCTCTTTCTCTTGGAGAAGTTCCTCTTAAATCAGCAAGCCCTTGTTCTGTTACAATAACACATACATCATGTTCTGTATGATCTATATGAGATGCTTTTGGTACGATAGAAGAAATATCTCCATTTTTTGCTGTAGATACAGTTGTAAATATAGATAGATATGCATTTCTTGTGAAATCTCCTGATCCACCTATCCCATTCATTAAACGAGAGCCCATAATATTCGTTGAATTTACATGTCCATAAATATCTACTTCTATAGCTGTATTCATAGCAATTACACCAAGTCTTCTCGCTACTTCTGGATTATTACTAATTTCCATTGGTCGCAGGACACAATGTTTTGCATAATGCTCCATATTGTTAAGAAGTCTCTTTAGTCCTTCTTCTGATGGTGTAAAGGATGTTCCAGAAGCAACCGTTACTTTTCCAGCATCGATTAAATCAAACATAGAGTCTTGTATGACTTCTGTATAGCAAGTGAGGTTTTCAAACTTAGATTCAACAAGTCCTCCTAAAACTGCATTGGCCACAGATCCTACTCCTGATTGAAGAGGAAGTAAATTTTTAGGAAGTCTTCCCATTTTTACTTCATGCTCTAAAAATTCTATAATATGTCCTGATATTTTCTTAGAATCTTCATCTATTGCGCCTAATGGTCTAACTTTATCTGTTATATCCGTAACTACAATTGCTACAATTTTTTCTGGATCACAAGGTATATAAGGTGTTCCAATTCGATCTCCAGGATGAATAATCGGAATAGGCTTTCTATGGGGTGGCCTATTAGGAATATATATATCATGCACCCCTTCTAATTCTATTGGTTGACTTGTATTGATTTCAATAATAACCTTTTCAGCATTTTTTATAGCATGAGGTGCAATACCTACAGAAGTAGTAGGGATAATTCCACCTTCCTCAGTTATGGCTAAAGCTTCAACAATTGCTACATCTATTTTTCCAAAGAATCCATAATCAATAAATTGCGGAACATGGCTTAAATGCATGTCTTGATACATTAAAGCACCATTATTGATAGCATTTCTTGAATCTTTATTCGTTTGATAAGGAAATCTTCTTTTCATTACACCACTTCTTGTTAGGGCACCATCTAATTCATCACCTACTGAAGCTCCTGCTATAACCGTTACCCCTATTTCTTCTCCATTTTCACCTCTTTTAGCTAAAGCTAGGGGTACAGCTTTAGGATACCCAGAAGGAGTAAATCCACTTGTAGCAATAGTCATTCCATCTTTAATCAACATAGCAGCTTCCTCAGCCGAAATAATTTTGTTCTTCAAAGCTTCTCTTCTAATTCTGTTTTCTAACATGTCAGTCGTCCTCCCTTTTAATTGGTCATCACAAAAACAAAAACGACTAGACATAGGGTACAAATATTCACTATACTCGCACCATATATCTAGCCGGATTTCATCTGCTTTAATTTGGCAAAAGGGCATTTTGCCATCACAGATAATAGGCTTACAATTTACTCAATTTCTTCAGCACCATCAACAATCTGTCTGAACTTTTCATGACATGTTCTTAAAGCAGATATAATCGCTTTTCTTGCAGAACCATAGTAGCTCTCTTTAAATATTTTTTCTATTTCGTCAACATGATTAATATTTTCACCTACAAGATTATTTTTAAAGAAATTTTTTGCTACTGTTGTTACCAAGGAAGCCTCTGCATCAAGAATTTCTCCAGTGTATCTGTTTACCAACAGTCCTACGGATATGACACTATAAAGCTCTGTTGCCGTAATTCCCTTTGGGAGCTTTGCATATCCACTTATAAAGACTTTGTTAGGTAACAAGTTACCGCACCTCCAACATAAATCATGATGTATTTTATTTTTTGACCATTAAAAATCACTTTATAAAAAATTATATACTTAATCATCCCATCTGTAAAGGCTATAATTTTTTATGAATTGCAAATTATTTTAAAATTCCATGTCTAAAAATAAAATTCAGGTGCTAAAGGAAAATGTCTATGGAGTAAATTTTAGATATACAAACTGAATATTTTTACATTGCAATACCTATATTTTAACAAATTTTTCTTACCGCTTCACATTTATTTTTTTATTATTCATATTAAAGCAAAATTATCTTTTTACATTGGTAAATTGTGTAATATAATCGTGAAAATTACCATTCCTAATAATGCCGCTGGATAAGTTGCTCCATATCCTGCAGCAGGATCATCACTCCCAATAGCATCAACGGCTGCACCAAGGCCAGGAGTAGATGTCATACCTCCACAAATAGCTCCAGATAACATAACCCAGTTAATTTTTAATACATATCTTCCTATAAAGAAACCTATTGTCATAGCCACAATTCCTACAACTAACGATACAACTGCTAAATACCATCCGCCACCAAATATAGCATCAAATACTTTAAACCCATATCGAAGACCTACAATAGCTAAGAAAAAGGCAAGGGATAATTGTCTTACAACACCTAAAATCTTATTATTCATTCTAAAATTTAAGAAGCCTATTTTTCCTATATGACCAAGGATCAATGCACCTATTAAAACACCACCGGTAGAGCCTAAGCTAAAGTCTCCTAGATAGGGGAGCGGTATTTTTATTTTTCCTATGGTATAGCCAAAAAAACACGCAATAGCAAACGCAGTAAGATCAAAGCTCGTTTCTTTGATTTCTTTTCCACCTTCTGTAGCTTTTGCTGCGGCCATTTCTTTTCTAAGTTGTTCTTGTTCCTTTTGCACATCCATACCAAATATTTTAGGGAAGAAGTTTACACAAATGATAACAATTAATACACCAAATGGATATCCTATGGCATGGCCTACACCAATACCTGCTTCAGCATTTTTGATTAATTGTGCTTTTTGATCTTCTGATAATATGGGTGTATTCTCTACTGTTAATTGACCTGTTGAATCTAATATATGCAAAACCTTCAATTTTTCAACATCACTCATATTTTCATAAATCTCAGCTTTATGAGTAGCGTGACCTCTTGCTGTTTCAATGGCTGCTGCAAGTCCCGGAGAACTTGTTAATGCCCCCGTATAAACACCAGATATTTCATATGGATTAGCCTCTACTCCTAAAGAAGTACTAAGTCGAGTCATTCCATAAGTGGATGCTGCCCCTAAAAAAGTAATCAAAATCCCTAAAAGAACAAATTTTGCTCCATATTTTCTAAGAACCGTTCCCATATCTTTTGCTGCTAAAAGACCTACTGCGGCAACAAACAATATAAGAAATAATAAAAAGAAATTCTTATCAATAACTCCGGCTTTCATTAATTTTTGTGCTGCGCCAAACCCTTGATCCCCTTCAGCAAAATCACCTGCATATCCTAATACCCACCAACCTATTAAAAGTCCAGAAAACAATGTACCTGATACACCAAAATTAAACTTTCCAAATTTTATTTTCCCAAATAACATTCCCGTAAATACGGATATAAACATGAGTATAAAGGGATTCATTAACCAAGTTGCTACATCAAATTTCATTTTATTTCCTCCTTTTTATGATTTCTCTAACTTAAACAGTCTATGGCAATCGTTTTCCTTATGCACCTCCCTATTTTCATTAAAATTAATTCCAGCAATGTCTAACCGACCTTTGTTCTCTACTTTGTATCTTTGATAAAATTTAAATGCAAATTCTATTCCAATTTTTCAGAAATTTCAAATGCGCATTTTCCTTTCTTCTAATTTTCAGAATAGTATTTAAAAAACCACAAGTGGTAATTTTTTTACCACTTGTGGTTCAGATGTTTCCACTTTTTCATTTTTGTATACTATACTTTTCAATTTTTCTTCTCAATGTTATACGAGAAATTCCTAACCCTCTGGCTGTTTTTGAAATATTCCAACCATTTTCTTTTAAAGCTTTATTGATGACCTGCATCTCAACATCCTCTAAATTACTAGTTACTACTACGCTTCCTTTTCCTTGAGTACTATAATTGATAATATTTTCAGGTAAATTTTCTACATCTATCAAGCTTTCTTCTTGAAAGATCATCACTCTTTCTATGAAATTTTTTAATTCTCTCACATTCCCCTTCCATTCATAGTTTTTACAAATTTCTAAAGCATCATGCGTCATTCCCTTGACCTCTTTGTTTAAGGCATGATTATATTGTTGAATAAAGTAATCCATCAATATTTCAATATCCTCTCTTCTCTCTCTGAGGGGAGTTGTATAAATAGGCACTACATTCAATCGATAATACAAATCTTCCCTAAAGCTCCCTTTTTTTATTTCTTCTAGCAAATCCTTATTAGTTGCTGCGATAATATTTGCACTAAATTCAATCTCTATTATTCCTCCAATACGTCTAAATTTCTTTTCCTGCAATACTCTTAAAAGCTTTGCTTGAAGAAGTATATCCATATCTCCAATTTCATCTAAAAACAAGGTTCCTTCATTTGCCTCCTCAATCAATCCTTTTTTCATCTTTTTTGCATCAGAAAATGCACCCTTTTCATATCCAAACAATTCACTTTCTTGTAAATTCTTCGGAATAGCTGCACAGTTTAAAGCAATATAGGGCTTATTGCTTCTAATTCCGTTAAAATGAATTGCCTTTGCAACAATTTCTTTTCCTGTCCCACTTTCTCCTTGAACAAGGATAAATGTATCATAAGGCATATTTCCTACTTTTTTAGTAATACTTTTTATTCCTTGTATATCCTTGCTTTTTCCAATAATTTCTGCTATTTCTTTTTTTTCCTTATAGGATATCTCTTGTGATTTTTTGATATATTTTATATTATGATTAATGCTTTCTTTGATCTCCTCCATATTAAAAGGCTTTGTAAAATAATCATTTGCACCTAATTTCATTGCTTCAACAGCTAATCTTACTTCACTAATATAAGTAATCATCATAACGATACTGTCTTTATCCTTTTTTCTAATATGCTTTAAAACATCAATACCACTAATTCCTGGTAAATTAATATCTACAATGCATAGATCCGGTCTTTCTTGATCAAAAATTTTAACCCCTTCTTCTCCAGAAGCTGCTACTAAAATTTTTATTCCTAATTTGCTTAAAGCTATACGTAGGGACAATCTTATGCTTTTTTCATCGTCAATGATCAATAATTTCATCTGTCTCCCCCTTAAATGATAATATAAATTCTGTATACTTTGAAAGCTCACTTTTTACAGCAATGCTGCCACCATTATCTGTTATAATTTTATGAACAATAGAAAGACCTAATCCCGTTCCATCTTCTTTTGTTGTAAAAAAAGGATTAAATATTTTGTCCATCATTTCCTCACCCATGCCTGATCCATTATCTTTTATAGAAAGGGTTAATGTATTTTCCCTATCCTTTTGCACTTTTATTTCAATCATTCCACAGGACTCTACTGCTTGAATACTATTTTTTAATATATTTACTAACGCCTGCCTCATAGCAGATGGGTCTACTTTTATATGGGGAATTTCACATGGAAATTTTTTCACCACACGTATGGTTTTGTATTTGATCTCTGGTTTTAAGATATTCAATGTGCTATCTATAATATGTAGTATATTTACAGCAACTTTTTTATTGCTATTCATGCGGGTAAATTCCAAAAAATTAATGACAATATTATTCAGCATATCTACTTCTTCTCTTATGGCAGTTATTAGCTCTTCTCTTAGTACCTCATCTTCTACATGATCTTTTAATACTTCTAAAAGATTTGTCATTCCTGCTAAAGGGTTTCCTATTTCATGTATAATAGATGAAGATAATGCTCCGATTGTTTTTAAGCGATCTTCTCTTTTTATTTGCTGTTCTAACATTTTAATTTGAGTTAAATCCTTCATAAGGCAAACAAATCCAATGGATTGATCCCTATCATCATATACTGGGGAAATGATCATACTAATAGGTACATCCATATCATTTCTTTTAATTTTGTATGCTTCTTCCATAAATTTGTTTTTTGTTAGCTCTTCATAAAAAATATCTTTAGGTAAATTCAAATCCTTCATCAATTCATTGACATATTTTCCAACAATATTTTTACTGTTAATGCCTGTAATCTTTTCCGCTGCTCTATTAAATATTACGATTTTATCCTGATCATCAATAACAAAAACACCACTTCCTGCACTCCTTAATATATTATTCAAATATTTTCTCGTATCCTTTTCTCTCTTGTGAGAATTTTTTATATCTTCTATCTTGGTACTCAACTCTTTACTCATGCCATAAAAAGCACGCTCTAGTTCACCAATTTCATTAGCCTTTGTAACTTTAAAGCCTTTCATTCCTTTCTGAATATCTTTGCTTATATTTCTTGTATAAACCACTAATTTTTCTATAGGCTCTGTAATTGTATAAGCTAAGGAAATACTTAATAAAAATGAGATCATCATGATACCTATAATGAATGGCATTAGCTCTTTTTGAATTTTTTTGATTTCTTTTCCTATATATTCCTCATCTCGTTCAACAATAATCATTCCTTTATAGTTTTCAATTTTACTAAAGGATACATATACCTTATGTCCATTGTTCCTATATTGTCCTACTCCCTTTAAATATTTTTTCGAAATTTCTTCTAATCCCATAACTCTATTTTCTATTTCTATATTTCTTTTCAATGAAATCTCTTTAAACATTTCATTATGATCTGGACTAACTAATATTTTACCATCCTCATCAATCACATATATTTTTCCATCATATTCATTTTGTGTTTTTTCTACAATCTTATTGATTGCCTCTAGTGGCACGCCACCGCCAATAATCCCCTTGATCTCTCTAGTATATGCATCTAGTATAGGCGACACAATTATAATATGTGGCTGATTTAATAAACTACTGATAAAAACCTTACTAATGTAGCTTTCTTTTTTTTCTATAAGATATTTATAATACTCTCTTTCTACATAATCTCTATGATAAATAATATCATTATGAGGTACACTATAGGTGATTTTTCCATCATCTGTCATATAAAACATAACATCTAACCATCTATAGCTTTTATAAATTCCATCAATTCCTTCCTTTATTTTTTCCATATGGTTTACATCAGCATTTTGAGCCATATATTTTACCGTATTCTTAGCATCAGATAAATACTGATTGACTTGGTCTGCAATCATATTAGCGATAATGGTATTTTTATCAATAATGTGCTGTCTCATTTGTTTACTAGCTATTCTATAGGTTACATAAGTACTTCCTAAAGTAGCAAATAAAACTAAACTAATCATGAGTATGGGTATTTTTACCTTCAAGCTTTTCACATTCTTCACCCCTTTCAGGTATGTCTATATCTATTGTATAAAATATTCAAATAATTTTCCATAAAAAAAGAACCCTAAATTTAGGTTCTTCTTTTATTGTCTCTTTAAATTTTTGCTACCCCATCTTCCTTAGCAGCTTCTATAACCGCTTCTGCAACTGCTTTTGCAACATTTTTATTGAAAGGATTTGGAATAATTTTATCTGCTCTTAGCTCCTCTTTCTTTAAAACATTTGCAATAGCAAAGCTTGCTCTTACTTTCATATTTTCTGTAATCTGTTTTGCACGTACATCTAGTGCCCCTCTAAAAATCCCAGGAAATGCTAATACATTGTTAATTTGATTCGGATAATCCGATCTACCACTTCCCACAATAAAAGCTCCTGCCTCTATTGCATCCTCAGGCATAATTTCAGGAACAGGATTTGCCATAGCAAATACAATAGCTTTTTCATTCATAGATGCGATCATTTCCTTTGTTACAATATTTGGTGCTGAAACACCTATGAAAACATCCTTATTTTTCATAATCTTCACTAGATTTCCCTGCTCTTTTTTATGATTGGTTACTTTTGCGATTTCCTCTTGTGCTATATTTAACCACTTTGCTCCTTCAAATATTGCTCCATTTTTATCACAAAGAACAATATCCTTAACGCCTGCTTTTAATAATAATTTTGTAATAGCAATTCCAGCTGACCCAGCACCATTGATCACTACTTTTGCACTTTCAAGTTCTTTTTCTGCTAGCTTTAGTCCATTAATAAGTCCTGCTAATACAACAATAGCGGTCCCATGTTGATCATCATGAAAAACAGGAATATCTAATTCCTTTTTCAATTTTTCTTCTATCTCAAAGCATCTAGGAGCTGCAATATCTTCGAGATTAATTCCACCAAACATAGGTGCCATTAGCTTAATGGTTTTTACAATTTCATCTGTATCTTTCGTATCTAAACATATAGGAAAAGCATCTACACCTGCAAAACTTTTAAATAAAACTGCTTTTCCTTCCATAACGGGAATAGCTGCGTGAGCACCAATATCTCCAAGTCCAAGCACTGCCGTTCCATCACTCACTACTGCCACCATATTTCCCTTGGAAGTGTATGTGTAAACTTCTTCTTTATTTTTATGGATTTCACGACAAGGCTCTGCCACTCCAGGTGTATAGGCTGTAGACAAATCATCTTTATTTGCTAAAGCTACTTTACTCTCAACTGAAATTTTTCCCCTGTTTTCTTTGTGCATCTCAAGTGCTAGCTTATTATAATCTGTCATTTATTTTTTCTCCTCTAATTGTTCATATTTTTCTCTTTCTGTTTCATAAAGATTATTTCCTTCCTGATCAATCACAACAATAGCTGGAAAATCTTCTACTTCTAATTTTCTAACAGCCTCTGGACCTAAATCTTCATAAGCAATGATTTCAGCTTTTTTAATGGAATTAGCAATGAGTGCTGCTGCTCCACCAATTGCAGCAAAATATACTGCCCCCTCCTTTTTCATTCCATCTATTACTTTTTGGTTTCTTAATCCTTTTCCAATCATTCCAGTGAGTCCCTTTTCAAGGAGAGGAACCGTTAAATCATCCATTCGATAGCTTGTAGTAGGTCCAGCAGAACCAATAGGCTTTCCTGGCTTTGCAGGAGTTGGTCCTACATAATAAATAATAGCATCTTTCATATCAAAAGGAAGCTCTTCTCCTCTATTTACTGTAGCTACTAATCTCGCATGAGCTGCATCTCTTCCTGTATAAATGGTTCCTGATATATAGACTGTATCTCCTGCTTTAAGATTTTTTATCTTTTCTTTTGTTAATGGTGTGGCTATTCTTTTTATAGTCATCGTATACCCCCCTATAAAATTACTTCTTCATGTCTTGTAGCATGACAATTTATATTTACAGCCACAGGAAGTCCTGCTATATGGGTTGGAAAACTTTCTACATGGACAGCTAAAGCCGTAGTATTTCCTCCTAAGCCTTGAGGTCCAATTCCTAAATTATTTATTTTTCTTATTAAGATCTCTTCTATTTCTCTTAAATGTTCCTTTTCACTATATGATCCTATAGGTCTAGTTAAAGCCTTTTTAGCAAGAACGGCCGCTTTGTCCATTGTTCCTCCTATCCCAACACCTACCACAATAGGAGGACAAGGATTAGGTCCTGCAGCCCTTACAGTTTCAGTAACAAAGTCTATAACTCCCTTCACTCCATCAGAAGGCTTTAACATTTTTGTTTTACTCATATTTTCACTTCCAAAGCCCTTTGGGGCAAAAGTAATTTTGATATTTTCTCCTGGTACAATGTCATAATATATAATAGCTGGTGTATTATCTTTTGTATTTTCTCTTATTAAAGGATCCTTTACCACTGACTTTCTTAAATAGCCATCTTTATAGCCTCTTCTTACCCCTTCATTAATAGCCTTTGTAATATTTCCTCCAATCAATTGTACATCTTGTCCTACTTCCACAAAAAATACAGCCATCCCAGTATCCTGACAAATAGGCATTTCTTCATTCTTAGCAATTTCAGCATTTTTAATTAGATTTTTTATAATTTCTTTTCCAACAGGAGAAGCTTCCTTTTTTTCTGCTTTTTCAAAGGCACTGATCACATCTTCTCCTAAATAAAGATTTGCTTTTATACAAAGGTCTCTTACAATGTTTTCCATGTCTTTTACATCTATTTCTCGCATCTTATCACTTCTCCCTTTTCTATATTTTTATCTCATACCCATTATACACTAATTTCAGAGTTTTCCAATATATATACAAAAAAGAACCCTTTTCGGTCCTTTTCTCTCTAAATTTTATTATTTCCTGGGAAATTGTCTTATATTCTTCAAAGAATTATATAATTTTTCTATATTTCTACAATTCATAAAAACCCCTTTGCATAAGCAAAGGGGGTTTTTTATTATTCTTTATCTAAATCTAAAAAATCATCTTTTTTTTCTAAATCAAAAATGCTTTTCTCCTCTATAAATAGCTTTTCAAAATCTTCTGCATTAAGGGTCTCAACCTCAAGAAGTGTATTAGCTACTAGATGGAGTTTTTCCATATTTTCTTTTAATAAGATTTCAGCTTTTTCATAGCCTTCATCAATAATCATTCTTATTTCCTTATCGATCTTAGAAGCAATTTCTTCTGAATAATTTCTCTTTGTGGAAAAATCTCTTCCTAAGAATACTTCATCTTCTGTGCTGTAAGCAATAGGTCCTAAGGTATCGCTCATTCCATACTTAGTAACCATAGCTTTGGCAATATTTGTAGCTCTTTCTAGGTCATTGCTAGCTCCAGTACTAATATCATCTAATACTAGTTTTTCAGCAACTCTACCTCCTAAAAGATGTACAATTTGTTCTTCCATTTCAGTCTTCGTAGCATAGCTTTTCTCTTCCTTAGGTAGAATCATGGTAAATCCGCCTGCTCTACCTCTAGGAATAATCGTAACTTGATGTACTGGATCTGTATTTGGAAGCATTCTTGCTACAACAGCATGACCTGCCTCATGGAATGCTGTAAGCTTTCTATCCTTTTCACTAACAACTCTACTTCTTTTTTCTGGTCCTGCAATTACTTTTGTAATGGCTTCTTCAATTGTGCTCATGCTTATTTTTTTATCATTCTTTCTAGCAGATAAAAGAGCTGCTTCATTCATTAAATTCTCAATGTCTGCTGGAGTAAATCCAGGTGTTCTTCTAGCTAGAACCTTTAAATCTACACCTTGTGCTAAAGGTTTATTTTTAGAATGTACTTTTAATATTTCTTCTCTACCTTTAATATCTGGAACACCTACCATCACCTGTCTATCAAACCTACCTGGACGAAGCAATGCTTTATCTAAGATATCTGGTCTATTGGTTGCAGCAATAACAATGATCCCCTCATTAACTCCAAATCCATCCATCTCTACAAGTAATTGGTTTAGTGTCTGTTCTCTTTCATCATGTCCTCCACCAAGACCTGCTCCTCTTTTTCTTCCTACTGCATCGATTTCATCTATAAACACAATGCATGGTGAATTTTTCTTCGCCTGTTCGAAAAGGTCACGAACACGAGACGCTCCAACCCCAACAAACATTTCAACAAAATCAGAACCACTTATACTAAAGAATGGTACCCCTGCTTCTCCTGCTGTAGCACGAGAAAGATAAGTTTTTCCTGTTCCTGGAGGTCCCACCATTAAAATACCTGTTGGAATCCTTGCACCTAATTCCATATATTTTTTAGGATTTTTTAGAAAATCAACAACCTCTTGCAGTTCTTCCTTTTCCTCATCAAGTCCTGCAACATCATCAAAGGTAACCTTTTTTCTTTCATCTTCTTTATGAAGCTTTGCTTTACTCTTCCCAAAGGACATAACTCGACTTCCGCCCCCTTGAGATTGTTGCATAAATACAAACCAAAATACAACAAAAATTAGAACCATAAATATTGACGGTAAAATTTCAAAGAACCATGGTGTCTTTGCTGGTGGTTCTCCCTTAACAACTAATTTTCCACTTTCCATCTGTGGAAGTATATATTTTTCTGTTAATATTTCCGAGCGAACCACAGGTGGTATATATGTTTTAAATTCTTGATCATTTTTCAATTTTCCCTCAATAGCATTTTCTACTATTTTAATTTCTTGAATATTTTCTTTTTGTAATTGGTTGATAAATTCTGAAACAGATAATTTTAATTTATCTTGCGCTGGCTGTCCGTAGAAGTGTACAATGGAAATGATAATAATAAATATTAGTATATAGAAGCTAGCTCCCCTAAAAAATTTCTTCAACCAAAGCCCTCCTTTCAAAACGTTATTCTTGAATTTAACATCTTTTAATTCTACCATATTTTTTTATATAAAACAATCAATTCAACCATCTTCTGTTGTTAAATATTTGAAAAATTCTTTAGTTATAGGGTCTATAGCACAGGACTAATACTTTTTTTGTATCCTTCTGTACTTTATATTCTTCACTCATACGATGTCCAATAACCCATATGATTTTTTCTCCATCACAAACAAGAGGAATCTGATTTCTCTCTTCTCTAGCTATTTTTTGATCAATAAAAAAATCCTTTAGCTTTTTACTTCCTTTCATTCCAAGAGGTATAAAACGATCCCCATTTTTTCTATTTCGAACAATCATATGATTTTTTATTTTATCAAAATCAAAATACTTCTTATCTTTTTCCTTCGGGATATTTTTTATTTCTTTATGGTCTACAACTAGGGCTATCAAAATCGTATTTAACTCTTTTATATTTAATGTTTCACCAATATTTATATTGTATTCAAAATCATTATTTTCTATTTTTCTTTTTCCTTTTCTAATTACAACATTTTCATAATCCAAAACTACATAAAGATATTTGGGTAAATCAATATGATTCCCTACTTGACCATATTGAATTAGATTTAATATCTTTTGTATATGCTTACTTTGTATATCCTTCAAATCTCCTTGTATCTCAAGTATTGCCTTTCGTAATATTCTCTTTTTAATGGCTATATGCTGCCTTTCGAAATCTTTTTTACGAATAATAATTTCTAAATTTTCTTTTTTAACAAGCTTTCTATACGATTCTTGTGCTGAAAGGTTTAAAAAATCCTTATCTTCTCTTATAAGATTTGTTGTTCTTGCTAATACTTCCTTTATATTTCTATTAAAATGCTTTTCTATATATGGAATCAACTCTAATCTTATACGATTCCTTGTATAAACTGCTTCCAAATTGGTTTGATCAATCCTTGGGTGTAGATCATATTCACGACAATAGCTTTCAATCTCTTCTCTTGTAATATCTAAAATAGGCCTTATCACTTTTCTATCTCTCACATAATCAATAGCACTAAGCCCTTCAATTCCACTACCTCTCATAAGTCTCATCAGTAGTGTTTCTGCTTGGTCATCCAGATTTTGAGCAACCGCAATTTTACTAGCACCCATGTCTTTCATTACTTCATGAAATAATTTGTATCTTCTTTCTCTACCTGACTCTTCAAATGTAATTCCTCTCTCTCTACTATATAAAGCTATATTTTCACTAAACATAAAAGCTTTTACTCCTATATTTTCACAAAACCGCCTTACATATTCTGCATCTGCATCAGCTTCTTTCCCTCTAAATTGATGATTTAAATGAACTGCATAAAGATTTAAATCATACTCCTCTCTAATTCTATAAAAAAGGTGTAAAAGCGTCATAGAATCAGGTCCTCCAGAAACCCCTATTACAATTCCATCTCCTTTTTGAAACATATGATGTTTTTTTACTGTCTGTAAAAATTTCTCAAGCATGGATCTACTCCTATCTGAACCTTAAATTTTGAAAGAAAGACCTTCATATATTTCTATATTTTCCCCTTAAAATCCTTTTAAAACAAAATACTTTTTTTATAAGTGTTGCACGATAACTCCTAAAAATAGCAATATACTTCCAACAAATAGCATATTAATAGCTAAATTTTGTTTATCTACTGTAAAACCTCCTTCTTCATAGTTACCATTTATATATATGGTTTCTAATTCTATTAAAAATTCTTCAAAGGATCTACTATTTTGTACAAATCCCCTGTGGATTAAATGGGTCAACACTGAAGAAATGTGTATATCTTCTAGCTTTTTTATCAATTCATCCACAGACATTTTTCCTGGAATAAAATTTTTCCTTAATAAAAGGGTTGTCAGTAGCATGCTTAAACTAAAAAGATCATACTTTTCATCTCCTCTTCTAAGCCCCATATTCCAACTTGCTCGGTCATATAAAGGTGTAAATTCCTTTACTGAAGATCCCATAGGAGTGACACCTCCTAGATCAATGATTTTTATTAGATTATTTTTTGTATCAATCATCAAATTCTCTAATTTTAAATCTCCAAAAATAAAATGTTTTTTATGTAACATCAAAAAAGCCTTTCCTATGAGGATTGTAATACCCATTGCAACTTTTACATTTATAGGTTTTATCTTGATATATTCTTTTAAGTTTTTCCCTTCTATATATTCCATTACCATATAATATAATTGATTCCTTTCATAAGAAAAATCATCTATTTCTTTTACCTTAGGAACAAGACCTATATGATTAAATCGCTTTAACATATCATATTCCTTTGTAATACTCTGCATCTCTATACTTATTTTCAGCGCCCAAATTTTATTATCTATATCTTTTACTTTGTAAACTTGTCCAATTCCTCCTACCCCTAATAAATGGATAATTTTATATTGATTGTGATTCCATTTCCCCCTTACTATAAACCCTTTATATAATCTTGGCTTCATCCTTCCTATAACCTCTCTTTCACAAAAAACTTTCTTTTATTATCCTTTTTATAGAAGAAAAAGCGACTATTCCTAGTCGCTTTCTATACCATGCTCTCTTTTAATAGAGGTTCACTATTTAAAAGCATCTCCTCTATTTCTTCATCTTTATTCCCTTTCATTAGAAAGATCCCTCTATTAATAGCAGCTGCTGTAGGCGTTGTACCACCTGTCTTTAATTCAAGTATTTTATCTTTCACCTCTTGTATATTTTGTGTAAAATCACTAATCAAGGTTGTAAATTCTCCATTTTCTCCTGGATAAGCAATGACTGCTACTTCACTCTTTCCTTTTCTTCCATTTAAAGAATTCATCAGCTCTATAATACTTTGTCTAGCAGTACTTATCTTGTTTTTCATACTTCCACTACAATCCATCAAAATACAGCATTTCACATTTGCTCCCTCTCCAAGCTGATCCATATAATCAACTACATTGCTCCTTACTTTAGGAGGAATATCAGAAAGATCCGCACCCACTATTTTTTTCAACTGCTTCCCTACAATGGTCTCAATGGTTTTATTGACTGTTTTTTGAGTAAGTATATGCATAGTCTTTCCTAAATTTTGAATCATTGTATTTTCCCATACACCACCACCAGCCTGTGCAATTTTTTCCACCTCACAAAGTGCATCCTCATCACAACAGCCCTCATCAATAATGCCAATGGTATTCACAACAATATTTTCTTTTTTTGCACCCTTTGCTGCTGTTATAGGATTTCCTCCTATGTTTGACTTTCCATCCGTAACTAAAATGATCTGTTTAATTTCCACTTTCATCCGCCCTTTCTCTTTCATTTGTTTAGATTATTGGCAAGCGTAATACTTTCTATACTGTTTTTTTCCAAAAAGAAAAGAGCCTCTTAGGCTCTTACCGTCTTTCCCATATTTTTGAAACCATCACCGTCATATCATCCTTCACCTGGTTTCCATATTTTTTTATAGCCATATCTAAAAGCTCATTTGCAATAGACTGAGGATTTTTACTATCTAGTTTTTCAAGGGCACCTATCACCCATTTTTCTTTTTCATCTATATCTGTATCTGCATCTAATACACCATCAGACATCATCACTACAAAATCGCCATTATTCAATTTTTGACCAAAGCTTTCAATATCTATATTATTCAGGATTCCTATTGGAAGAGAGGTAGATCTTATTGCTTCTACTCCACCATTTGCCCTTTTAATAAAGCTAGATGCAGCACCAATCTTTACAAATTCTGCTTTTCCTGTATATAAATCTACTATGGACAAGTCCATTGTTGAGAATGTCTCTTCTGAGGATTTCAAAACAAGGATAGAATTGATTGTTTTTATAGCCACATCCTTTTCAAATCCAGCTTCCATCAATTGTTCTAATATAGCTATAGTAGCTTGACTTTCTTTAGCAGCTCTTTCTCCCGATCCCATTCCATCACTTAAAGCCATCATATATTTACCATCCGCTAAATCAATAAAAGAGTAACTATCTCCACAAATACCTCTATCATTCTTTGATACTCGTGAAAATCCTGTTACCACTCCATATTTTTCTGCTTCAATCAATGTAAATGAACAAGTCCCTGTATCTTCATCAGCTTTACAAAACTTAGGTTTTCTGACAACCTCTCTTCCTATTACCCTAGAAACAATAGGTGTTATACGTGTATCACATTGCTTTCTATCAAAACAACATCTTTTTTCTATTGCAATTTCAAATTTTTCGTTTTCTTTCTCAAGTACTGTAATTTTATCAATAAGAATTCCTTCCTTATCAAATGCTACATACAAAGCATCTTCAACCTCTGTTCTAAAATCCATCTTCTTATTTAATCCTTTAGATAAATCATCAATAATATGGGCTACCCCATCGAATTGTTCTGCTACCAATTGCCTACTTTCAAATAGCTTTCTCTGCCATTCATAGTGAACCTTATAAACTTCAAAGCGACTCTGTATTACATCTATTAAATAATCGATTTTGATACATCTCTTTTTCAATACCTCAGGAATTTTTTCTCTTTTTATTTCTCCATAAGATTCTAAATAAGCAACTACATCTACCACATCATTATAAGTCCCATAAAAATTATTATGCCAACAGTTTCTACACATCCCACAATTCTTACAAGCTTTTTCTACTACCTCATCTACTACATTTGCCATATCATTTTGATCAATCACTCTGTTTTTCTCTGCAATATTTCCATAAGTTACAGCTAGTTCAGAAAACGCTTTTGCATATTCCTTTAATCTACTATGTACCATTTTCTTAATTCGTTCACTACGGGTTTGATCTATTTCACATTCATTCGTGTTTACAAACTTCTCCATGTAATTCATCATGGATTTTGGCATCAATATAAAAATAATAAAGCTTGCTATAATTTCTTCAAGCTGCACCAATACCTCTGTAGAACCATTTATATAAAAAGTAAGAATTGCATTACCAAGAATCATTCCTATAACAGATCCTTTTTTCCCTAAATCCTTAAATATACCTGCAAGCAATCCTGAAAATCCATATATACTAACAACCATAGGTGTCCCCATACTTGACATACTTGTAATAATCCCAATGGTAATCCCTACACTTGCTCCAACACTTGCGCCTCCCTGATATGCAAAGATCAATGTTAATAATAGCCCAAATATATTCTTTATTCTAAGTGAGCCTATAGCCATATGAGATAATCCTGATACAACAATAGCTGCCCCTATGGCTATACAAATCAACTCTTCATTTGATAATATTTTTCTATTTGTTCTTTGCATGATAACAGGGACTGCATAGGATAATATATAAATAAAAACAAAAACAACGATTGATTCAAACCCTTCCATTATTACATCATACATATAAATTTCTGTAGCTAACATATAAATAATTCCTGCTACAAACATAATAAGACTTCCTATAGCTGCTGTATATAAAGTTTTAAATCGTATTCTATCTCCTATCACACCAAATGCCATAAAAGATAATGATAAGGCAATACTATACTTAGCCACATTAGCATCTATCGTAAACATTCCTAATAATACAAACAATCCCATGTACCCATACTTCTTATCTTTCGTCAATAAAGATATATAAAAAGCGATTCCAAAAGGGGCAAGTCCCTCTAAAATACTTGCTCTTCCAAGTAGTACAGCTATACTCAAAAGGATCAGAGTATTTTTAGATACAAAACTCCCTAGCTTTTTTCTTTCCATTACATATCCCTGTACTTGTCCATCATATTCTCTTTTGTAAGGGATAATATTTATTTTATCTAGCATTTTAACACCACCCATTTCTTATTGTTAAAAAAATTATATCAATGGGTGTCCAAAAGATTTGTCAAGTTAGCTGATTTAACCTCAAGAATTTTCAGACAACTCGTGATGGATTTTTACAAATTCTCATAAATATAGTCTACGTTATCCTATCATTTTTCCTTTGTCCTAAAAACAGAAAGGATGTTACTGGTAAACTTTGCCGATATGGGTAATACTTTATCAATAAAAAATTAGTATACTCCATTCAAACAAAGCATATAATATAAATTTAAAAAACAACTTAATTCCATTAAGTTGTTTTTATAGCTTTCCATTTAATTTTTCAAAAATCAATCCTTCTAGATTATCATATTCACTAATAGTTATATGGTCCATTTGAACGCCTTTTAGTACTCTGTCTAAAATAATAGTTCCTGCTGTAATAATATCTGCTCTTTTTGATTGAAGTCCGTCTATCTTTTTTCTGTCGTCTAAATTCTTTGATAAAAACTCATTAAGAATATTTTTTACTTTTTCATGACTAAGCTTTGTCTGATGGATCTTTTCTTGATCATAAACATTCATCTTTTTTGATACAGCAGCAAGGGTCGTAGCTGTCCCTCCTATACCGATCACTCTATCAATTTTGAATTTACACAAGGAAGAAATGGTATCTTTAATTTTATCATCTATTTCCTTCTTCATATGCTCTACTTCTTTTTTTGAAACTGGATCAGTAGTTACAAATTTTTCTGTCATCCTTACAGCTCCAATATTAATACTGATTAGATGCTTGATTCCTTCTTTATTTCCCAAAATAAATTCTGTACTTCCTCCTCCAATATCTAACACTAAAATATTTTCATCGTCTCTTTCAAGCCCCTTTAAAACACCCATAAATCCTAACTCTGCTTCTCTTTGTCCATTGATCACATCAACAAATACATGAACTTCTTCTTTCGCTCTTTTTATAAAAATATCTTTATTCTTTGCATCTCTTACAGCACTTGTTGCAATAATAGGTAATTTTTCTATTTTTTCCTTTTTTGCAATCTCCATAAATTCCTTCAAAGCATGAATATTTCTATCCATTGCCTCATCCGAAAGTCTTCCTGTTTGATCAACCCTGTGACCCATTCTTGTTGTATTTAAAAACTTACTACTCTTAACAATACGTCTATTCTCTATTTTAGCGATGATCATACGCATAGAATTGGTGCCAATGTCAATAGCTCCTAATTTTAACATTTAAAAAGTCCTCCCATATATACAAAACCGAGACATTGTCTCGGTTATTATTATCTAGCGACTCCTTTTCTATTGAATCCATTTCCTCGTCTAGAATCCTTCATATATTTTTTTACTTGTTGCTGTTTTTCTTCACTATCCTTTAGAAATTGTGCTAATTTATCTTCAAAAGATGGTTGTCTTTCTTTAAATCCTTGTTTTTCTCTAAACCCATGTCTCTCTTTATCATTTTTCTTCCACTTAGAGGCTTCTGGTTTAGGCTCTCTTTTAGCAGGTTTAGGCTGTGCTTTCCTAATGGAAAGGCTAATTTTTCCTTTCGGATCAATAGCGATAATCTTCACCTTTACCTTTTGTTGCTCCTTAAGATACGTACTAATGTCTTTTACATAATCATCTGCTACTTCTGATATGTGGCATAAACCTGTTTTTCCTTCTGGCAGTTGAACAAAAGCACCAAAGTTTGTAATGCCAGTTACAGTGCCCTCTACAATTTTTCCAACTTCAACGGGCATAAATTAAACTTCCTCCTTTTAAATTTGAATAATTATAATATATTATTTGCACTCATTATAAATTATATTTATAAACCTGTCAATATGATTCCTTCTATCTTTCCTATTTTTATTGGGTATATTTGGATTTATTCGCATCTATATAGATAATTTCATTTGGCTTTACCATTTTAAGCCTTTCTCTTGCTACCTTTTCGATAAACTTAGGATCATCTCCTAAGCTTTTTTCTTCTTCAAGCTGGGCTGCTTCCTTTTTAAGTTCTAAAATCTTATTATTCAAAGCCTCCTCTTGTTTTTTTAACTCTTTCAATTCCATCTGCTGCTTGATGAATATCCAAGATACATATAAAAAAACTATCAATATAACTATACGAAAAATCCGGTTTTTACTTTTTATCTTGCTTTTTTTATTTTTATCCATTTTCACATCCCTCATATTGACTTTATTTACATTAAATATTTCTATAAAAAAATATAAATTCCTTCTATTTTTTATTTTTTATGAACTTTGTATATTTTACTATTTCCCTATAAAAAATTTTAGGTAGTAGACAGAACCTCTTCACTCTAAAATAGATAGGATGAATTTTCTTTTTTATTGGTTTCCATATGCTTAAAAGAAATTTTTTTATGATTTTAAGGGGATATAATACAACCCCCAATACTTTCAGAAAAATTCTTTTTATCACACGTAATACCCTTACTATTCCTGCGATTACAAAGCTACTTAAAATTCTGTTATAAAGAATTGCTCCTATTACAAATCCTAAGAACGTGTAAAATCTTAATTTTCCATCATTACTAAACAATAATACCCAAGCAGATGCAATACCAATAACAATCCAAAAAATAAGATCTTCAATGATTGTAGCTATTTTTTTAGGCTTAAAGATACACCGAAGAATCCTATATAGATCATAAATAAAGCCAATAAGAATTCCACCATATAAAGTGGCTAAAAAAACATATGCTTGCTTAGATACATAAGTTATCATACAATCACCTCAATTTATTATACTTGTCTAATCCATAAAAAAATAACCGCCCTGCGGTTATTTAAACATTTTCCCCAAAAATCCTATCCCTTTATTCCCTATGCTCTCACGATCACTATACATCATAGCATCAACAATTCCCTCTACCACAACATTTCCATCATCTAAATTTAATTTATTAATATCTAAGCTACTTCCCTTTATCGTCAAAATCCCTTTAACTGTTTCTAAAATAATCGTATTCTCGTCAAAGCTTGTTACATGTTCTACTCCTGATACACTAAGCTTTTCTTTATTTTCAAGAATAATATTTTGGTTCCTATTTTTTGCACTTTTTCTCTCTTCCATGAATTTTCACCCTCTTTTACACAATGTCCTAATTTAAACATATGCTTATAAGAATTTGTTTATTCCCATTTTTCCTCTCTATACTAAAAAAATAGTACCCTTATAAAGGTACTATTCTATCATACGATACATTTCTTTTGCAAAATCCTTTGTAACATGCTCTGCTAGTGCCATTATTTCCACTTTAGTCGTTCTAGATCCAAATAAAATAGTTATGGTATCTCCTACTTCCACTTCTGAAGAAGCCTTGGCTACTCTTTCATTGATACTAACACGACCTTGATCACAAGCTTCCTTTGCTACAGTTCTTCTTTTTATTAATCTACTATTTTTTAAAAATTTATCTAAACGCATATTTACTCTCTCCTAAAAAAATTCGCATTTAGCTAATCGCATATGCTCATCTCGCAAGTTTTATTACAAAACCACTCTTTTGTAATAAAACTTACTCAAAGTAGTCAAACATTTGATTGCTTAATCATAAGTTATTCACAGATTCTAAGTTTTATCATTTCTTAACGAATAAAAATAAAAAAGCAGACGAGCTGCTTTTTCTTTCTTAAGCGTTTACCATTTCCTTAAGTGCTTTACCTGCTTTGAATACTGGTGCTTTTGAAGCAGGAATATCAATTACTTGCTCAGGATCTCTTGGGTTTCTACCTTGTCTAGCTTTTCTTTCTCTTACATCGAAAGTTCCGAATCCAACTAATTGAACTTTATCTTCTTTTACAAGAGCTTCTTCTACACTTTTAATGAATGCATTTAATGCAACCTCTGCATCTTTTTTTGTCAATCCTGATTTTTCTGCCATGCTAGCTACTAATTCAGCTTTATTCACAATCATTACCTCCTTGATATTTAGAATACATTAGCATATTCTATCTTTTATTGAAAAATCCTTCTTTATCAGTAATATTTTTTATCTTTTTTTTAATTTTTATGTATTTTTGCCATATTCCATAGCTCATCCATCTCATCTAATGACATTTCTTCCATTTTTTTCCCATTTTTTATTGCTGTTTTTTCAATAAATTGAAATCTACCAATAAACTTATTGATGGTTCCATTCAACGCAAGTTCTGGGTCTACTTTCAAAAATCTAGCTACATTTACAACAGCAAAAATTAAATCTCCTAGCTCTTCTGTTATTTTATCATGTTCTTCTGTATTGTATACCTCTAATAGCTCTTTTAACTCTTCTTTTACTTTTTCTATAGCATCCTCTACATAATCCCAATCAAATCCAACCTTTGCTGCCTTTTCTTGAACCTTATAGCTTTTCATAAGAGCTGGAAGGCTTTTAGGAATTCTTTTTAAACTCTCTGTATAAGTTTTTTCATTTTTTTCTTTTCTTTTGATCTCTTCCCAGTTTTTTAGAACCTCTTCTGCTCCGTCTACATGTAATTCCTCAAACACATGAGGATGTCTCATAATTAATTTTTTAGCTATTCCTGTTATAACATCTTTTATATCAAAGTCACCAAATTCAGAAGCGATTTGGGAATGAAATACTACTTGGAGCAGTAAATCTCCTAATTCCTCTTGTAATAGAGACATATCCCCTTCTTCTAGTGCTTCTAACACTTCATAGGCTTCTTCTATTACGTAAGGCTTCAGGCTATCATGGGTTTGTTCTATATCCCAGGGACATCCATTTTTACCTCTTAACCTCTTCATGATTTTGAGTAAATCATTCATTGTATATGCCTTTAGTGTAGTATCACCAACCTTAGGAATATATATACTTGTTAAATAGTCTAACCATTCTATACGATCTAATTCATAAAGCATAATATTTTTTATTTTTTCTTCATTTGGTATTCCTGCACCTCTTATAACCACAATAGGATATTCATCTGGATAGTACTCCATTAATTTTAACTTCATCTCAGATGCAACAAATTTATTGTAAACTTGAGTTACAATTACATCCGTCTCTAGATCAGGAAATTGATGATCTAGCTGCAAGCCATCTATTATTTTTAGTCCCTTTATAGGATCTTTTTTTAAGGTATGAAAAATTGCCTCCACAAAGCTAACAGAAGGAACAAATTCTATAGATAACCCTATTTTTTCTGCTCTTTTAATTAATAGCTGAACCGTTACTTCTGCTACAAAAGGACTTCCTGGAACAGCATAAACTACATCCTTTTCCTTTAATAAGTCTATTATTTTTTCTACAATGGTTTCATAAACTTCATCAAAGCTTTCTTGATTCTCATACACATGATCAAAGCTTTCATAAGTAATTCCCTGAGTTTTTAAGTACTCTACTACAGGATGTTTTTCTGTTCTTAAAAAAATCATTTCACTACTTTTCATTTTCTCCATAGCACCGATGGTTAAATATTCTTTACTACCTGGTCCTAATCCTATAATCGTAAGTTTTTTCATTCCTTCACCCTCTTACCTGTGTTTATCAACTATTATTTTCTCAAAAGTCCTATCCTACTCAATATTTTTGCTATTTTTCTTCCCCCTGGAAGCATTTCAAAATCTGATTTCGTAATACCACCTGTTGTAAGAAGCATCAATCCATAAATAAGAGCTCCAACACCTATAGCAGCTACAGTTGTCAATTTATTTCCAAATAGATCTGCAAACCATCTATACACAAAAAGAACAGATATAGCCATAGATGAAACTGCAATTAAAGGTTTTATGACAAAGCTAGCAAAATCAAATTTTGTCTTGGTCATTCTTTTTACTGCAAGAAAGTTTAGTATTGCAGCAACCATATAAGCCATAACTGTACCTATAGCTGCTCCTCTTACATTTAATGAAGGGATTGCTGTTAAAAAGTAGGTAGCTAATACCTTAAATATAGATCCTATAAACAAATTGATTACAGGAACAGCAGGTTTTCCTAATCCTTGTAAAATCCCTGTTAAGGTTTGAACTAAGGTTAAAAATATAACCCCAAATCCAAGGATGGATAAAGATCCTGCTGCACTAACAGCCTTTCCTGGTATGGCTGGAAATAGAAGTAGCATAATCGGCTTTGATAAGGCTACAAGTCCAATAGCAGCTGGAAGTCCAATAAGAAGTGCTACCCTTGTACCCATTTGAATATTTTCCCTTACAAGAGCCATATTTCTTCTTTGCTTGGCTTCAGAAATAGCAGGTACTAAACTTACTGCTAAACTCACTGTAATAATTTGGGGTAAATTCACAAGAGGTGCTGCCATGCCTGTTAATTGCCCGTACAAATCGTTTGCAACACTCTCAGCATATCCTATAGCTTGAAGTCTTCTCATAACAATACCTGCATCAATAGCATTCATCATTGGCAAAATAGATGCTCCAATCGTAATAGGTACTGCAATCGTAAAAATTTGAGAAAGAATTTTACTAGCCGACTCTTGTTTTAAACATGAGCCTCCCTTGATTTCATGTAGAATTTTATTTCTTCTTTTAAAATAAATAAAAACAATGATTAAAGTCCCTGTAATAGCTCCTGCCGCTCCTCCAAAAGATGCTCCTGCCGCTACGACTTCTAATCCTTGATTAAATTTCTTTAACAGGACATATGCAAATATAAACCCTACAACAGTCCTTCCAAATTGCTCAATAATCTGTGAGATAGCTGTTGGTATCATATCTTGAAGTCCTTGAAAATATCCACGAAAAGCAGCCATAATAGGAACAAACAATAAAGCTGGTGCAATAGCCTTCATAGAGTAATAGGCACCTTGATTTTTTATATATTTTACAAGAAACTCTGCACCAAAAAATAAAATCGTAGATGTAACAATTCCTAGTGCAAATAACAATATAAAAGAAACCTTGAAAATTCTATGGGCACCATATCTATCACCCATGGCATTTCTTTCTGCAACCAATTTGGATATAGCTGTTGGAATTCCTGCTGTTGATATGGTTAAAAGGGCTACATATATAGGATATCCCGTTTGATAATACCCCATCCCTTCGCTACCTATCATATTTGTAAGAGGAATCCTATAAAAAGCCCCCATTATTTTCACAATAATCCCTGCTATTCCAAGGATAGCAGCACCTTTTAGAAATGATTTACTACTCATTCATCCTCCTCCAATATTCAATAATAGTCATGAAACAAATCTATTATATCAGAAAAAAGCTCTATCCGTACTATTTTATTCCAAAAACACAAAAGTAGTAGCCCTATAAGCTACTACAAATATTATATGTATTATTCCTTATTTTTATTGTTCCATTTGTTTTCCTAAAAAGCTTGCAGCTGTTTCTGCTACTTTTAATTCTAATTCTGCTAAAGGTTGCTCTTCTTCTTTTGATAAAAGTACAACAGCTCCAATAGAATCCCCCTGTGAAACAATCGGTACAATGATTTGGGATATATATTTGTCCTCATCTGCACCGTCAGCAGTTAATGGACATACCTTTTCTTTTTCTGCAAAGATAGCTGCTTTTTTACTTTCCATTGCTTTTTCAAAGGATCTACTTACTCTTTTTTCTAAAAATTCTTTTTTTGAACCACCTGCTACAGCAATAATTGTATCTCTATCAGCGATAACCGCAACTGACCCTAAAGCATCATTTAAAGACTGGGCATACTCAGTTGCAAATTCACTTAATTCTCCAATAGGAGAATACTTTTTTAGGATTACTTCCCCGTCTCTGTCTGTAAATATTTCTAGTGGATCTCCTTCTCTAATTCTTAACGTACGTCTAATTTCTTTTGGAATTACTACTCTACCTAAATCATCAATTCTTCTAACTATGCCTGTAGCTTTCACTTGTTTTCCCTCCTAGTATCCTTGTGTAATCAATCTTGCATAATCATTATTGTAAGCTTATTATTTTACTAATATACTTCTTTTATGCATGGTTGGAAAATTTTCTAGCTAACCTTTTTTAAAAATATTTTCCTCCTCTCTTTTCGACACTATTCGACATTTTTCTATTCTATTATATTTTATTTTTCGTCACTTTTCAATATATTACTGAAAATTTATTTTTTTCAGTATATAGGATTTTTTACCTACTTTTTTCTATATTTTATCGTTCAGTATTCTCGTCTTATAGATTTCTCAAAGGAAACATTCATTTATGATGAACTTTTCAATGCCCATGAATATGACTCATATTCCGGCTAACTAATATTTCCAAATAACATAATAAAATTTCAAAAAGGAATTTCATCATTTATCTCGAATAATAAATTAATAAAGTAAAACTCGAGGTGAGATAAATGACTTTTGATTTTAAAAATATAAACC
>JAOARV010000055.1 GCA_025210395.1 Marinisporobacter sp.
AAAGGCAAAAAATAACCTCTTTAGAGGTAGCCTGAAAAAATAAGCGGTTGGCAGACCTTTCAATGTATCTTGAGATACAGCGAGTAATATGCCCTTCTAGGGCTGGAGCAAACCACCCGTTTTACGGGTGGTCCTGATTTTCCCTAAAAATGATAATAATAACTAAGTAATTAATGAAAATAATAGAAAATTATGGTATAATTTGTTTGAATATATATAAAGGAAGGGGTAATTTGATGAAAAACACTAGAAAAAGAGCATTAGGGATTGCTTTGTCAATATTTTTGTTATGTAGCAGTACTTCAATAGCTCACAGAGGAAGAACTGATGGTAGCGGAGGACATCATGACTACAAGAATAAGAGTGGATTAGGATCTTATCATTACCATTGTGGTGGATATTCTGCTCATTTACACAAAAACGGAGTGTGTCCATATAAAAGTAATAAGACTACTACTCATATTAAAAAATCAACAGCTCCAAAAGCACCTGTAGTAAATCCAAATATAAGAAGCGTTTATGTGCCAAGTTATACTATAAAGGTTAATAACTCTGTAGTTAATAACCAATATTGTAAGTATCCATTCTTTAGCTATAATAATATAGTTTATTTACCTTTAACTTGGGAGCATGGGCAATACTTAGGATTTTATGCTAATATGGATGATTCAAAGAGGTTAAATGTTGCAATTACAAATAAAATTGATAATACAAAACCTTTATCTTTAAATAATAAGGCTCATAATTCGAAAGTATCTCAAGAGGCATTTAAAACTAATTCTAACATACTTATAAATAATGAAGTTGTATATGATGATGCTGACTATCCATTCTTATCTTATAATGGGATAACATATGTTCCTTTGACTTCTAATATTGCTACTAAATTAAATTTACAAGTTCAGTGGAACGATCAAACTGGATTCTCTGTAAACAGATTAGCAAAGCAATAATTGTATCATGCTTATCTAAAATGCAAATATATGAAAGGGGCAACTATAAGAATGAAGAAAATTTTAAAATGGGGACTTATTGTGATTATAGGTCTAGGTGTAATTGGGTCATTAGCTGGTGGAGATGATGAAGGACAAAATGCAACAGAAACAGTAGCTCCAACTACACAGAAAGAAGAAAAAAATATATCTCAAGAAGAATCAAAAGAATCTCATAAAAAAGTAGAATCAATTAAACAAGAAACTGAGGAAAATACAGATAAACAAATAGAAGAAGTAAGTCGTAAATCTGAAATAGAAACTGCTGTAAGGAATGAATTTTCAAATGGAGATTATTTGAATGTGAAACTTAGTAAAATAACTATAAATGAAAATTTAGGAACTGAAGCATCTGATGATTATATAGCTTTAATTTATCTGAAATTTGATGTAAAAAATACCCGCAAAACAGGAAACAATGTTATGAGAATGTATTCAGATGATTTGGTTGCAAAATTAGCAAATCAAGGAATAGCAGATATAAGCGAATCAGCAATATTTTGGGAAGATGAATACAATGAAAGAGATGTAAAGTATGCATATGAATATAAAAATGGTGGATTTTACATAATGGATATTGCAGGAGAATAGATAAATATATGAGGTTATAAAAAAATGACAACTACAATTAAATGGTTGTCATTTTTTTATTTCCTATTTCCTAAAACATCTATTATTTTTTTTATATCTTCTGGAGGTATTTCCTTGTCAGCCATTTCTTTGGCTATTGTCAAATACTCTACTCCTATTTCTCTTAGCTCCTTAGGAAGCTTATCTCCTTCAATTCTGACTGTAGTAGGATTATTAGTTCTTCCTAGCAGGTAATCTATAGTCACATCGAATACATCGGCAATTTTTTTTAAAATGTCAAAATCAGGAGTTCTTTTATTATTTTCATACATACCTATAGCTCCAGCGGAAACACCCAGAATATTTGCTAAATCTTTTTGATACATATTTTTATCTTCTCTTAATTTTTTCAATCTATCTCCAAACATAGTACACCACCAATCGTTGATTATTATTTATAATTATAACAATTTGTTTGATTTATTAAAATGTATTCAAACAAATTGTTGTGTTTTTTCAAAAAAATCGTTGACATCAAACAGAATGTTGTATATAATTACAAATATAAGGACAACATAATGTTGAGTGAATTATCCAAAGTAAAGAGGTGATAATTATGATAAATTTAAAAATTGAAAGAATTAAGTCTGGATACACACAAAAAGATATAGCTCAGGTACTTGGTATACACAAAAACTATTACTCTATGATAGAAACTGGAACAAGAAAACCAGGATTCAAATTGGCTAAAAAAATAGCTGATACCTTTGGAAAAACTGTTGATGAAATTTTTTTTGAGCATACACACAACAAAGTGTTGGGCGATAAGGATTTAGCCTAACTATATTATCCCACAGAGGTAATATCAAAATAGTGGTAATTCATGGCATTGTAAGGAGGTGAAGGGAATGAGTGAGAGTAAAAAAGGAAGTGAGCAGGTTTTAGAAGCATTAGAGAAATTTATCATAAGAGTAGCAACCACTGGTACTGGTGATGATGAAGAAATTAAAGTGCTTCCAGAGGTCGCAAAGGTATATTTTGAGGCTATTAAATACTAATTGTAAGGATGTGAGAATGATGGATAAAAGCTTAATAGCTATAAATAACATTAGAGATTTATGCGAGTACGACAATGATGCAGAAATGATAAAAGAACTCTTAGATGTATTAGGGAAAAGAGAAGTTTCTGTTGGATATGGGTTATATATATTAGATAAGACAAAGAATGCTATGTTGGAATGCACTGTTTTACATAAAGAATATACAAGTAAAAAACCTAAGAATAAAGAGTAGTGAACATTTAATTATTTAGGTAAGAATACTAGGCTCTACTGCCTTGACCTGAATAATTATCTCTTTCTTTTTTATCTGAATCGTCACAGAGGTCGGTTAAAAAGTTATACACTTCAGCATATGCATCGGTGTATTGAACTGTTAAATCCTTTAAGTCAGAAGCTTCAAAGTTATGTTTATTTAAAATATTTATTGTAACATCATGAAAATTACTATTTTTTATATGCTTTTTCATTAATGCAACCCCCTAGTTAATATAAATTAGTTCACTACTCTTTATAAGCTATTTTTTTAGCCTAGAAGCTAGGGTTTTAAGGATTTTAACATCATCTACATGTAAATCCTTAGCAGAGTCTACAAGTTCTCTTAAATCGTTTGTAAGTGGTATAGAACTTGTACCATCATTGAAGAAGTTAGATAAAGTGACATCATAGATATCTAATATAGAAGCAAGTATTTCAATATCTGGTACAGCTTTATTGTTCTCAAAACGACTTATGTACGATTGAGAAAATCCAATTTTTTCAGCAACTTGTTTTGTTGTAAGACCCTTATTGGTTCGTAATTGTTTTAATTTATCACCTAAGTTTAAAGATTTCATAACATCATCCTTTTAGAACAATTTGTACTAATATTTTAATACAAAAGAAGATATAAAGATACAATTAGAACAAATAGTAATTTTTTTTATTGGCATTTAGAACAAATGGTACTAACATGTAAATAAGGAGGTGCTTAAAATGATTGGAGCTAAAATCAAATCTATTAGAGAAAGTAAAAAAATGTCACAAGAAGAACTTGGGAAAAAAGTAAATATAAATCAAACGTTAATTAGCCGTATAGAAAGAGGTGAAAGATGTATAAAGGCTAATGAAATAATTTTACTTGCTCAAGCATTAGAAGTAGATATATCTCAACTACTACAACAAGAAAGTGCCTAACATATAGGGAATAGGACAAAATTTAAGATTCATAGTATTTACAAAGGTGGGTGGTGATATGAGCAGGATAAAAACGGTAACAGTTGTACCGCCAGCTAAAGAAAACCTAGAAGAATTTGAAAGAAGAAAAGCACAAGCATTTATAAGAATTCTAAGAAATAAATATCCTGATAGAGTTTTAGATCAAGTATTTGAAAGACTTGAAGAAGAGCTTAAACAAAACAATAATTAGTCAGTTTAATCTGACTAACCTTTTACTTGATTTTAGTACAAGCTGAAAGGGGGTGAGTATATGATAATCAAGAAAGGACAGAAGGAGGGGAGACTAAGAAGATATGTATTTGCATGTAAGGCAAGAGATTTAACTTCTAAATTAGAAGAAGCAGCCTTACAAGGAAGGATACTAAAAGTATTAAACGTTTATCCATAAGTTAATTGTAACAAAATGACTTGGAATAAATCTATAGAGGAATATAGACATTACAAATATTCTAGTCAATCGATATTTGAAAATTAAATAGAAAGGGTGTGTAAAATGTGCTATAGGATTCTAATGAAGAATGAAAGGAAGAGGAAGCACTTAAGCCAAGAGCAACTATCAAGTCTATTGAATGTATCTCAATCGGATATATCAGAATGGGAGGCTGGGAAAAGACCAATACCAATAGATATAAAAAAGAAGATACCAGAGATATTGGATAGTAGTAGACTGAGGCTTGAAATTATAAATGAGCTAGATGCAGATTTAATAGTTACACCATATTATTCAGGAATTAAAAGTGACCTAATAAGACTTATAGCAAAGAATATAGAAGAGGAAGAGGAATCTATTGCAGCACAAAAAGAACTGTTCAATATAGTGCTGGAGAACATGACAGGTAAGGAATACACTAAAGAACAAATTGCAAGGATAAGTGATTTGTTGGAGCAAATAGCAGATCCAGTTGGATGGAAGAGGATGCTCTTGGTAGGAGTTGAAGAAGAGATAGGAATTTCTATCGAAAGTATAAATAAACGAATTCAGAAAAAGGTTATCTCTAAGTCATATGCTCAAGGAGGAAGACATTAGTATGGTTAAGAATATAAAATTTCTTATTAACTCAGAAAAACATTCAAGATTAGTAGACCAGTTACACATCTTAAGAACTATAAAGCTTCTGTTTGATTTAGGTAAGAAGCAAGGAAACTTTGAAGATGTAGAAAAGTTTATGAGTGTATTGGATGAGACACTGCAGGAGCAAATAGACAGAACGAAAAAAGACCTTTAAGTTGTACCTTAAAAGTCTAAAGAAAAGTGGTTTTCAAAAATAATGATATTTGAATTATACCACAAAAATGAGGTGATGAAAATGAATTTAAATCAACTTAAGATGGAACTGGACCAAGCTAGATGGAATTCTAATACAGAACTTTTTGCAGAAGTAAATATTTATAGACTTTTAACTTTAAGTAAAGAGGCTATAGAAAAGCTTGAGGATAAGCTTGGTAATAAAAGTGAAGAAATTGAAATATTAGCTTAGGAGGAATAGATATGAATAATGAAATGCAAGTAATGCCAAGTACAGTATCGATAATAGATTCGGTTAATCTTAATCAATTAGCAAATACAATGACTAAAATAAGTCAGATGCAATCAGTAATACAGAAGACATTAAGACAAAACCATGATTTTGGAGTGGTACCTGGAACTAAAAAGCCAACTTTACTTAAACCAGGAGCAGAAAAAATACTAATGTTACTTGGACTTAGAAGTGAGTTTGAAATAGTAGATTCAACAAGAGACTTTGAAAATGGATTTTTTCAATATCAAGTTAGATGTAGATTATATAAAAATGAAATTCTAATTACTGAAGGTCTAGGAGCTTGTAACACTAGAGAAAGTAAATATAAAAAGTTAGATCCATTTACTATAGATAACACAATCTTAAAGATGGCTAAGAAAAGAGCTTTAGTTGATGCAACATTATTAGTATCTTCTTTATCGGATATATTCGAAGATATGGACTTGAATGGGACAAACATAGAGGAAAGTAATAAAAAAGTTTATACAGATTCATCAGGTACCATCAGCAAAGCTCAAGCAAAAAGAATGTTTGCAATAGCTCAAGGAAGCACAGAAACGGTAAAAGAGATAATTGGCAAGTATGGCTATACATCAAGTGAAGATGTTAAGAAAACAGATTATAACAAAATATGTGAGGAGATAGAAGCTAAAGTAAAAGATGGTTTTGAAGGAGCTCCATTAAGCTAGGAGGGATAAAAAAATGTTTATGGACCCTATAGAGAGATTATCTTTGCAACAGGATATAGATTATTATGGCTTTCAAGCTCCACCACAGCCTTTAAAAGCAGAGTTAATAGAAAAAGAAGGTACTAACATTATAGAACTTAAAATTCCCGCTAAAGACGAATTTAACTGGTGGGAATAGGAAGAAAAATATTTGATTTGGGGAGTGGGGAGAATTAACTCCCCTAAGATTAAGAGTATTAAAAAACATTCTTATTTGAATTATTGACATAAATCAAAAATATATACACAAGAGTAGGTGAAAAAATGAAATTTACTATAAACGGATTTAGCCAACGTAGACTTATAAAATTAGGATTAGATTCTACAGATGCTTTAATGCTAAGATGCTTCGTAGATTTTAAAGACACAGAGAAGATGAAGGCTGAAATAATTGACAATGAAAAATACTATTGGATTAAATATGAGTGGCTTATACAGGAACTACCAATATTAGGACTTAAGACAAAAGATAGTGTATATAGAAGACTTAAAAAAATGGTAAAGGCAGGAGTATTAGGACATAAAACTAAAAAGCAAGGTGGAACATATTCATTTTTTAAACTAGGCAAAGAATATTATAGCTTAATTTCTGATGATTATATAGAAGTTGAACCAGATGATAACTCGGATGAAAAGTCGGAGGGTTCGGATATAAAACCGATACCTGTCGGATGTAAATCCGTAGGGGGTACGGATGAAAAGTCGGACCAAAAGATCCATCTACAAAAAAGATCCTTAAGTAGTTGTAGTAGTAAAGAGTTCTCAGAAATCAAAAAAGTATTTGACCAAAACATTCATCCGATAACTCCAATGGAAGCTCAAAGGATAATAGCTTACCTAGATGATGATGGTATGGATTATAGATTAATCATAAAAGCAATTGAAATAGCAGTTTGTAATGCTAAGAGATATTTGGGCTATATCGAAGGTATTTTGAAAAGGTGGAGGGAGAATAACTTATTAACCCTAGAATCTGTTGAAGCTTATATTAGGGATTATCAAGATATAAAAAATAAAAAGGGAGCTGTTAAAGATGGATATAGAGGCACTTCTAAAAAAGAGAGTGGACACTCTTTTGAAGGATACAGACCACCAGAAGGAAAAATCAGCGATGAAGTCGCAGAGCTTACCGATGAAGAACTTGACAGACTCATCGAAGAACAGGGAATATGATTGTCCTAAGTGCAAGGATAGAGAAATGATATATAATCCTAAGCTTGATGCAATGGTATTTTGTGAATGTAGAGAGAGAAAAGAGTATGAGAGGATACTGGAAAATAGCAGGATATCAGAAGCTTTCAGGCAAAAAACTTTGAAAGATTATAAAGTGACTAATGGAGTAACTAGAAAGGCTAGGGGGATGGCTTTTGATTATGCAACTGAATTCAATGGAGAAGGCTCAATAGGCTTTTTAGGACAAGTAGGAGCAGGTAAAACTCATTTATCT
>JAOARV010000056.1 GCA_025210395.1 Marinisporobacter sp.
AAAAATAAATATTCTAAAAAATCTACTAATGCTTTAATTTGTTCTTTATTTTTAACCTGATTATAATTTTTAAGCTCTTCTGCTAAGCTTATCTTTGCTCGATAAATTTCTTCATCATTAACACCTAGTGCTAATAGTTTTCTTGCCATCTTAAAAACTAGTTTCAAGGGATTCCCTTCACTAATATTTTCTAGTATTATTTTTTCTATATCTATTGTCTTAAAATTATAGGTAAGTATTTCTTTTTCCATCTCTGGGAGCTTGTATATATAGCTTTTATCTTTTCCCCTATTACCTTTATAAGTATATATGGCTGCTGCTACTATTTCTGATAAATCTTCATACTTATATCGAAATTTATCCCATATTCTATAAAAATATCTAAACATCCTTTCTCCAAAAACACCGTAGCCACTACTATAGCTTTGTACCTCTACATGAATAAATAATATTTTACTTCTATTGTCATTTAACCGAACTTTTATGATTTTATCAGATATGATTTTTTCACTACTATCCTTATCAAAGATTTCTTTTTGAATTTCTTTTAACTCATTATCTAATGATTCCGTCCCTAATTCCCATAAAATTTTATCAAATAATTCTGGAAATAATAATTCTACAATTTCCACTTCAAAAGCTTCTAGTATTGTTTTCCATGCTGCATCAAAATCGTGTTTCTTTGCCACGAATTTTCACATCCTCTTTTGAATAGATTATCCTGTCTTTATTATATCAAATTTCAAGAAACATTTATACAACGCATATTTCGTAGAAGTATATAAATTCTAAAAGAAGCCTTTCATAGAACTTTGAGAAAAATACGCATAAAAAATACATCCTAGTTCAATGTACCGTTCAAGCTAGTTATCCCCCTGATGTACTAAGCTTTTTTATAGATCAATCATGAACTAAGATGTATGGTAATTATACCAAATATAGTGCAATTATGTCAAATACTGGTGAATATCTTTCTTTTTTTCTATTATCTTACAAAATCATAGAAGTATCATCCTTGCGATGATATAATAAGGATAGATTTGATGAAAAACGAGGAGGAAACCATGATTACAGGAGAATTAAAAAATAAAATTGATAGAATATGGGAAACCTTTTGGACAGGTGGAATCACCAATCCATTAGAAGTAATAGAGCAATTTACTTATTTACTATTTATTAAAGGCTTAGATGACACAGAAACCACAAAAGAAAGTGATGCGTCTTTACTAGGCGTTCCCTTTGAGGGAATCTTTCCAAGTGATCAGCAACATTTAAGGTGGAGTAAGTTTAAGAATATGGAAGCTACAAAGATGTATCAGATTGTTCTTAACGAAGTCTTTCCATTTATAAAAAATCTTCACCAAGATGGGGATTCTGCTTATGCAAAATATATGGGAGATGCCATCTTTAAGATCCCTACTCCACAAATGCTTTCTAAAATTGTAGATGGCATTCATAGTATCCATGTGGAAAATAGAGATGCAAAGGGAGATTTATATGAGTACCTTCTTTCAAAGGTAGCAACAGCAGGAACAAATGGACAATTCCGTACGCCAAGACATATTATCAAGATGATGGTTCACTTAATGAAGCCAAGTCCAAGTGATGTAATTGTAGACCCTGCTATGGGAAGTGCAGGATTTCTTGTAGAGGCTCAGGAATATTTAAGAAAAAATCATGCTGATTTATTCCTTCATGGAGGACTGAAGGAACACTTTAACAATAAAATGTTTTACGGCTTTGATATGGACAGAACCATGCTTCGTATTGGAGCCATGAATATGTTATTACATGGAGTAGACAACCCGAATATTTCATATAAAGATAGTTTATCAGAGCAAAATATAGACAAAGAAAAATATACTCTAGTCCTTGCAAATCCACCTTTTAAAGGATCTCTTGATTATGATTCTGTAAGTGGAGACATTCTAAAGATTGCAAAAACAAAGAAAACAGAGCTTTTATTTTTAAGTCTTATTCTAAGAAGTCTTAAAATAGGGGGAAGAAGTGCAACGATTGTACCAGATGGTGTTCTATTTGGAAGTAGTAAAGCTCACAAAGCCATCCGAAAAGAAATCGTAGAAAACAATAAATTAGAAGCAGTCATATCCATGCCAAGTGGCGTATTTAAACCTTATGCAGGAGTAAGTACAGCCATTCTTATTTTCACCAAAACAGGAGCAGGAGGAACGGACAAGGTTTGGTTCTATGATATGAAAGCAGATGGCTATTCATTAGATGATAAAAGACAAGCTATAGAAGAAAATGATATCCCAAATATCCTAGAAAGGTTTAATCACTTAGATGGAGAAGTAGATAGAAAGCGTACAGAGCAAAGCTTCTTTGTAAACTTTGAAGAAATTCAAGAAAATGACTATGATCTTTCAATTAATAAGTATAAAGAGATTGTGTATGAAGAAATCGAATATCCTCATCCAGATGAAATCCTATTAAAAATAAGAGAGCTAGAGATGGAAATATCAGCAGGGATTGAAGAACTAGCTGAGATGATTGAGGGGTAATTATTATGAAGTGGATTAAGTTGAAAGAATTAAATGAATACAAAGCAAAGTCAATAAATCCTCTAAAAGAGCCTGATACAATTTTTGAAATGTATAGTGTTCCGAGTTATACAGGAAGATTTCCAGAAATAGCTATAGGCTCTGAAATAGGTTCAAGTAAGCAAATAGTACAAAAAGGCGATGTTTTATTATGTAAAATTAATCCTAGAATCAATAGAGTTTGGGAGGTATCACAATTTACTGATCACCAAAGCATTGCTTCGTCAGAATGGATAGTAATACGTAATAAGGATATGTTTTCGAAATATTTATTGTGGTATTTTAGGTGTGAATATTTTAGAACACTAATGACTTCAAACATTACGGGGATGGGTGGGTCATTGATGAGAGCACAACCTAAACAGGTAGGGAAGTATTTGGTTCCTGTACCAGAATATGATATTCAGGTTAAAATTGCTAATGTCCTTGACAAAGCCCAATTCCTCATAGACAAACGAAAAGAGCAAATAGAGGCTTGTGATGAACTGATTAAGAGTGTATTTTATGAGATGTTTGGTGATCCGATAAGAAATGACAAACATTGGGAAGTTAGAAAATTAAGTCACCTTGGAAAGTTTATAGGTGGAGGGACTCCATCTCGAAAAATAGCTGAGTATTTTAAAGGATATATTCCTTGGATAACTACTGTATCTCTTCAAGGAAAAATTATTAATGAAGATAGTGCTATAGAATTTATTACTAAAGATGCGGTTTTGAATAGTTCAACTAAGATTATACCTATTGGTTCAGTAATGATTGGTACTAGAGTTGGAGTAGGAAAAACAGCTATTAATATATGTGAAATGTGCACTAATCAGGATATAATGAGTTTAACTGGTGTTTCTAAAGAAATAGATAAGCAGTTTTTAATGTTTGTCTTAAAGGGGTATGAAGAATATTTTAATGATAAAAAGAGAGGAGCTACTATTCAAGGTATCACTGGTCAAACATTGAAAGAGATAAATATAATATTACCACCACTAAACCTTCAAAACAAATTCGCAACACAGGTACAAAAAATAGAACAACAAAAACACCTATTCAAAAAAAGCCTTACAGAACTAGAAACCAACTTTAACGCATTGATGCAAAGAGCCTTCAAGGGGGAGCTATTTTAGGGGGAGATAGTATGTGTACAAACTTTGATTTTCTAACATCTAAAGAACTATTTGAAAGCTTTACAGAAAGTGCTATAGAAGCAGAAAAGAGCCTTTTAGTATCTCCTGCTACCTGTGCTATTTTATCAAGGCGTGCAGTAGAGCTTGCAGTGAAGTGGGTATATAGCTATGATGATGATTTGACAATTCCTTATCGAGACAATATATCAAGTCTTATTCATGAGCCAACCTTTAGACAAATCATAGACCCAAGCTTATTTCCACTGATCAAATATGTCATTAGGTTAGGAAATACTTCTGTTCATACCAATGTAAAGATCACAAGGGATGAAGCCATATTATCCCTTAGAAATTTACATGAAGTAGTTAGATGGATTGATTACTGCTATGCAGAAGAATATACAGCAGATGATTTTGATGAAAGCATTTTATTAAAAGGGGAAGAGAGACGAAAAAGACCTGAGGAGCTTCAAAACTTATATGAACGGTTAAGTGCAAAGGATCAGCGACTAGAAGAAATTCGTAAGGAAAATGAAGCATTACGTCAAGCCATGACAGAGCAAAGAAGAAATAATACACAGGAATATGATTTTGAAGTAGATGAAATCAGTGAAAAAGAGACACGAAAAAAATATATTGATATTGAATTAAAGCTTGCAGGCTGGGAAATAGGAAAAGATTGTGCGATAGAGGTATTAGTTGAAGGGATGCCAAATCCAACAGGAAAAGGCTATGTGGATTATGTACTATATGGAAACAATGGCAAACCTGTAGCCCTTGTGGAAGCCAAGAAAACAAGTAAAGATCCTATTGTAGGCTCTCAACAGGCAAAGCTTTATGCAGATTGTTTACATAACCAATATGGACAAAGACCTCTCATTTTTACTACAAACGGCTTTGATATCAATTACTTGAATGATGGGGAAGGCTTTCCACAAAGAAGCGTTTCAGGAATCTTTACAAAGGATGAATTAGAGCTGATTGTAGATCGTAGAAATAGTAAGCTTCCTCTTTATGATGTTAAGATCGATGATGCTATATCCAATCGTTATTATCAGAAGGAAGCTATTTTATCTGTTTGTGAAGCCATAGAGAAAAAGGAGCGAAAAATGCTACTTGTTATGGCAACGGGAAGTGGGAAGACGAGGACAGCTATTTCTATAGTAGATGTGCTTATGCGTCATAATTATGTGAAGAATATTTTATTCTTAGCAGATAGAAAAGCACTTGTGAAGCAGGCAAAGAATAATTTTAATAATTTACTGCCGAATTTAACCCTTTGCAATTTACTAGATAATAAAGATCACCCCGAGGAATGTCGAATGATTTTCTCTACTTATCCAACTATGATGAATGCTATTGATGAAGCCAAAAGAAAAGATGGAAAAAAGCTTTTTACTCCTGCTCACTTTGATTTGATTATTATTGATGAAAGTCATAGAAGTATTTATAAGAAATATAAAGATATTTTTGATTATTTTGATGGGATGCTTTTAGGACTAACGGCTACACCAAAGGATGAGATTGATAAAAATACTTATAGTATTTTTGAGCTTGAAAGTGGTGTACCTACCTATGCATATGAGCTTGAGAAGGCAGTTGAAGATGAATACTTAGTAGATTATAGAACCATTGAAATGAAATCAAAGATCATGGAAGAGGGAATTTCCTATGATGATCTGAGTGAAGAAGAAAAAGAAGAATATGAGAAAACCTTCGAGGATGATGAAACTATAGAGGATTCTATCTCAAGTAGTGCTATTAATGAATGGTTATTTAACGCTGATACAATAGATATGGTACTCAATCACCTAATGGATAAAGGACTAAAGGTAGAAGGTGGAGATAAAATCGGTAAAACCATTATCTTTGCAAAAAATAGCCGTCATGCAAAGGCGATTGTAGAAAGATTTAATCAAATTTTTAAAGAGTACGGGTCTCATTTTATAAAACAAATTGATTATAGTATTAATTATGTAGATACCTTAATAGATGATTTTAGTACAAAAGAGAAGCTACCGCAGATTGCTGTTTCTGTAGATATGCTAGATACGGGTATTGATATTCCTGAGATTTTGAATCTTGTGTTTTTTAAGAAGGTACGTTCAAAATCAAAGTTTTGGCAGATGATTGGACGAGGGACAAGACTTTGTAAAGATTTATTAGGGGCTGGAGAAGATAAAGAGAATTTCTTGATCTTTGATTTTTGTAACAACTTTGAATTTTTTAGAGCCAATCCAAAGGGGATGGAAACAAAGATCATCCAAAGTCTTACAGAGAAAATCTTTAACACCAAGGTAGATATGATCAGAGAGCTTCAAGATATGAAGTATCAAGAAGCAGATTATATCAGTTATAGAGAAGAATTAGTAGAAGAGTTATTAAGTAGCGTGAGAAGCCTTAATGAAGAAAGCTTTAGAGTGAAAATGCATATGCGATATGTGGAAACCTACAAGAATAAGGATGCATGGCAAAAGCTTGGAACTATGAATATAGCTGAAATGAAAGAGCATATTGCCCCCTTGATCACACCCCTTACAGAGGATGAATTAGCAAAGCGATTTGATTATCTTATCTATACAGTAGACCTTGCATATCTTCAAAATAAAAATGCAAGTAAACCTATTAGGAGCATTGTTCAAACAGCAGAAGAGCTTTCAAAGCTTGGAACAATTCCTCAAGTGATGAAGCAAAAGTATATCATAGAAAAAGTGCAAACAGATGAATTTTGGGAAAGTGCGGATATTTTAGAATTAGAAGAAGTACGCACCGCATTAAGAGAATTATTGAAATTTATCGAAAGAGAAAAACAAAAGATCTATTATACAAACTTTTCAGATGAGATTTTAGAGGTTCATGAAGGGGGAGCCATGTATAATGCTAATGATCTGAAGGATTACAAGAAGAAGGTAGAGCATTACCTTAAAGTTCATCAAGATGAATTAGCTATTTATAAGCTACGAAGTAATAAAAAGCTCAACCAAGAAGATTTAAGCACCCTTGAGAGGATCATGTGGGAGGAGCTTGGTAGTAAAGCTGAATATGAGAAAGAATATGGGAATACCCCTGTCAATAAATTAGTAAGAAGGATAGTTGGGCTAGACCGAAAAGCTGCCAATGAAGCCTTTAGTAAGTTCTTAAGTGAAGAACGACTGAGTGTAGTACAAATTCGATATGTAAAGCGAATTGTAGATTATGTTGTTGCAAATGGAATGATAGAAGATAATTCCGTACTAATGGAAGAACCCTTTAGAAGTCTTGGAAGTATTACAGCATTATTTAAAGAGAATATGGATGATGCACGAGGAATTATGGGTGTTTTAAATGATATTAAATTAAATTCTGAAACCATAGCTTAAACTGGATATAAATAGAAGAAGGAGGATTGCCATTGAATAGTAACTCAATGGCAATCTCTTATTCATAGATGGGTGTAATATGAACATGCGCTGCTTCTATTTTAATGTGAAAGTCAAGTTCATAGGCTTCAGAAAGTGCTTGGCAACTTAGGACATGTTGAGTAGTACCTTCCCCTAATACTACACCGTCTTTTAACAGGAGCAATCTATCACAAAGTTGACTTGCAAAATTTAAGTCATGTAAAGTTAAAATAATCGTACCTTGAAAGTCTTGTAACAACTTTTTTAAGGTCACTTGATGTTTTAAGTCGAGATGATTAGTTGGCTCATCCATAATCAATAGTTCTGTTTCTTGGCAAAGTGCCTTTGCAATAAGTGCCCTTTGTCTTTCACCACCAGATAAGGTGGAAAAGTTTTGATTGGCAAAAGTTAAAAGACCAACTTTTGCCAGTGCCTCTTCAACTTTAAGGTAGTCTTCCTCATGATAGTGTTCAAATCGCTTCTTATATGGATAGCGTCCCATTAATACAAGGTCTTCTACCAATAAATTTCCTTCAATCATATCTTGATTTTGAGTAACAATAGCACTACAGCGTGCATACTCCTTATGTGTATAGTCTTCTATAGATCGTCCATTGATTGTAATACAATTAGTTGAAGGTATTTCCTTGTAAAGATGCTTCAAAAGGGTTGTTTTGCCACTGCCATTTGGACCGATAATTCCATAAATCAAGCCTTTTCCAATATGGCATTGAATATCATTGAGTATGTGTTTGTTTCCAATGGTGTATGAGAGATTTTGTATTGTAATCATAAACGCTCCTTGTCATAAGTTTTAAGAATAATATGGATAAAAAGTGGGGCACCAATTACAGCCGTCATAATACCTATAGGCAGTTCTTCTGGGCGAAAGAGTGTTCGAGCCATGTCATCAGCAATTATAAGTAAAATCCCTCCTACTAATGCAGAGGTGGGTAATAAATAACCATGTTTTACTCCAACTAATTTTCTACTGATATGTGGCACAATGAGACCTATAAATCCTATGACACCAGTTTTTGCTACGAGTACAGAGACTGCTAGGGACGCACTAATGGTAATAAATACATAGAACTTATTTACAGATTGTCCAAGAAACTGGGCTTCTCTTCTACCAAGTAAAAGAACATCTAAATCTTTGGAAAAAACAAAGCCAATACAGGTAACAAATGCAGTCACACCGAAAATGCTTGGAAGGTCATGCCAGTGAATACCAGAAAAGCTACCAACCATCCAAAACATGGCACTACGAATTTGGGCTTCATTAGTAGAAGTGTATATAATCATTGTGGTGAGGGAAGAGAAGAAAGCAGATACGCCAACACCAACCAAGATCAATTTAATAGGACTGTTGCTATAGCCAACAAAATATATGACGATAGCAATTGCAATACAGCTACCCATAAATGCACCACCGTAGACATGCCACGAACCTAGGAAGTTAAATATTCCAAGGATGATTGCAGCAACAGCACCAGCAGAGGCACCAGAAGCAATACCAAGGATATAAGGTTCTGCCAAATGATTTTTCGTAATAGTTTGCATGAAAACCCCAACCATAGATAAGCAAGCCCCTGCTAAAGCAACCACAAGAACTCGTGGCAATCGGATATCATATAAAATAAGTGTTTCTGTTTTTGTCAATGGTTCATTCAAAATATGTCCTAGGGGAATAGGAATAGCACCAACCGTAATAGATATTAATATTAAACAGATAAGTATAAAGAGTAATAGAAAAAAGAGGCGCATAAAACGCCCCTTTTCATCCTTATTCAAGAGTCACCCCATGAATTGTTTCTGCTAATCTTTCAAGGGCTTCAACATTTCTAACTCCAGGTACGATTTCTGATAACTTAACACGAATGAATTGGTTGTCTTTCACTGCTGTTACATCTTTAAGAATTGGATTAGCTTTTAATGATGCAACTTTACCATCAAAATCTTGTGTGTTACGAATACTTGTACCATAATCTACAACAACAATGTACTCAGGGTCTTCTTTTATTATTTCTTCCCAGCTAGCTTTACCCCATGTTCTTTCAACACCCTTGCCAGAAAGAATGTTTTTAGCATTAATCATAGATAAAAGATTTGTTGTAAAGCCTTCATAAACAGTGAATGGTTCTTCATCTTCTGAATCAAATATAAATACACGTTTTTCAGGCAAGTTCTCAATTTTCTTTTGTACCGTTGCTAGAAGTGCTTGCTGGTCTTTTACATAGGCTTGAGCTTTATCGGAAGCGTCAAAGATTGTTCCCATTTCAATGATATCTGCAAATAAGGTGTCTAGTGTTGCATCCATTGACTTTGTTGAATTGGGTACATAAATTGGAATATGATTTTGTAGAATAGTAGAAGATTCTACTCCACGCTTAGAAAATGCCACTGCCCAACCAGTAACAAAATCAGGTTCTACTCCCATAAGTACTTCATAAGCTGGCCATTTTTCGGATAAAACAGGTACTTTTGCATAAGCATCTGCAAGGGGTGGATAAATTTCTTCTTCTAAAAAGGCTGTACCAGCCATTTGATCTTCTAATCCTAAAGTCAATAGAATTTCAGTTGTAAATTGAGACATAGAAACAGCTTTGTTTGGGGTTGATGAAATAGTCATCTCATGATCTTGACTATCAAAATTTTCAGTGTACGTGTAAGGCGTTTTAGCCTCTGATGTTGCTTTTTCTACTTTTTGTGTTGTACAACCAGACATCATACAAAGACATAGAACAAGTAAGAGTACGATTAATTTTTTTTGCATAATACATCTCCTTTTATAATTTTGCGCAATAAAAAAACAGCCATCAAGTAGGGAGCTGCTGCAATACGAAAAAGTTACATTGCAATTCTTCCCACCGAAGAATATACTTAATGCTTATATGGCAGGTATCCTGACTTCGATATCATCCTTCATCACCCCTTCCCGTGAAACACAGTGGCATATTGTGATGTCGTCAATCTTACAGTAGCGGGGGCTGCATAGGATTTTCACCTATTTCCCTTTTCATTATTTTCATAAATAAACCATAAAGCGACTATATTTTATTGCGATTTATCATAAATTATAGCATAGTATGAAATAAAATGCAATAATCTTATGAATTATAGCAATTTTATGAAAAAAAGAACAATTATGTAAAATAATGGTAAAAATCTTTCTTTTTTCCTATGATTACATTCATTATACAAAAGAGTTTGAAAATTTTTAGAAATGTGGTATAATAAAAACGAAATTGGTAACGTTTCCAGTAACGTTACCGAAAACGTTTTGAAAAGAGAGGTTAAGTCATGAAAAATCTCAATATAAAGGATATAGCAAAATTTGCAGGAGTAGGTGTAAGCACTGTATCTCGTGTTTTGAATAATCATCCAGATGTTAAGGATGAAACGAGAAAAAAAGTATTAAAGATTATAGAAGAAACTAATTATATTCCTAATAATAGTGCAAGAAACTTAAAAAGGAATAGCTCTAAAAATATAGGGGTTTTAGTAAAAGGTATTTATAATCCTTTTTTTTCAATGATGATTCGATCCATTGAAGAGAATATAGATGAAGAAGGATATTCTATGATTCTTCACTATAATGATGATAATACAGATGATGTGGATGCTGCTATTCAACTTATAAAAGAGAAAAAGCTAAAAGGATTGATATGTCTTGGAGGTGATTTTGATAATTTAGAAGAGGAGCAATTGACAAATCTAAAGATCCCTATTGTTCTTACATCTATTAATATTACTGAGAAGATCAATAACAATATTTTCTCTAGTGTTAGCATAGAAAATGAAAAGGCAGCATATGATGCAGTAGATTATTTATGTAGACTAGGGCATAAAAAAATTACGATTATCACTACTGGAAAAGGAGATAAAAATGTTGGGAAGTTAAGATTTGAAGGGTATAAAAAAGCATTAACTGAAAACAAAATAGACTACGACGAAAGATTTTTAGCTTTTGGACATTACACTTTTGAATCTGCATTTGATGCAATGAATGAGTTATTAGATAAGGAGTTAGGTTTAACAGCAGTCTTTGTTACTTCTGATATTATGGCTATTGGTGCTGCAAAGGCTATTTTAAGCAGGGGGCTTAAAATTCCTGAAGATATTTCAATCATTGGATTTGATGGAATTGAATATTCAAAGTATTTTCATCCATCCATTACAACGGTTAAACAACCGGTGAAAGAGATGGGTGAAAAAAGTATAGAAATTTTATTAGATTTGATTAAGAAAAAGAAAAAGCATACCCATATGTTTTTTGATACAGAATTAATAAAAAGAGAATCTTGTAAGAGATTATTGTAGGGGGAGAGTTATGTCAAAAGTAGTATTGGAGGGAGTAGAAAAGGTTTATTCAAATGGATTTAAAGCTGTTCATGGAATTGACTTATCTATAAAAAATGGAGAATTTATGGTTTTTGTAGGACCATCAGGCTGTGCAAAATCAACTACATTGAGAATGGTTGCAGGTCTTGAAGAGATTAGTGGAGGAACGATTACTATAGGGGAAAAGGTTGTAAACAATATTCCACCTAAGGATAGAGGAATTGCTATGGTTTTTCAAAATTACGCATTGTATCCTCATATGAGTGTTTATGATAATATGGCTTTTTCCTTGAAAATGAAGAAAAAGCCTAAAAGAGAGATTGAAAAAAAGGTAAGGGAAGCGGCAAAAATTTTAGATATAGAAAGTTTACTAGATAGAAAGCCTAAACAATTATCAGGAGGACAGAGGCAAAGGGTTGCTGTAGGAAGAGCCATCGTAAGAGATCCAGAAGTGTTCTTGTTTGATGAACCCTTATCGAATTTAGATGCAAAGCTGAGGGTACATATGAGAGTTCAATTATCACAGCTTCATAAAAAATTAAAGACAACGATGATCTATGTAACGCATGATCAAGTAGAAGCCATGACCATGGGGGATAGGATTTGTGTAATGAATCTAGGAAGGATTATGCAGGTAGATACACCACTTAATTTGTATCACTATCCAGCCAATAAGTTTGTAGCAGGTTTTATCGGTTCTCCAGCTATGAATCTTATAGAAGGGGAATTGATTAAAAATAATGCGAATATAGCTGTAAAAATAGGGGGGATGGTATTAAATTTACCAATCAAAAAAGGGGAAAAGGTGAAAAAACATGTTGGTAAAAAAATATGGCTTGGGATTCGACCAGAATATATTGGGATTCAAAAGGATGATATGAAAGCAGCAGTTAATGGGACTATTGATGTACTAGAGCATATGGGAAATGAAACCTTCATCTACTTTAGTGCTGAGGATTTACAAATAAATGCTAGGATAAATTCTTTAGATTCCAAAGATTTAATGGTGGGGAAAAAGCATGATTTTTTCATCAATATGGAAAGCTGTCATATATTTGATTATGATAGTGAAGAAAACATAAGCTTGTAAAAATTAATATTAGGGGGAGACACTTATGTTCAAATCTAAAAAGGTAATAGCTTTGATGATGACGATTATTATGAGTATGATGCTATTTGGTGGATGTGCATCAGAGGAGAAAAAGGTTGTAAGTGAAAGCAGTGACAAGGTAGAGGTGAACGTTTTCCAATTCAAGGTTGAAATTGCTAAAGAATTAGAAGAAGCTGTATTTACATATGAAAAAGAACATCCAAATGTAAATATCAATATTCAAACAGTTGGTGGTGGAGATGATTATGGTGCAGCATTAAAAGCTAAATTCCAATCAGGAAGCGAACCGGATATCTTTAATGTAGGTGGTCCACAAGATGTAAAGGATTGGACGAAAAAGCTAGAAGATTTATCTGATCAACCATGGGTAGATTTAGCTCTTCCTGGAATATTATCAGGAGCTACTATGGATGAAAAAGTATTTGCTTTGCCTTTTAATATTGAGGGCTATGGATTTGTATATAATAAAGCTATTTTTGAAGCAGCAGGAATTGATGTTTGTAAAATCGTAGATTATAAAACTTTAGAAGAAGGGATAAAAGCTTTAGATGCAAAAATTAAGAGTGGTGAATTAAAGGAAAAATATCCTCTTTTAGAAGCGGTATTTGAATATCCTGCTAAAGAAACTTGGGTAACAGGTCTTCATACTTCAAATGCTGCATTAGGTCAAGAATTCAATAGCTCTATTGAAGCCTTTAATGCAGAGAAGGTTGCTTTTAAATATGGAGATGGATTAAAGAAAATCATTGATTTACAAGCTAATTATTCGTCTAATGGAGATGAAAAACAAAAATTAAATGCTGTAGATTATACAAGACAAGCTGAGGAAGGTTTAGCAATAGAGCGTGTTGCAATGATTCAGCAAGGAAACTGGGTATATGGAAAGATTAAAGGAGTAGATGAGAAGGTTGCAAATAATCTAGATATTCTTCCAATGCCAATTGAAGGGGCAAAAGAAGATTGTATTCCTGTAGGGGTACCAATGCATTGGGGAGTAAATAAAGATAGCAAGGCTGAAGTAAAGGCTGCTGCTAAGGATTTCTTAAACTGGCTATATACATCTGATACTGGAAAAGATTATATTGTAAATAAATTCTATTTTATACCACCGCTAAAAGGATATGAGAATATTGAGCCTAAAGATCCACTAGGAAAAGCTGTAAAGAGATATGCAGAAGCTGGAAAGACTACGCCATGGGTATTTATGGGATATCCAACTGGTTGGGGAATGGAGATTTTAGGAAATGATATGCAAAAATATTTAGCTGGAGAAATTACTTGGGAAGAAGCAATTGCTAATGCAAAGGCTCAATGGGAAAAAATGAGATAATGTGGGTTTTATGGGGGATATATACAAAGGGTATATACCCCCATAAAGCTATAAAGGAGGATTATATGAAAAATTCGAAATTTTGGTTCAGTTTTTTTGTAGGTCCCATTTTATGTGTATTCATTGTAGTTGTCATGCTTCCTATGTTTATGGGGATTTACTACTCTTTTACAGATTGGAATGGCATAGGAAATACGGCAAATTGGGTTGGAATGAAGAATTATATAGATGTATTTAAAGATGAGGACTTTCTAAAATCTTTTATATTTACTGCTAAATTTGCTATTGTATCAGTTATTACTATCAATTTAATGGGCTTTGGATTAGCGTTACTTGTAACGAGGGGACTAAAAATAAGCAATTTTTTAAGAAGTGCATTTTTTATGCCTAATTTAATCGGGGGACTAATATTAGGTTTTGTATGGCAATTTATTTTTACGAAAGCCTTTGATTCCATAGGAAGGTTATATGGATTAGGGTTTTTAGAGGGCTGGTTAGCAGATCCAACTACAGGCTTTTGTGGGCTTGTTATCTTAATGTCTTGGCAAATGGCAGGATATATGATGGTCATTTATATTGCATCCTTAGAAAGTATTCCAAAGTCTTTAATAGAAGCTGCTGAAATAGATGGAGCCAATGCCTTTGAAAGACTGATTCATATTACTATTCCTTTGGTAGCGCCAGCCTTTACTGTTGGATTGTTTTTGACTTTATCTAATTCCTTTAAGCTATACGATCAAAACTTATCCTTAACAGCAGGAGGACCTTATAATTCTACTCAAATGCTTGCTATGAATATTTACAATACAGCATTTAAATTTGATCAATTTGGTTTAGCACAAGGAAAAGCAGTGATCTTCTTAATTACTGTAGCAGCAATTTCACTTACACAAATTTATTATAGTAAGAAAAGGGAGGTAGAAATGTAATGAAAAGTAAAGAAAGAAATCAAACAGTAGTGCTGATTCTTAGCATCTTACTGGGAATTTTGTTTTTATCACCCTTTTATATTATATTGAGTAATTCATTTAAGACGCAAAAGGGGATTTTCTTAAATGTAATGAGCCTTCCCTTTGGGGATTTTTTTACTTCAAATAATTATATAGAAGCTTTTAAGGAATTGGATTTTATCCATTCATTTTTGAATTCCCTTTTGATTACTGTATCTAGCACAATAATCATTATTATATTTGCTTCAATGGCAGCTTGGATGCTCGTTCGAACAAAAACAAGATTGAGTTCCTTTTTATTCTTCTTATTTGCAGCGGCCATGTTGATTCCTTTTCAATCGGTTATGCTTCCACTTATAAATATTATGGGGAAATTAGGGCTATTAAATCCTGTTGGGATTGTGTTTATGTATCTTGGATTTGGATCTAGTCTGTCTATTATACTGTACCACGGATTTATTAAAAATATACCAAAGGAATTAGAAGAGGCTGCGATTATTGATGGGTGTAATAAATTTCAAGTATTTTGGTATATCATATTTCCATTATTAAAACCCATTACTGTAACAGTAAGTATATTAAATACTATGTGGATATGGAATGATTTTTTACTACCTCAATTAGTAATCAATAAGCCTGAGTGGCATACGATTCCATTAAAAATGTTTTACTTTTTCGGACAACATTCAAAACAATGGCATTTAGCTTTAGCAGGTCTTGTAATAGCAATGATTCCTATTATTATATTCTACTTTATATTGCAAAAACATATTATCAAAGGGGTTACACAAGGTTCCATAAAATAGGATGAGGGGGAGATCACGTGAAGACATATGAAATCAATAAAGAGGTAATAAAATATAGATTTGGAAATCCTATTCCTACAGATACAGTTATAGAAAAGGGGATAGAAATAAAGAAGGAAAAAATAGATTTTTTTCAATTAGAGAAAGAAGAATCCATAAAGCTTAGCTATAAGATGCACCCAGATGATCTAGTATTAGGGCTTGGAGAAAACCAAAGAGGAATGAACAAAAGAGGTGGCATCTATGAATCATTCTGTTCAGATGATCCCCTTCATACTTCAGATAAAAAATCCTTATATGGAGCACATAATTTTTTAATCATGGATGGAGTAGAGCAATTTGGAGTTTTCATTGATTATCCAGGAAAGGTAACCTTTGATGTAGGATTTACTCATAAGGATTATTTAGAAATTGCTATTGATGATGATCAGGTAGATGTCTATATGATCAAGGGGGATCATCTTAGAGAAATTGTAAAAAATTTCTTAAAGCTTACTGGGGATGGGTATGTACCACCTAAATGGGCTTTTGGCTATCAGCAGTGTCGATGGAGCTATAAAGATGCTAGAGAGATAGAAAAAATAGCAGATGGCTTTTTGAAACATGATATTCCATGTGATGCTATTTATTTAGATATTGATTATATGGAAGACTTTAAAGATTTTACTATTAGTGAAGAGCGTTTTCCAAACTTTAAAGGCTTTGTGGCAAATATAAAGGAAAAAGGTTTTCGATTAATTCCTATTATTGATGCTGGAGTAAAGATTGAAAAAGATTATCCTGTCTATGAAGAGGGGATAAAGAATAATTACTTCTGTGTAGATGAAAATGAAAAGCCTTTCGTGGCTGCTGTTTGGCCAGGAAGAGTACATTTTCCTGATTTTTTAAATCCTGATGTAAGACGTTGGTTTGGTTTAAAGTATAAAAAATTAATGGATTGTGGCATTGAAGGCTTTTGGAATGATATGAATGAACCAGCAATTTTTTATACGGATCGAGGACTCAAGGAAGCAATAGAGCATGCAAAAACATCAGAAAATGAGAATCTAGATATCTATACATTCTTTGGACTTAAGGATTCGTTTATGAACCTATCCAATAACATGGAGGATTATAAGAGCTTTTATCATCGGATAGATGGAGAACTTATCCGTCACGATCAGGTGCACAATTTATATGGCTATAATATGACAAGAGCAGCAGCAGAAGGCTTTAGAGAGATTGAGTCAAATAAAAGATTTTTATTATTTTCAAGAGCATCCTATATAGGCATGCATCGCTATAGTGGCATATGGACTGGAGATAATCATTCGTGGTGGGAGCATATCCTCTTAAATATTAAGATGATGCCTTCTTTAAATATGTGCGGATTTTTATATAGTGGTGCAGACACAGGGGGCTTTAATGGAGATGCAAATGCTGAGCTACTCATCAGATGGAGTCAATTCAGTTTATTTACCCCTCTTTTTAGAAATCATTCAGCCCTGGGGACAAGATTTCAAGAACCATTTTCCTTTGATGAAGAGAGTAAAAATAGGATCAAAAATACAATCAAGTTAAGATATGCACTCATTCCTTATATTTATTCTGAATATATGAAGGCGATTATCAATAAAGATGTATATTTTGCACCTTTAGCCTTTGAATATGAGGATGAAATGTCAAAGAGAGTAGAAAATCAACTTTTAGTGGGGGATTCCTTAATGGTTACACCAGTTTATGAAGAAAATGCAAAGGGGCGAAGTATTTATCTTCCAGAGGATATGCTTTTATGGAAGGTTGAGGATTATCGTAATAGAAGCTATCAGGTACTAAAAAAAGGACATCTATATTTAGAGGTTGACCTTAAGGAAACACCCATATTTATTAGAAAAAATAAGATGCTAGTTTTAGGAGAAAGTGCTAATAATGTAGAAAATATGGATAATCGAGAATTGTATGTAATTGCCTTTGTTACAGAAAAGGCAAAATATAGCTATTATGATGATGATGGAAAAAGCTATGACTATAAAAAAGGGAAATATAGTGAAATAATTATTGAAATTGAAAAGACGAATGAAGAATATGATATAAAGGTTGATCCAAGGGACAATAAGCAGGTTGAAAAAATCCATTTTGAAATAATAGATATTAATGGAAATGTTACTAAGAAGACGATTGATCTGAAGAATGCATCATAAATGAATCTTTTAGTTGAGAAATCTATATATTGAAATAATATGACTAAATATAGCAGACGAGGAGAGTGAATATGATTACAAGAAGCAGCGGTATATTGATGCATATTACATCTTTACCTAGTTCCTATGGGATTGGAACATTTGGGAAAGAAGCCTATGAATTTGTAGATTTTTTAGTAAAGGCTGGACAAAAATATTGGCAGTTATTACCTTTAGGCGCTACGGGATATGGAGATTCTCCCTATCAATCTTTTTCGGCTTTTGCAGGAAATCCATATTTTATAGATTTTGAATGGCTAGAAAAGGATGGACTTCTTGAAAAAGAGGATTATATCCATTTAGATTTTGGGAAAGACAGGGAAAAGGTAGATTATGAAAAAATTTTTAAAAATAAAAGGATTGTTTTAAGAAAAGCCTTTGAAAATGGGAAAGAAAAATATGAAGAAGAGCTTAAAAGCTTTCAAAAGGAAAATAATGATTGGGTAGAGGACTATGCTTTATATATGGCTGTAAAAAATGAGTTTCAGTTAAAGCCATGGCAGGAGTGGGATGAAGATATTAAGCTAAGAAAAGAAGAAGTAGTAAAGCATTATAAAGAAATCTTAAAAGAAGAAATCAATTATTGGGTGTTTTTACAGCTTTTATTCTTTAAACAGTGGGGCAATTTAAAACAATATGCTAATGAAAAGGGTATAAGAATTATTGGGGATATTCCTATTTATGTAGCAGAAGATAGTGCAGATACATGGGCAAATAGTGAAATATTCTTATTAGATGAAGAAAAGAAACCTATTAAGGTTGCAGGATGTCCACCAGATGCTTTTTCTGAAACAGGGCAATTATGGGGAAATCCTATATACAGATGGGATGACCTAGAGAAAACAGGCTATGGGTGGTGGATTCAAAGGATTAAAGGAAGCTATAAACTCTATGATGTTTTAAGAATAGATCATTTCAGAGGATTTGAATCCTTTTGGCAGGTTTCTTATGGAGAGGAAACAGCAGTAAATGGGGAATGGGTAAAAGGACCAGGAAGCAAGCTTTTTCATGCTATTAAAAAATCATTAGGAGAGATTGATGTGATTGCTGAAGATTTAGGGTATTTAACCCAAGAAGTCATCAATTTTAGAGAAGAAACAGGCTATCCTGGCATGAAGGTTTTACAATTTGCATTTGATACGAGAGAAGAAAGTGATTATTTGCCACATAATTATGATGAAAATTGTATTGTCTACACGGGAACCCATGATAATGATACAGCTTGTGGTTGGTTTGAAAATACGAAAAAAAGTGATGTGGATTTTGCAATAAAATATCTAAATTTAAATGAAGAAGAAGGGTATCATTGGGGTTTTATAAGGGGGGCGTGGAGTTCTATAGGAAATCTAGTTGTAGCACAAATGCAGGATTTTCTAGGATTAGGAACTGAAGCGAGAATGAATATTCCATCAACAATAGGTGGCAACTGGCAGTGGCGAGTGAAAAAAGAAGATTTAACAGATGAATTAGCTAAAAAGATTGATACAATCACAAAGCTATATGGAAGGTAGTGAAATCAATGTTTGATGGAAAAACGCTTAAAGAAAGTATAGAGAGAACTTTAAAAATAGATTTTGGTAAAACATTAGATGAAGCTAAAGATCATGAAAAATATTATGCAGTTTCAAAAGGGATTATGGAAGAGATTATTGATGATTGGAGTATGACAGAAAAAGCATATGCTAATGGAAAACAAGCTTATTATTTATCCGCAGAATTTTTAATGGGAAGGGCATTGGGGAATAATTTAATTAATTTAAATGCTTATGAAGAAGTGAAAAAAACTTTAAATGAAATGAATATAGATATGAATGTGATTGAAGAAATAGAAGAAGATGCAGGATTAGGAAATGGAGGACTTGGAAGACTTGCTGCATGCTTTATGGACTCTTGTGCTACCATGAATTTACCTGTAACGGGTTATGGCATAAGATATAGTCATGGCATATTCAAGCAAAAGTTTGTAGATGGATTTCAAGTAGAAGAAGGAGATCCTTGGTTAAAATATAAAGACCCTTGGTCTTTGAGACGAGATGAGGATACAGTAGTCATTGAATTTGCTGATGGAGCTGTGAAGGCAGTCCCTTATGATACACCTATTATAGGCTATGGTACAAAAAATATTAATAAGCTTAGATTGTGGAAGGCTGAACCGATAAAAGATTTTGACTTTCATTTGTTTAATGAGCAAAAATATGATGAAGCCGTAAAGGAGAAAAATAGAGCAGGGGATCTATCAAGGGTGCTTTATCCTAATGATTCTAAAAGAGAAGGAAAAATATTAAGATTGAAGCAACAATATTTCTTTGTTTGTGCATCCTTAAAAGATCTGGTGAGAAAATTTAAAAAAAGATTTGGACAGGATTTTGAAAAATTTCCCCATTATCATGCGGTACAATTAAATGATACGCATCCTGTTGTGGCAATCCCTGAGCTGATGAGAATATTCATAGATGAAGAAGGATTAAAATGGGACGAAGCCTTTGATATTACAGTAAAAACTTTTTCATATACGAATCACACTATATTAGCAGAAGCTTTAGAGCAATGGGGATATACGTTTTATAAAAGAATATTACCAAGAATTTATGAAATTATAAAAGATATGGATAAAAAGTTTGTCACAGAACTGAAGAAAAAGGGATATAAAAAAGATAAAATAAAAGAAATGAGGATGATTGCTGATAGAAGGATAAAAATGGCTCATTTAGCCATTCATGGAACCCATACGATCAATGGCGTTGCAAAGCTTCATACAGAGCTATTAATGCATCAGGAATTGAAGGATTGGTATGAACTTTATCCAAATAGATTTCAAAATAAAACAAATGGGATTACACCAAGAAGATGGGTAAAGCTATGTAATAAAGAATTATCACAAATGTTTACAGAACTTCTTGATACAGAGGATTGGGTAAAGGACTTAACGCTGCTAAAAGAATTAGAAAAGTATGCAGAGAATAAAGTTGTTTTAAAAAGATTGTTAGGGATGAAAAAGAAAAAGAAAGAAGAATTGGCAGAATATATTGGTATCCATGAAAGAATTCACATTGATCCAGATTCTATATTTGATATTCAAATAAAAAGACTTCATGAATATAAAAGACAATTATTAAATGCTTTTCATATTTTAGATTTGTATTATAGATTAAAAGAAAATCCTAAAATAAATATAGTTCCTAGAACTTTTATTTTTGGAGCCAAGGCAGCACCAGGATATTTTAGAGCAAAGGGAATTATAAAATATATCAATGAAATCACCAAGCTTGTGAATAATGATCCTAAAATCAATAATAAAATCAAAGTTGTATTTGTGCAAAATTATAATGTTTCCTATGGAGAAAAATTATTCCCAGCAGCTGATGTATCAGAGCAAATATCTACAGCAGGAAAGGAAGCATCGGGAACGGGAAATATGAAATTTATGCTCAATGGAACACCTACCTTAGGAACCTTTGATGGGGCAAATGTAGAAATCGTTGCTGAAGCAGGAGAAGAAAATAACTTCATATTTGGGGCAAGGGTAGAAGAAATAGAAAAGATCAAAGAAACTTATGATCCAAGAGAATATTATGAAACAGTCCCGGGGTTAAAAAGAGTTGTAGATACATTGATCGATGGAACTTTTGATGATGGTGGAACAGGCATGTTTGAGGAAATTTACAATTCACTCCTTAAGGGAGCAAGCTGGCATAAACCAGATAACTATTTCCTATTCAGAGATTTTAATGATTATAGAGAAGCCCACAAAAAGGTGGATGAAGCCTATAGAGATTCCTTAGGATGGGCAAAAAAAGCTTTAATGAATATAGCGAATAGTGGGAAGTTTAGTAGTGACCGAACGATAGAAGAATATGCAAAGGAAATTTGGCATATAGCTCCTATGAAGATATAAACAGAGGCGTATTAAAATAATAAAATATTTTTTTAGCATATAGCTGATATTTTTATTGAATGTTAAAAAGCACTATGAATAGGTGAGGATTTTTCATAGTGCTTATGCTTTATTTATCAGATTTTAAACCAGCACCACATAGGGGAAGGATTATTTTTTTGATCTTTTAAATGATTTTTCTTATCATCTATAGATGCTCGTTTTAGTCGCTCTTTACTTATTTGAAGTATAGATCTATACTAAAATTTATTAATTAATTTTGACTCAATTAACAAATTGCGAATAGCTGTTACTGCTTCGGCATAAGTAAATGTTCCTTGAGGCACTATAGTTTCTTTTGTTCTTCCATTAAATACATTGGCACTTACTGTTTTTTTTACATATTTATATGCCCATGGAGATACTTTTTCCTTGTCTTTATAACTTTTTATCTTATTGTTATCTACTTCACTTAGCTTAACAATATCCATTGCCTTGGCATACATGGTCATGGCTTCTTCTCTGCTGATTTTTGCTTCAGGTTTAAATGTTCCATCAGGGTATCCGCTTATAATACCATAGTCTACTGCTATAGTGATTGCATCTGCAAGCTCATTTCTTATTTCTACGTCTGTAAATTGACTAGCCTTTGCCACATGTGTTCTATAGAGTCCTAATGCTTTTGTAATATATTCTGCAAATTCTCCTCTTGTAATCGCTGTATCAGGTTTAAAGGTTTCTGGATTTTTAATTACAAGTCTTGATGCCATATCATTTACTGCTGTTTTTGACCAGTGGTTTTCTACTGATGAAACTGTAATTGGATTCCAAATAATTGAATAGCTTGAATTGGTTAGTGAATTTAATTTTGCAAAATATTTACCATCTTTTTTAAACACCTCTGTTGGAATATGTGAAAATGTTCCGTCCACATTGTATACTATTCCCGTGGTAATTTTCCTTGGATCAACGCCTTCTGGTATTTCCATGATCCTTTCTACATAATTTTTGAACTTTGATATTTCTGTGGATTTTACTTTTCCTGTTGTGCTAGTCGTTGTTGCTAAAACTTTAAATTCAACGGGTCGGAATACTATTTCATAGTTTTGTGCTTTTGCTTTTTCTATTATTTTTTGTATTGATTTAGTGTCTAGTTTTTCTATTTGTACTTTTATTTTTACATTTTTCAGTAAGTTTTCTTCTACATCTAGTATTTTTGATACCTGATCTATTCTTACTTCTTTGGCTGGAATAATGTAGTTGATATCATCTATTTTAATTGATAATTTGAATTCATCTTTTTCCATTCTTTTGACTATATCGCCTGTAAGAATTGTTATAACTGAATCTACATCCTTAGCTGCTACAGGAATTTCTACTACAGTAGTTGCTTCTTCTATCTTTTTATTGATTATTTCCGAATCTACAACAAGCTCTACCTTCTTGCGTCCATTTTCTTCTTTTATTGTTTCTGTTTTTGCTGTTTGTTTTTCTGACTCTGATGTTTTTGGAGATGATCCTCCTCCAGAAGAAGATGATCCTTCAGTTGGTTTTTTTTCTGTTGTAAAGTTTAGTATATAGTCATCTGCTAATTGGTTATATACAGCATCTGTTACTGAGTGTTCTGGTATAGTTAAGGTGTATACAGTTCCATACTTTAAATCCGATTTAGGATTTATTGTAAGTTTATTAGTATCAATACCATACACATATTCAACTACGCTATTTTCATTTTTTAAAGTCATCATTTCTATTTTTGAACCTGCGAATATATTTTCGCTAAAAGTTATTTCTATTGTTTTGGATAGAGCTGTATTCAGTTCATTATTTGCAGGAGTTGTTTCTGTTATATAGGGTGCTAAAGAATCTTTAGGCAATCTTACCACTGTGAGGGTATATACTTTGGTTGTTGCCCCATCCTCTGCTGTTACCTTTATGTAGGAAGTATTATTTCCTACCTCTAAATTTATTGTTTTATTCATTTCCTGAGTACATGATTTATCGCTGTACAGTTTCCACTCTGCTTGATCACTTACCCCTACATCTACTGTTATGCTTTTAGTTGGATAATCAACTTTTTTTGTAGCTATTAATTCACTGACTGTTAGGTTCGTAGGTGTTTTCCATTCTGTTATATCACATTCTTTTGATAGTAGCTTTAAAGGACTTCCATTAATGAATGGATATATAGTATTATCATATCCTGTACTTTTATCTGGTATATAGGCTATTGCACCTTCACCTATTCCATCAAAACACCCCTTCTGCCACTCAAATGGCTGGAAAAAGTTTGGAGCTGTCATTCCTTTAAAGGTTACACTTTTTAGTTTTTCACAATCGCTAAATGCTCCTTCTCCTGTAGAAGTAACACTATCTCCTATTGTCACACTTGTTAGAGAATCATTATAAGTAAATGCACTCTTATCTATAGAAGTAACACTATCTGGTATTGTCACACTTGTTAGGTCTGTCACAGCAAATGCACATTCCCCTATATAAGTGACAGTATCTGGTATTGTTACACTTGTGATTCTATCCTGATAAAATGAATAATATCCTATACTTACAACGGATTTCCCATCTAATGTACTTGGAATAATAATATCTCCAGCAGGCCCGTCATAGTTTTCAATTTCTACCCCACCAGCTACGTCTCCAAGTCTAACATCTCCAACGGTAACTACATGCGCTCCTGATGCATATGTAGTTTTCTTTGAAAAACCTAATAAAGAAAACAATATTGCAAATACTAGAAATAATGATAAGTTCTTTTTAATCATAGCATCTTCTCCTTTTGTTTTTTATTTATATGTGGTAAATTCGTGCATCATCATATACTTTGTGAATTTCTTAACATTATGTATAAATTCCAAAATACGAATGTATTTTATGAGCTAATTTCTTTGTATTTCTAGCTATTAAAATTTTATAGATTAGTAGTTGGAATTTAGTAATAATTTTTAATTATTTTCACATATCTTTTTAGCACAAAACTACCATTAATAGACATATAAGCTCTTGTCATTTCTTAAGTTTATCACATGTCACTCAACAAATTCTCAACATTACAGTTGTCCGAAAATCATAATACTACTTAATGCAAAAGAGGTATTTTATACCTCAGACTGCTGAAAAAGTATTAAAACTAAATATATGTAAATTATTGGGGAATTTCTGAGGCAAGATAGTTGTCGTAGGAGAAAATTAATGATATTCTCGAATAAAGATAAAAAGGAGATTAGACCTATGCTTTAATTATATTTCCAATTTCATTGCGAATTTTTGTACAAATTTTACGTAATTAATATAATCAACAAAATTAGTGCTATATATTGTGTGTATATCATTATTAGGCACTCCTTCTGTAAGATAAATTTTGTTACTATAAGAGGAGGAAAATTATAATTGAAATATAAAAATTTATTTTCACAAGGTAGAATAAGTAATCTAATACTAAAAAATAGAGTAGTCATGTCTCCTATGAGCGTGGGGATGGCAGATAAAGATGGAAATCCAACAGATGAAACAATTTCCTATTATGAAGAAAGAGCAAGGGGTGGAGTAGGACTAATTATCTTAGGAGCATTAAAAGTAAATGATGAGCATGGAACTATTGAAGCACATCAGTTATCTATAGCTCATGATGAAAATACAAACCTATTAAAAAAATTGGTAGATACCATTCATCAATATGATACAAAAGTTTTTGCTCAATTAGCTCATCCAGGAAGACAAACCTTCTCTATATTAAATGAAGGAAGAAGTCTTGTTGCTCCAAGCCCAATTCCCTGTGTAGTTTGTAGACAAGAAACAAGAGCATTAACGGTAAAGGAGATCAAAGAAATTATTCAAGATTTTGTTAGGGGAGCAGCTCGGCTAAAGGATTCTGGTATAGATGGAGTAGAACTACATGCTGCTCATGGCTATTTAATCAATCAATTTTTAAGTCCTTATACAAATAAACGGACAGATGAATATGGTGGATGCTTTGAAAATAGAATGACATTCATTACTGAAATCATTCAAGGAATAAGAGAAAAATGTGGAAAAAATTATCCTATCAGTGTAAGATTATCTGTTGATGAATTTTTAAAAGACTTTGGAATAAAAGAAGAGGGGATTATTTTAGAAGAAGGGGTAAAAATATCAAAATATCTAGAAAATTTAGGCGTAGATGCAATCAATGTATCTTCGGGTGTTTATACAACTACCAATACCATTATTGAGCCAATTTCTTATGAGCAAGGATGGAGAAAACATTTATCTAAGGCAGTAAAAGAAGCTGTGAATATTCCTGTTATAGGAGCAAATGTTATTAGAAAAGCATCCTTTGCAGAAAGTTTATTAGAAGAGGGTGTTGTTGACTTTGTAGCTTTAGGAAGAGGACTCATTGCAGAACCTAAATGGGTAAATAAAGTGAAAGATCATAGAGAAAAAGAGATTCACCCATGTATTTCGTGTTTGAATTGTATTGAATCTGTTCTTAAAGGAAGAGCTATGAAATGTGCAGTAAATCCAGTTGTAGGAAAAGAGCTGCTGTTTAAAGAGGTAGAAAAAGATGGGAAAGGAAGGACTGTAGTAATTATTGGAGGGGGACCTGCGGGGATGGAAGCTGCTAGGGTACTTGCTATGCGAGGATTTAAACCAGTTATTTTTGAAAAAGAAAATAGGTTAGGTGGGCAGCTACAATTAGCGAACAAACCTCCTAAAAAAGAAAAAATTACATGGTTGATTAACTATATGACAGGGGAACTGAATAGATTAGGTGTAATAGTAAGACTCAATGCTGAAGCCACAATAGAAAAAATAAAGGGATTAAATCCATATGCAGTATTTGTAGCCATAGGATCAAAGCCACTTATTCCTAATATTGAAGGGGTAGAAGGAGAAAATGTTCATACTGCAATAGAAGTATTAAAGGCACAAGTAAAATTAGAAGGAAAAAAAGTTGCTATAATAGGATCAGGAATGACTGGACTTGAGACAGGGGAGTTTTTAGCAGAACAAGGGAATCAGGTAATGATTATTGAGATGCTAAATAAGATTGGAAAAGGAATATATACGCCAAATAGGGTGGACATTTTAAGAAATTTAAATAAATATCATGTACAAATGCTAGCGAGTCATCAACTAGAAAAAATCAGGGATAAAAGAATTATTCTTAAAGAGTTAATGAAGGATGAATGGGTTGAAAGAGAAGTAGATCATGTAGTTCTTTCGTTAGGAGTAGTACCAGAAAATAAAATAGTAGAAGAGATAAAGAGAAATTTTGATATTGTAAAGGTCATAGGAGATGCTAATGAGACTGGAAGAATAGGAGGAGCTATTCAAACTGGGTTTATGGAAGGGTATAACTTGTAAGGAATTACTTTTCATATGAAAGATGGAGAAATATGGGGTCTTTTAGGACCTAGTGGTGTAGGGTTTGAAATGCCTGTTCATTTTTCAAAGCTTACAGCTGAGGAGAATCTAAGCTTTTTCAAAAAGCTATATAAGGTTAATGGGGATACAGATCATTTACTAAAGCAAGTAGGGCTTTATGAAGATAAAAATAAAAAGATCAATAAATATTCAAAAGGCATGAAGGTGAGACTCAATTTTGTAAGAGCCTTACTAAATAATCCTAAAGTTTTAATATACAACAACAAAAAATAGCAATAAAAACCGTCTATTTTAGTTATTTCAACTATTTAGACGGTTTTACTTTTTAAAAAGTGTCAAACTCAGGTTATATGAAAGAGATAAGAATATAGTTAATGAATATGGAAAAACTACATAATGATTAATTTAATTCAAAGATCAAAGTAAAGAGTTCAGTAATTATATATAATTCGGAGGAATGATTAGTGAATAAAGAAATTATTTCAGATAAACAAGGGATAGCTCTTATGGTTATGTTTATAATAGGAACATCTTCAATAGTGGTTCAAGGACTAGAGGCTAAAAAAGATTTAGCCATGGCAATTATTTTATCTGTATTCATGGCATTACCAGTAATACTTATCTATGCGCGACTCCATTATATGTTCCCAGATAATGATTTGTTCGATATTCTCGAAATTTGTTTTGGCAGAGTGATTGGAAAATTAATTGGTATATTATATGTTTTTTATCACTTCTATGTGGCAACATCAATTTTATGGGTTCAATCAGAATTTGCTATGATGGTTTCTTTCACAAAAACTCCTAGAATTATTGTTTCTATAATTATTACAATTAATGCCATCTGGATCATAAAGGAAGGAATCGAAGTGATGGGTAGGTGGGCAGAGTTTTTTGTAATTATACTTATTACATTTATCTTAAGTACAGTCTTATTAATGATTCCTAATATGAATATAAATAATATTAGGCCTATTCTAGCGGAAGGGATAAAACCAGTTATGAAAGGGGGGGCTTCTGCGTTTGCATTTCCATTTTCTCAGACAGTAGCATTTACCATGGTTTTTTCAAATTTTAAAAATAAGAAATCATCATATAAAATTTATTTGATAGGTTTATTTATAGGTGGAATAATGCTATTGATCAATTCCTTAAACGATGTCTTGGTTTTAGGAATAAATACGTGTATGAACATGTATTTTCCCACTTATGAGGTTGCCTCGAAAATAAACATAGGGGATATATTACAAAGAATAGAAGTGATAACAGGTATTGTTTTCATGTTAGGAACATTTATTAAATTAAGTATATATTTATTAGCTTTTTGTAAAGCCCCCTGTGGTAAGATAGTTGTCGTAGGAGAAAATTAATGATATTCTCGAATAAAAATAAAGAAGGAGATTAAACCTATGGCAAAAAACAATAAAAGATATTCAATAGAAGAAAAACAGAGATTGATAAAAAGAATGTTGC
>JAOARV010000057.1 GCA_025210395.1 Marinisporobacter sp.
GTCCGCCGCTTTCCACTCTTTAAATCACCCGAAGGATCAATAAAGAGCTTCACGCTCGACTTGCATGTGTTAGGCACGCCGCCAGCGTTCATCCTGAGCCAGGATCAAACTCTCATAAAAAAGTTTTTGAATTGAACGTTTGGACTTTTATGTCCTTATTCTGGCTTAATTTCTTACACTGTATAGTTTTCAAAGATCAAATCTCTTTTTAAATCAACCGCCATTTAGCGACTTGATTATCTTATCATCTTTCGTCGAATCCGTCAACAACTTTTTTGTGAATCTTTAGAAGTTGTTTTTAGAAGCAACAGGGAACATCTTAACACTTTCCCTTTCCACTGTCAAGAACTTTCTAAAATATCTTTTCAGCGACGACAAGAAATAGTTTACCATGTTTCTCAGCTTTCGTCAACTAGAAATTTTTCCTAGTGATCCATTCCTTATCACAAGGGACGAAAAATAATATACCACAATTCAAAATATATGTCAATAAATTTTTATAAAAATTTTAAAGGGCTATGAAATCTCATTCCATAGCCCTTTACTCTATAGATATCTACACCTATCCTTTAATGTGAAAATAAGAGAATAAGGTGATCCCTTCAATATGTAAACCAATATACCTATATATTTCCATCTTCTAGCTTAAATTGATCAATCCCCTCTTCTAACCTGTTTGCAATATTTTTTAAATCTTGTGCATGAGCTGATACCTCTTCCATAGATGCTAATTGCTCCTCAGTAGATGCGGAAACCTGCTGGGTTGCTGCTGATGTTTCCTCAGAAGCAGCAGATATATTTCCTATCATAGCAACGATTTCATCCTTTTTATCTATCATTTCATCTCCATATCCTTTAATATCTGATACCTTTCCTATTAATACTTTGATACTGCCTGATATTTCATTGAATATTTGGCTCGTTTCATCAACACATCCTTCTTGATTTCTTATAATAGTAGCTACTTTATTCATAGCATCTACAGCCTCACTAGATTGATTTTGTACACCAGCAATCAATTGTTTTATTTCCTCTGCTGCCTTTGAAGACTCTTCTGCTAATTTTCTTACTTCTTCTGCTACTACTGAAAAGCCTTTTCCATGTTCTCCTGCCCTTGCTGATTCTATAGCCGCATTGAGTGCTAATAGATTGGTTTGCTCTGCAATTTGTGAAATGGTATCAATAATTCCACCTATTTCCTTTGCCCTTTCATCTACTTTAATGATCATATCATTCACTTGTGTTGCTGATTTTTTACTTATACCTGATTTTTCTATTAATCCTCTTACTATATTTAACCCTTTATTACTTAATTCATCTGTTCCTTTTGATAAGTCATTCATATGATTTGTTGTATTTGAAAGCATTTCAATCTTTTCAGCAAGATCATTTACCTTGATAAATCCATTTTCTGTATCCTTCGCCTGCTCATTGGAACTAGATGCAATTCCCTCTATTGTTTTTGCTACTTCATCTGCTGCTGTAACAGTTTGAGTAATGATTTGTCCTAAAGAATCTGAAGCTTCAAGAACCGTTTTTGCTGAAGTTTTTACTCCACAACTTAATTCATGGATATTTTTCATCATTTCATTAAAACGATCTCCAATTTCTCCAAATTCATCTTTACTACCAATTTGCGCTTTCACAGTTAAATCTCCATTAGCAGCCTTATAAAATGCTTCTTTCAATATCTCTAATGGTTTAGAAATCTTTCTAGAAATCAAAAACGCTATAACGATTGCCAAAATCAATCCAAACAATATAGCATATAAAGTAAAATTTCTAATAATATTCGTGTCTGCTGAAAGCTCTTCCTCATCCATTACCCCTATGATTTTCCAACCCCTTTGTTCATCTGTACTAAATGCACAAAACTTATCTTTTCCTTGAAATTCATAGGTTGCAAAGCCATCTTTATTGCTTTTTATTTGTTTCCAAGTCGCTAATTTAGTAGCATCATCCTTATCAATAAGCTTTTGATCTGGATGAGCAATCATCCGTCCCTCAAGATTCGTTACATAAATATATCCTGTCTCTCCAAACTTCTTCTTTAGAATATATTCCTGTAAATATTCAAGATTTATATCTGCACCTACTACCCCTGTAGCCTTTCCATTTGCCATCGTTGCCTTTGCTACAGTAATAATCATTTTCCCAGTGCTTGCAGATCTGAAAGGCTCTGTCCAATAAACCTCATTAGGATTTTTCATAGCCCCCTCATACCAAGGTCTTTTTCTTGGGTCATAGTTTTCTGGAAGCTTAGCTTCTGGATACATATACTGCTCTCCGTTTTCTAATCCATAGTAAGCTTCACTTGCATTTGGATTACTCTTTTTAGCATTTTCTAAAAGATCCTTAAGAGTCTCTACATTCTCTAATTTTTTTAAGTAGTCACTTTCACTTAAAGCTTTTACTTGATTTTCTGTAGTCTTTAAATTCATTCCTATTAGTTGCTTAATTTCAATTGCAGATTCCGCTGCCGTGGTTTCTAATTTTTTTGCTAAAACATTATAGGCTTCATAGTATGATAGAAATCCTAAAACGATAATAGGTATAACAATAACCATGATCAACACTACCATTAGCCAATTCCTTACCTTATTATTTGAAATTTTCTGCATTTTTTTATCTTGCTTCATTTTTTACATATCCTCCCGCATAATATATTAAATTTTCAACATTTTATTATTTATTTTAACATATTTTTTATCAATTTGTAATTTTTCCTTTCCTGTGGGGGATATATTTTTTAGTATTCTATAACTATATTCCTATTTTAGCCTTACACTCGTCCTAGCTTTATACTTTCTAGGCTCAAAAGAAATAACAAAGACATCTGGTTCATAGAACTTGATCAGTTCTATCAATTCTTCTTCTTTATGTCTAGTCGTTAAAATATCAAACTTATAACGTTTTCCATCTACACCAATTCCTTCAAAGATCGTTACATGATAATCCATCTCTCTTAACTGATGAATCAGCTTTTCATTTTTATTTTTCATATTTACAGTAATAGCAATATTTCCAATTCCTATTTTTTGTTCTACAAAACCACCTACACAAATACCTAAACCAAACCCTACGGCATAAGCAATCATACTATAAATATTTCTTTCTCCTTTTAAAACAAGTGTTAATCCAGAAATATAGATTCCAGCCTCTATAAATCCACAGATTGCAGAAACTTTACATTTATTTCTAACCATAAAGGTTGTTCTTAAGGTTAATACAGTTACATAAAATAGTTGTAATATTAAAACGATCCCTGCTTTTTCCATAATCATCCACCTTTATCAATCATTATAAACTTTACATCTCCTTATAATATGGATATTTTATAGGCTAAATTATTCATAAAAAACGCCCTCGAAGATCTAACTTCAAGGACGAGAATTTACTGGCGGTCCCACCTTGCTTACACTTTTTATCGTTTAAGCTTTTCTAAAAAATTATTTTCATAGATTTTCTCAACCTCTATATTTTCTAGTGGCTTACTAAATAAATACCCTTGTATATAATTGCACCGTGCAACCTTTAATCGTTTATATTGCTCAAACTCTTCTACGCCTTCTGCTACTACTTGTAAATTTAAGCTATGGGCAAGGGAGATAATATTATCCATCACCGCAATATGTTCTATTTCTAAAAACTTATCACATAAAGATTTATCTAGTTTAATTTTATCTACTGGTAAAAAGGTCAAATAACTAAGGGAAGAATACCCCGTTCCAAAATCATCTAGAGCAATTTTTATTCCTAAGTCCTTTAATTGATTTAAAAATACAATCGTCTCTTCTGTTTTATCTAAGAAAACACTTTCCGTAACCTCTATTTCTATATATTTTGCTTCTACTTTATTTTCCCTTAGGGTCTTCTCTAAAAAGGATACATAATCTACGTCATTTAATTGCTTTGCTGAAAAATTAATAGCAATAGGTTTGATCAAAAAACCCATTTCTTTCCATTTTACAATTTGATGGATGGCTTCTCTTGTGACCCACCTTCCTATTTGAATGATCATACCGTTTTCTTCTGCGATCTCTATAAAAACAGCTGGTGAGATAAAATAGTTTTTGAATCTTAATAATGCTTCAAATCCTTTAATTTTACCTGTATAAATATCTATTTGAGGTTGATACAATAACTTAAACCCATCTTCTTTAATAGCCTCTCTTAAAAGTTTTTCTACATGAACTTGTTCCTTTAAATTTTGTGTCATTTCTTCCTGAAAAAACCTATAATTATTCTTTCCTTTATTTTTCACATGATACATTGCCATATCTGCATTCATCATTAATTGACTGATCTCATTGCTATCAAATGGATATCTAGTAATTCCAATACTTGCACTTATATAGATTTCATCCTCTTCTATGATCCACTTCTTTTTAAATAAATTGATGATTTCCCTTGCATAGCTTTCTATCTTTTCCACATCTTCTTCGTCTTCTATTATCACAAAAAATTCATCTCCACCAAATCTTGAGATAAACATTTTTTCACATTGCATATTCTTAAAGACTTGTGCCACTTTTTTTAATACCTTATCCCCATATGTATGCCCTAAGGTATCATTGATTTCCTTAAAATTATCTAAATCTATTAGCATAACTGCTCCTGACCCATGATTCATTGTTACTTTTCTAAACCTTTCTAAAAAGCTTCTTCGATTAGGTAAATTCGTTAAAGGATCATTGTAGGCAAGATGTTCATATTTTTGCTTTAAATTTTCTAATTCGTCCGTATAATTTTGTATTTCATCATATTGGTTCCTTAATTCTTTCTCTGATGCAGCTAATTGATGATATGCTGCTGTAATCTCTTCATTAGATGCTTCTAATTCCTCTTGATTTTCCTTTAATTCATATAAATAGCTATAGGTCTTATCTAATACATGATTTACAGAAATAGTTATGCCTAAAAAGGGATCTTCCTCCACTAAAGGTAATCTATAGTCTATAGCATTCTCTAAATCTATTTGATTAATATTCTCATCTAACTGATTCACAGGTCTTATAACATTTTTATTTTGCACCCACAAAAATAACAAAAACATCATAAGAGCACTGATAGAAGATGCTATAAAAATAGTATAGATATAGTTATAAACACTTTTCATAGAAAGTCCTATAATAAATGCACCCGTTATTTTTCTTTCCTTATAAATAGGAGCTACAACTTCTAATATATGCTCCTGCCCCTTTTCATCATACCACTCTAGCATGCTAATTTTCCCTTTAAGAGCATTTCTTACTTGGTTGATATCCTTATTATAAAGGGTAGGAATATCTTTCATTTGCCCATCTGCTATGGTTTTTAAATTTTCATCTACAATGGTAGCATAAATAATATTTTCTTCCACAAGTAATTTTTCAACTAAATTTTGATATTGAAACCTTTCTGTCAAGTTTTGAATATTCTCTGCAAAAATTCCAACCTGAACCACATACCCATTCTTATTTTTTATAGCTCCATATTTTGTAGGAATTCCTGACTCTGAATCGGGTCTGATTTTCTCCATTAATTCTTGATCTTCACTTTTTATAAAATCATACAAGGGATGTCCCTTATAAGAAGTCCATCCTATATCATCCTCTCCCTCACAAGAATATAATGTTACCCCCCTTTCATTCATCCAATATAATCGGTCCACTTTCATTTCTTTTAATAAATCAATTAAATAATCATTACTCAAGTTTCCTTCATGAGAGATGACTATATTCCCTACTATTCTAATCCGATCTTCTAACATCTTATGAATCACATCTAATGCTGCTTCATTTCCTTCGATTTGTCTTATGGCTTCTTTTACTAGATTTCGTGCATCCTGCTTTTCTTGTTCTAATAATACACTTTTACTGATAAAAAAACTTGAAATACTCACTGTAAAAGTAGCCAACAAAGCAATACATAAGGGCATATATATTAATTTATGTCGATTTACTACATTTTGCTTTCTATATCTTTTTGATTTTTCCATCTATCTCCCCCCCTCTCCCTTTGTTGTCGAAGGCTTTATTTTTATTCCTATCAAATCTTATCCTCTTCTATTTGTAAGACAATCCTTTTTTCTCTAAAAAATTATCCTCATATACTTTCTCAGCCTCAAAATTTTCCAATGGTTTGCTAAATAAGTATCCTTGTATATAGTTACATTTAGCAACCCTCAATCGTTTGTACTGTTCTATTTCTTCCACCCCCTCTGCTACCACTTCTAAATTCAAACTATGCGCTAAGGATATAATATTATCCATCACCGCAATATGCTCTATCTCTAAGAATTTGTCACATAAAGACTTATCTAGCTTGATTTTGTCTACTGGTAAAAATGTTAAATAGCTAAGAGAAGAGTAGCCTGTTCCAAAATCATCTAAAGCAATTTTCACGCCTAAATTCTTTAGCTGATTTAAAAATACAATGGTTTCTTCTTTTTGATCTAAAAAGATACTTTCTGTAATTTCAATTTCTATATATTTTGCATCTACTTGCCTTTCCTTTAAAACCCTTTCTAAAAAGGCTACATAATCCATATCATTTAATTGCTTTGCCGAAAAATTAATAGCAATAGGCTTTAGAGAAAGTCCTTTTTCTTTCCATCTTGCAATTTGGTCAATGGCCTCTTTTGTTACCCATCTTCCCATTTGAATGATCATACCATTTTCTTCTGCGATTTCTATGAACACAGCTGGTGAAATAAAATAATTTTTAAGCCTTAATAAAGCTTCAAAACCTGTAATTTTTCCAGTAACTGTAGCAATTTGTGGTTGATATACTAATTTGAATTGCTCCTCTTCTATTGCCTCTCTTAAAAATTTCTCAATTTGAATCTGTTCTTTTAATTTTTTTGTCATTTTCTCATTGAAAAACTTATAATTGTTCTTTCCTTGTTCCTTTACATCGTACATTGCCATATCAGCATTCATAATCAATTGATTGACCCTATGGCTATCAAAAGGGTATCTAGTAATCCCAAGACTAGCACTTATATAGATTTCATCCTCTTCTATCATCCATTTATTTTTAAATAATCCTATAATTTTCTTTGCATAATTTTCTATAGCACCAATATCTGGTTCATCTTCTATCAAAAGAAGAAATTCATCTCCTCCAAACCTGGATATAAACATTTTTTCATCTTGTATATCCCTTAAGGCTTGGGCTACTTTTTTAAGAACCTTATCTCCATATATATGCCCTAAGCTATCATTGATTTCCTTGAAATTATCTAAATCAATTAACACAACTGCTCCTGACTGACAATTTTTCGTTACGTTATTAACCTTCTCAAAAAAACTTCTTCGATTCGGAAGATTTGTTAAAGGATCGTTATGGGCAAGATATTCGTATTTTTTCTTTAGATTTTCTAATTTTTCTGTATAACTTTGTATTTCATCATATTGGGCCCTTAATTCTTCCTCTGATGCAGCCAATTGATGATAAGCTGCTATAATTTCTTCATTAGATGCTTTTAACTCTTCCTCATTCTCCTTTAAATCATATAAATAGCTCTGGGTCTTATCTAGTAATCCATTAATAGAAAAAATCAACCCAAAGAAAGGATCTTTACGTTCTAAAAGCAATCTATATTCTACATTATTCTCAAGATCTATTGCATTGATCTTTCTATCTAACCGATTTACAGGTATGACGACATTTCTATTTTGTACCCACAAAACCAATAAAAACATAATACTAGTAACCATACTTGACATGAAAAAAATTTTATAAATAGAACTATAAACACGCTTCATAGAAAGGGCTATCACTACGCCTCCTACAATTTCTTCGTTTTTATAAACAGGAACTGAAATTTTTAATACCTTTTCATTGATCTTATCATCATACCACTCAGTAACACTCGTTTCTCCTTTAAGGACTTTTTTGATTGCTTCTTCCTCTCCATCATAAGGAGTTCCAACATCTTCTGTATCTCCATCTGCAATAACCTTTAAATTTTTATCTAAAAGAGTAGCATAAACCACATTCTCTTCCTTTACTAACCCTTCCATTAAAGTTTGATAATTGACCTCTTTTGTCAACTTCTGTATATTCTTTGCTAAAATCCCTACCTGAACAATATATCCATTTTCATTTTTCAAAGCCCCATATTTAATAGGAATCTTAAACTTTGCATCCGGCCTAATGGCCTCCATAAGTACCTGATCATTACTATATATAAATGTATCTAAAGGATGTCCCTTAGTAGGTTCCCAATCTCTATAAGCTTCAATAGTTGAATAAATTCCTTCTCCCCTTCCATTCATCCAATGGATTTCATCTACATGAAGTTCCTTCATCAATTCCATTAAATAAGCATCACTTAGCTTTTCTTCATCTTTTATGACTCTCTCACCAGCTATTTTAATCTTATCTTCAAGCATCTGATCTATCACGTCTAAACTAGCAGTGCTTCCTTCAATCTGCCTTATAACTTCTCTCATAAGGCTGAATCCACCTTGTTTTACTTGTTCTAACAATATACTTTTACTAATGAAAAAACTTGAAATACTCACTGTAAAAGTAGCTATCAAAGCAATATATAAAGGTAAATAAATTAGCTTATATTTATCTACTACCTTTTGTTGTTTATCTTTTTTCAACCTCATCATCCCTTGCCCCCCCTTAAACCCATAATCCCCATATACTATACATGTTTTTACATATAAACCAATCCCATACGCTTTCATTTTATCATTCAGTTCGACTCATTTCAATCTTTTTTGACAAGCATCAAGCCTTCTCTCAATTCCCTTCAGCCTAGTGCTTACTTCTTTTTATCAAATAAAAAATAACAGGATCACTCTTAGATGCAAATGATCCTGTTTAACGTCTTTTTGGTAAAATTCCTTATTATTTTACTTTTTCTACCATTCTAATTTCCTTTAAAGTATCTCCTTTTTTTAAGGAAATCACCTCTACCCCCTGAGATTTTCGATTATTCTTTTCTTCTATCGTCTTCGTATCAAAGGTTTTGCTCTTTCCTTTTTTACTTTTTGCTATTAATTTTATATCCTCTTTGATCTCCATCAAAAAAATGAGTTCTTCTGAATCTGCATAAGCGTTTACTAATTGACTCCTATTTGTCTTTGTTTGATAGCTTGTCATTGGGATTTTTGCACATTTCCCATTTTTATAAAAGAAAAGCATATATCCATCATATTCCTTCGTCACTACCATATGGATAATCAATTCATCTTCTTCACAGCCTAAAATATTTTTTAAATAGTCTCCTAGATGACTACTTTTACAATCAGCTAATTCATAAGTTCTTTTCTTGTATACCTTATGCTTATTACTAAAAAATAAGATTTCAGATTTATTCGTTGTAACAATCTCTTGTACCACTTGATCTGTATCCTTTAGCTTTTGTTCACTATTTCCCCTAAGGCTTGCCATAGAAATTTTCTTTACATATCCATCTCTTGTTCTAAATAATGTAAGTTCATAATCCTCAATCAAATCCTCCTGAGAAATCTCCTCTATATAATGGGCTTGTATAATCTGAGTTTGTCTTTCTTTAGCATACTTTTTTGAAACAGCTATTAACTCTTTTTTAATAATCCTTTTAATCTTTTTTTCACTCTCTAGAGTACTTTCTATACTTTTTATTTCCTTTTCTAACTTCTCTATATCCTTTGTCTTATTTAATATGTACTCCTGATTGAAGTTACGAAGCTTGATCTCTGCAATAAATTCTGCTTGATTTTTATCTATAGAAAAACCTTCCATAAGATTTGGAATAACATCCTTATCTTTTTTCGTATCCCGTACAATCTTGATGGCACGATCTAAATCTAATAAAATCTTTTCTAGTCCCTTTAATAAATGAAGCTTATCACACTTTTGACCATGCTCAAACCTAAGCCCTCTCTTGATACAATCTACTCGAAAGAGAATCCACTCAATTAAAATATTTCGAACCCCTAATACTTTAGGTTGTCCTTCTACTAGAATATTGAAATTACAACTAAAGCTATCATGCATTTTCGTATATTTATAGATTTTACCCATCAACTGCTCTACCTGAGTATTTCTTTTCACATCTAAGGTAATTTTAAGCCCTTCCTTATCCGTTTCATCCCTCACATCTGTTATTTCTCTAATCTTACCAGACTTAATCAGTTCTGCTATCTGATCAATAATGGTCTCAATATTTGTAGTATAAGGGATCTCCAAAATATCAATACAACGGTTCTTCGCATCATATCTATATTTCCCTCTTAAATAAAAGGTTCCCTTTCCTGTTTCGTAAATTTTCTCCATATCCTTTGCTTCATAGATTAGCTCTCCTCCTGTAGGAAAATCAGGTCCCTTTAAAATATTTAAAAGATCTGCATTTTCATCTTCCATAAGAGCAATGGTACTCTCACAAATTTCTCCTAAATGAAAGCTACAAATATTACTAGCCATGCCTACAGCAATCCCTAGATTAGGATTAACTAAAATATTTGGAAAAGTAGTAGGGAGAAGGGTTGGCTCCTCCATGGTATTATCATAGTTTGGAATAAAATCTATCGTATTTTTTCCTATATCACGAAAAAACTCATGACAAATCTCATCTAGCTTTGCCTCTGTATATCTAGGAGCTGCAAAAGCCATATCCCTCGAATAATTTTTCCCAAAGTTTCCTTTACTATCTACATAAGGATGAAGCAAAGATTCATTTCCCCTTGTCAGCCTTACCATGGTCTGATAAATTGCCATATCTCCATGGGGGTTTAGTCTCATAGTTTGTCCTACAATATTGGCACTCTTCGTTTTATTTCCCTTTAAAAGCCCCATTTTGTACATAGTATATAAAAGCTTTCTATGAGAAGGCTTTAATCCATCGATCTCTGGTAATGCTCTTGATACAATTACCGACATAGAGTATGGCATATAATTACTCTTTAATGTATCAATTACATTCATATTTTTTATATTATTCATGCTCTCTTCCCTTTCTAACTTACATCAGATCTATCTAAATACTCATATCCATATTTCTCAATAAATTCTTTTCTTCCCTTTAAATTATCTCCTAAGAAAAGTTCAAAAGCCTCCTTTGTTGCTCTAGCATCTGCTGGAGTTACTTTCACAAGTCTTCTCGTATCAGGATTCATAGTGGTTTCCCACATCATCTCAGGCTCATTCTCCCCAAGTCCTTTAGACCGCTGAATACGAACCTTTCTCCTTAAAGATTTTATGATCTTTCTCTTTTCATCCTCCGTATAAGCAAAATAATTATTTCCCTTATTATCCGTAATTTCATAAAGAGGAGATTCTGCAATATATACATATCCCTCTTCAATCATAGTAGGCGTTAGGACATAAAGCATGGTAATAATCAAACATCTGATCTGATACCCATCCACATCTGCATCCGTACAGATAATGAGTTTGTTCCATGTCATCTTCTCCATATCAAAATCTGCTAAATCCTTTAAATGCTTTGATTTTACCTCCACGCCACATCCAATAACACGAAGAAGATCCATAATAATATCATTTTTGAAAATCTTTTCATAATCACTCTTTAAGCAATTTAAAATCTTTCCCCTTACAGGCATAATAGCTTGAAAATTTGCATCTCTTCCCATTTTCGTACTTCCAAGGGCAGAATCTCCCTCTACAATAAATAGCTCACGAATATTTTTATCCTTACTTCTACAATCTACAAATTTTTTCACCCGATTAGAAATATTATCAATCTTCTTACTGAGCTTCTTTCTTACATCAATTCGAGTTTTTTCTGCTTTTTCACGACTTCTCTTATTCACCAATACCTGCCCCATAATCTTCTCTGCTTCTACTCGATTCTCAATAAAATAAATTTCAAGCTTTTCCTTTAAAAAATCATTCATAGCATTTTTGATAAATAAATTAGTAATAGCCTTTTTTGTCTGATTTTCATAAGAAGTCATGGTGCTATAAGTATTCGTCACTAAGCTTAGACTATCCTCTACATCCTGAAAAGTAATCTTTTTCTCACTCTTATTATATTTATTAAGCCTTGCAATTTCCTTATCAATGGCATAAACAAAAGCATTTTTTACGGCCTTATCAGGGGCACCCCCATGCTCTAAAAAGGAAGAATTATGATAATACTCTAAGGTATTCACTTCATTATTAAAGCTAAAGGCAACCTCAATCTTCACCTTATATTCAGGCTTATCCTCTCGATCTCGTCCCTTCGTTTCTAGTTCAAAATAAGAAAGGTCCGTAAAAGCTGTATCCCCATTTACTTCTTTTATATAATCATAAATGCCCTTTTCATAAAAATAGGTAAAGGTCTCATCTAATTCTTCATCATAAAGGGTAAAGGTAATCCCCTTATTCACAATAGCTTGTCTTCTCAAAACCTCTTTAAAAAATTCTAAAGAAATATGAATATCATTAAAAACCTTAAGATCAGGCTTCCAGTGAATCCTAGTCCCAGTTCTCCCCTTCTTACAAGGAGTTTTTATATAGCCACAATCACTCTTTGTTACATTTTCCCCTTCCTCAAAGGAAAGATTATATTGAAAATCATCTCTAAATACGGTTACATGCATATATTCAGAAGCAAACTGAGTAGCTGCTGTCCCTAAACCATTCAGTCCTATACTAAATTGATAGTTGCTATCTCCATTATTGTCATACTTGCCCCCTCCGTAGAGAATACAAAATACGATCTCCCAATTATACTTCTTTTCCTTTTCATTCCACTCAATAGGAATCCCACGACCAAAATCAGTAACTTCTATAGAGTGGTCCTTCATTCTCTTTACATGGATCATTTTACCAAAGCCTTCTACAGCTTCATCCCTACTATTTCCTACAATCTCCATTACTGTATGTTGACACCCAGAGATCCCATCACTTCCAAAGATCACCCCTGGGCGAAGTCTTACCTTATCCTTTTCCTCAAGCGTTGACAAACTATCATTGCCATACCCTTTTTTCTTCGTCATACCCAACCTCCTGTATTTGTACCAATTGTTCACAGTTTTATATATTATCATAGAATAACCGTATTATACCATCTTTTTTTGAATAAGCAAACATTTGTTCTGCATAAAGTACAAAAATCTTTCTCACCTTTAAACTATTCTCATAAGTTTTTTACTTTGCATGATTTTATACATATTTTACAGAAAAATATACCTATAAATATAGTATAATCTCATATTCCGCTGAAGTATATAGAATTCCAGAATAATTAAAATGCTACTTTTTATGATGAACCACGGACATAGATGGTTTCAGGAATCTGAAGATGCCGAAGAACAGTCTTTACATTTAGCGCTAAATCTTTTGTGA
>JAOARV010000058.1 GCA_025210395.1 Marinisporobacter sp.
ATTTACTAGACGTACAATATCTGCTTTAAATTCAGCATTATAACGTTTACCATTATTCGCCATACTATCTACCTCCCACAGTTTTATTGTACCCTAACTCTACTGTGTCCGGCAAATCGGGTATGGCTCAATTCTACCCATCATCAAAGACTTGTAGTGTTTGTGGAGCATATAAAAAAGATTTAAAACTATCTGATAGGGTTTATAAGTGTAATGAATGTAACTCTACTATAGATAGAGATTTGAATGCTTCCATTAATTTAAAAAATGCAAAAATATACAAAGTCGCATAAACAAGTGATTGTATATATGTACCCATAGCTAGTGGGGAATTTACGACCTTGGAGTATCACATCAAACGAAAGTAGTATATTCTTATGAATTACAAAATCGGATACGTTGAATAGGTAATTGTCAAAATTTGAATATATTTGTATATGAATTTTGTAGCTGTTTTTTCATTATATGATAAAAACAAGTGATCTTTCATTAGAGATTTGAGTCAATAAATGCATAAGGATTATAAAAATGAAATAATTGAAAGCAGATAAAAAAGCACACGAATATATTTTGACTGCTACAGTATAGTTATAATAGAGCAAAAATTAGTAGAGGATGTGAATTTGATGTTTATAGTAATGAATAAAAAAAGGATCTATAAGATCATTGCTGTCCTGTTTATTATGTGTTTGTTAACAATAGGTATTTTCATAAAATGCAGTAGAAATACTAAAACCAATTCAAAGCCAGCAGGGTATGTAGCCTTAGTTATTGATGACCTTGGTTACCATGGGGATGGAACAGATGAGTTACTTAAGCTGAATATACCTATTACAGCTGCCGTAATGCCCTTTTCACCATTTACGAAAAGTGATGCAGAAGCTGCATATAAAGCAGGCATTGAAGTAATCATGCATATCCCCATGGAGCCTGTTGTTGGAAAAAAAGAATGGTTAGGGCCAAGGGGGATTACCTGTGATTTATCAGATGAAGAAATAAAGCTTCGAATCAAAGATGGATTAGAAGAAATAAATTATGCTGTAGGAATGAATAATCATATGGGTTCAAAGGCCACTCAGGATGGAAGAGTAATGGGGGATATTTTAACAATTGCAAAGGGAAAAAATTTATTTTTTCTAGATAGTAAGACAAATCCAAATTCTATTGTAGAAGATGTGGCAGCAAAATTAGATGTTTCTTATTTTGAAAGAGATATATTTTTAGATAATGTAAAAAATCAACAGACAATAGAAAAACAGCTAGAAAAGCTTAAAAGAGTTGCGTTAGAAAAAGGATATGCAATAGGAATAGGACATGTAGGAGCAGAAGGCGGAACGATTACAATCAATGCCATAAAAAATATGATTCCTGTTTTAGAAAGGGAAGGCATTGAATTTGTAAATATATCAAAGCTAAAGGCTCTGGTAAAAAATAATAACAAGAAGGAGAGAGAAAAGGTATTACCGTAACAGAGGGCTACAAATAATGGTGTCTTCAAAGTATTCAAAGAGTTTATTATCAATCAATGTCTATCATGTAAAATAATTGAACGACAGTATAATTGTAGATTTTACATAAATAAGTAATGAAACCAATAGATTGACAAGATGGAATAAAATGATATAATGAGGATGGTACGAAAACTAAATAAAATATGTAATGATTTAGGGAAAAGGGTGAAAAACCCTTGCTGTAGTCGCAGCTGTAACCGATGATGAAGGTCATGTTATACCACTGTCAAAAGGATGGGAAGGTTTGATCTAAAGATGAATCGGGAGCCAGAAGACCTGTCTTTACATGCTTCGGGAATCCTACGACTTAGAGGAGAAGAAGATATATAGATATAATAATAAGGAAGTTTATATTGGAAAATCCAATATTTTCAAATTATAAAAATATAAGTATATCTGAATCATCTTTCAAGTTGGAAGGTGATTTTTTTTATTTTCAAGAAGGGGGAATAAAGGATGAAAAAAATAAGGGTAATCTTTTCTTTATGGATGATCATGATCCTTATGATAACGAATTTAGGATGGAGTTATGCAGCGGGAGAAAAAGAAGGAACGAATGTAGTGGTAATAGATGGTGTTACCTACAAAAACTATAAAGGTCCTGTTCAAGGAGAAATCAAGTATAAGGAAGGTAGACCAGCAAGTCAAAATTCGAAGATGCGTAAATCATCTGGAGATATTGAAAGTCCCTATCATGTAGACTTAGTAGTAACTACTGATTTTGGGCATAAAAAGGTTTATGCAAAAAATGTAGGACTTGTAAAAGATGAAGTAGGGATGGAAGTATTATTTAGAAATTTAGACATTCAAACAGCTTATGGGGGTGGATTTGTAAATTCCATTAATGGGATTGAATCAAAGTTTACCTTTTATACAGGAACGAATCGAAAAAAACAAGATTGGTTTTATTGGGTAAATGGCATTTTAGCACCAGTAGGGGTAGCTGAATATAGACCAAGTCCTGGGGATGTGATCTGGTGGGATTATCATGACTGGGGGACAACTATGTTTGCACCAGCTGTTATTGGCTCCTATCCTCAACCCTTTAAAAGTGGGTCTTTTGGAAAAAATCCAGGAACGGTTATTATGTATACAGAGGATTATAAAGATGAAGCAAAGAAGCTAAAGGAAAGTCTTATAAAACAAGGAGTTAAGCAAGTAGATTTGTCATCCTATAACCCAAAGGTTTTAGAAAAGCCAAAAAAATATTATATTTTATTAGGACCATGGGATCAATTAGCAAAAAATAGTAAATTGATTCAAGATATTAATAGAAGAAATAAATTAGTAGGTACTTATGTGAAATTTGAAGGACAAAAGGTAAAAGCTTTAGACTTTAAAGGAAAAACCGTATCCTCTTATGAGCATGCGGGTGTTATTTATGCCTATGCACCGGGAATAGGCAGTGTTCGCCCTATATGGATGGTTACAGGAACCGATGATGAAGGAGTGAAAAAATCATTACATATACTGATTAATCAACCCAAGGCGATAGATAAACATTTTAGTGTAGTTGTATCAAAAAACGGAATAGAAAATGTACCGTATAGTCATTAAAGGATGTGAAAATATGAAAAAAATAAGTGTTTTTTTAACCCTACTTATTTTGATCTTTTCCTTTTCTATTGTAGGACAAGCACAAAGCATTCATATGGATTTTAATATAGAGATAGGATTTGATGGAAAGTGTAAACTGGGAGGAATGAACCCTATAAAAGTTATTTTGAATACAAAAGAAGACCCTTTCAAAGGAAATTTGAAAATTCTTATAGGAGAAAGGGTTTATAAGCATTCTATAAACTTAGCAGAAAATACAAAAAAAGAGGTTGCTTTTTCTATCCCAGTTCTACGAGGGAATGAAGAAATCACTGTAAGTCTTGAAAGAGAAGAAGAAACTATAGAAAATAAAAACGTATCATTAGAAGTATTTCCTGAAGACACAGTGTTTATAGGGGTTTTAAGTGAACAGCCTGAGAACTATTATGGAATAAAGGAAATGAAGAAGGATTTATTTGGGAATAAAAATATAGAAGTAATTAAGCTAAAGGATGGAGAGTATTTTTTAAAGGAATTAGAAAATTTTAATTTATTGCTTATAGATAATTTTCTTACAGAAAATTTATCTAGTGAAACACAAGAAAGCTTAAAAAAATGGATTGCTCATGGAAATATTGTACTCATTGGTAAAAACCAATATGATTATAAGAATCTAACAGGGATATTTGAAGGAATAAAAGAAAAGAAAAATATAGGAGCAGGGTGGGTTATTCCGGTAAAAGATTTTAATGATATAGAAGCTATCTGTAATGAAATAAATCAAAATATGACTTTCTTTAGTATCGATAAAATAGTCAATACAAATGGTTTTGAGAAAAGAATCAATGCTTCGAAAAATATCTATGGAGCAGTAGACCATTTATTGAAGCCTACATACAATAGGGTATTCTTTTTAGTATCCTTTCTAGTGATCTATCTGCTTTTATTAGGGCTATTTATGTTTTTTGGAAAGAAGCAATGGATTTTTCCAATGATTATTATGAGTTTTTCCTTTATATTTTATGGATTTTCTTTTATAGGAGGATTTACTCCTTGTAAGGTTGTTAGTGCAGCTATAAAAATAAATCATCATGGAGTAGATGCTTATAGATTTACAAGTCTTTATCCAGAGAAAAAAGAGAATATGTCTTTTGAATTTAGGGATGATGATTTTATGGATGTATTGGGGAGTATAGATTATATATTGGACCCAATTGATCAAGAGGTAAATTATTTTGTAGATGAAGAAGAATTAGAAGAAACAGAACCTTATTCTTTATATAGAGAAGAAACAAAGTTCGTAGAAAATTCTCCTATGATGCTTAGTTTAGAAGAAGATGAGCTAAAAGGGAAAATAATAAATCCTATGCCAGAAACAATGTACAATTGCTTTGTAATTTTAGGGGATACGGTTATTTCTTTAGGAGATTTGGATGGGAAAGAAAAGAAGGCTATTGATTATAAGCTAGATAATAATCTAAAGATGTTAGGCGATTATAATTATCTTGAAAAAATTTATGAAGTAGCAAATTTAAAGGATCATGAGAGAACTATGTTTGAATATTATTTTTATCACATAGATCAGTCTCCATACAATGGACATGTCTTCGGATTTAGCAAGGATATGGAAAAAGTGAATAGTAATGGGCAACAGGAAAAATCAAAAGAACTTGCATTAAATGTATTTGATGTAAAGTTAAACAATCAGGAAAAGGTTTATATACCTTGTGAGTTCATCAAGCCCATTACAGCCTATGAAGAAAATGAAGAAAAAAGAGAAGTTATTTTAGAAGAAGGAAAAGAAATGATCTTATATTATCCTATGTCTAAAAGTCTACATGTAGAAGAAATTAATCTTTATACAAAGGTTGATGGGGGAGAAATAAATTTAGAAGTTTATAATCAAGATATGAGAATATGGGAAATACTGAGTTCTGAAAAGCTTACAAAGGATTATGTAGGAAAATATATTGAAAAAGGTCCTCTTATGATCAAAATAAAGGGGAATGGAAGAATCATTCTTCCGCAGATTGATGTAAAGGGAAGAAATGGGGAAGTAGGTGGTGAAGATGCTTAACCTTCTATATATAAATAGAAAAAACAAAGGGTTTATTTTATCCTATGTTTTGATTTTAAGCGCTCTTTTGTTAGGATATCTATTTATGATTGCTATGAGAGTAGATGGATATGAACCTGAAATTTTTGAAAAAGGATATATGTATTTTATGATTTTATCCTTTGTATTAGCTACAATGATCCTTCCTTTATGGGAGATCAAAGAGAATGATTATTTAAAAGGATTTATAGATTTGTTGATCTTTACTTTTTCGGCTATACCCCTTATATTCATTTTATTAATGGTTGGGCAAATCAGTAAAGGGAATATCTTACTGCCTATTTTGATTCAAATTTTATGGGGAATAATAATTTTTAGTATGAAAAATATGTTGAAGAGTATTAAGTTGCATAGGACGATAAGAGCCTTTTTATTGGTTATCTGCAACTTTTTTGTGTTGATTTTTAGTACTATTTACTTATTCTATTATAGTCAATATGCAAATCTTGTCATTACCACTATTTTTGATAAAGATATTCCCAATATATTTTTCTTAAATCCCTTATTATCCTTAACAGGAATTTTATATGAACAAATGGGTGGTAGCAATCAAATGGGAAATAAACCTTTCATCATATGCTTTGTCTTCTGGGGAATTATTTCAAGTGTTATGATTTATCTATCCAGTAAAATTGCAAAATACCAAGGGGTGTAGGGTATGAAAAATGTAGATGTGATTTTAAATAAACTTCGTAATAAAATTTGGATAGACAAAATCTTAAAGAACATGATTGATGGATTTTGCATTTTTAGCATCGTCTTTTTAGGGTTTGTTAGTATATCGCACTTTTTTCCTATAGTCTATGTATTAAAAAAATCTGTTCTAATGCTGTTGACTCTGATGAGTGTAAGTTTATGTATAGGTTTTTTGAGGAGACCAAGCATACAAAAAACTGCAGCTATTGGGGATGAATTAGGACTTAAAGAGCGGCTTGTTACTTATTTAGAATATAAGAATGAAAATAGTGCTATGATAGAAAATTTTAAAGAGGAGATTTTTAGTACTTTGAGAGCCTTTGATTTAGTGAAAGAATATAAAATCAAATTATCTTTTAAGAGAATTTTTATCAGCTTCGTATTCTGTATTTTAGCTATTGGAATTTACTTTATTCCTTCTGCATCTATGAAGGTAGCAAAGAATCAAGAAATGATCCATAAAGAATTAAAAGAAGAAGCAGAAAAAATTCATGAGCTAAAAGAAAAGATTAAAAATGATTTAGAAGATGAAGACTTGAATATTGAAAGAGAAGAAGAAATCCTTTTAACACTAGAAAAAACGGAAGAAAAACTAAAACATAGCTTTAACTATGATGAAGGTGCAGTAGATATTACGGATGCTCAGAAAAAAATAAAAGAAATGCATCGTGAAAATCTAGAGAAAGAATTAAAAAGCTTAGCAGGTGTATTTGATGGGGTAGGACAAGAAGAATCTATAAAAGAAGCTTTTGCATCAGGAAATGTAGATCAAATAAATCAACAGTTGAAAAATCAAGTTTTTTCTAAAGAGGAGCAGAAAAAAATCATTGAGAATATGAACGAAATAGAAAAAAGCTTAGGAAGGGAAGAAAGTAAAAAGAAAGACTTATTAAACAAGATGAAAACAACTATAGAAGAAGAACCTACAGGAGAGCGTATTGCTAAAGGGTTAAAAGATCTACAAGAGACTAAAAAGTTAAAGAAATTAGCTGAAGAGGTAGAAAGTAAATTAAGTAGCATGAAGGAAAGGCTTTTAGCAAAAGGAGATGATGGCTTTAAAGGCATTTCAGGAGAAGAAAAAGCTCATGATTTTGCAAAGGGTGAAAATGAAGATACACAAAATGGAGAAATGACCCATCAAAAAGGAAATGAGATAGCCCAAGGGGATAAAGGTAGCCAACATATGGAAAATGCAAATGGCTTAGGGGGAAGCAATCATACGGATTTTGAAAATGAAAATGCTACAGAAAAATTAGGAAAAGTAGAAAGACAAGAGAATGCTACAAGACTTGGAAAAGGGAAAGAAGAAGCTTCTTTTGTAAAAGCTTCTTGGCAAAAGGAAGGTAAGTTCACTGATCAAGAATCGGATCAAGCCATGGCACAAAAAGGAGAAGATGAAGCTTTGAACGCTTTATATGGAAAGTTTCAAAAACAGGGAATGGAATATATAAAAAAGCAGCAAATACCCTTGTCTAGAAGGGAATTGGTACTAGCATATTTCAATAAGCTGAATGGAGGAGCAGAAAATGGAAGAAAAAATCATTAAAAATTTTTATGATGATTTTGAAGAAATCGTAAGAGAAATAAAAAAGCAGATTGTAGGACAGGATGAAATTATCAGAAAAGTACTCATTGGGATTATAGCAGGTGGAAATATACTGATGGAAGGAACACCAGGCCTTGGGAAAACCGTTTTAGTAAAGACTTTCTCAAAGGTATTAGATTTGCCCTTTTCAAGGATTCAATTTACTCCTGATCTGATGCCTGCTGATATAACAGGAACAGAGATCATTAATAAAAATGCAGAGGGATTAGCATTTCAATTTGAAAAAGGACCTATTTTTAGTTCTGTAGTTTTAGCAGATGAAATCAATAGAGCAACCCCAAAGACTCAGAGTGCTCTTTTAGAAGCTATGCAAGAAAAGACAGTAACTATTGGGAAAAATACTTATAAGCTAGAGGAGCCTTTCTTTGTTTTGGCAACAGAAAACCCTTTAGAGATGGAGGGAACCTATTCTCTTCCAGAGGCTCAATTAGATCGGTTCATGTTTAAATTAAACATTGATTTACCAGAGATGGAAGATTTATTTAAAATCATAGATTTAACAGTAGATCAAGAGAATGAGCCAAACATTGAAAAAAGAGCAACAAAAGAAAAAATACTAGCTCTTAAGAAAATGGCTATGAAGGTTCCAATAGCAGCAAATGTAAAGGAAAAGGCAATAAAAATCATGCTCAGTACCCATCCAGATAGAAGTGAAATACAGTTAGTAAAGGATTATGTAAAATGTGGAGCAAGTCCTCGTGGTATACAAGCCATTGTTGCAGCTGCTAAAGTAAGAGCATTATCAGAAGGAAGATTTCATGTTTCATTAGAAGATATTTATGAAATGGCTATTCCTTGTTTAAGACATAGAATTTTCCTGAACTTTAAAGCAATGGCAGACAAGGTAGATACGGATAGGATGATCAAGGAAATATTGAAGAAGGTGAAATAGCTTGGATGTTTTTTTAAAGAAAATAGAAAATTTGAAGATTCTACCAAAGAGAAGACTTGTCAAAGGTGGAAAAGGGAACTACAAGGGGAAAGGCTTTGGCAATTCATTAGATTTTTATGGGCATAGAGAATATCTTTTAGGAGATGATCTTCGAAAAATTGATTGGAAAGCTTATACTAGAACGGAAAAGTTTTATGTAAAAGAATTTACAGAAGAAAGACAGATGCATGTAAATGTCTTATTAGATAGTAGTGATTCTATGAATTTTGGAGCTCCAAATAAATGGGAAATAGCGAAAAAATTTGCTTTGGGCATGAGTTATTTGACATTAAAGCAAAATGATTATTTAAGTTTTTATCTTTTAAATGATGAATTAAAAAGCATTCAAAAAAAAGTAAAGGGAAAGGAATGTTTCTACGAATTATTAGAAATGATTTCTAATAATCATCCTAAGGGGGTCACTGATTTTAGTAGTATTTCAAGAATAGATGGTTTCATGTCTGGGATTACCTTTATTATTTCTGACTGCTTTGGAAAGGGATTAGAGCAAGTATTAGAGCTTTTATGTTTAAATGGGCAGGAAGTTATTTTAATCCATGTATTATCTCCTGATGAATTAAATCCTAATCACGAAGAAGAATTAAAGCTTGTGGATCTAGAAACAGGAGATATAAGAAGGATTCATTTTAACGATAGAGTAAAAGAAATATACATAAGAAAAATGAAAGCGTTTATTAATGATTGTAAAAATATTTGCACATCTAGAGAAGTAAGATACGCACTTGCTTCAACAGATGAACATCCTGCTAAGATTATGACCAATTTGTTGGGAGGGGTTTAAATGAAATTTTTAAATCCTTTAGGGTTACTTCTTGGATTGTTATTATCCTTGATTATTCTTTTACATTTTAAAAAGAAGCAAATTATCGAGAAAAAAGTTTCAAATATTAGTATTTGGGATGAAGTCATCAAGGAAGTAGAAGGAGTAAAATCAAGAAAAATCAATAAATATTTATCCTTGATTCTTCAGTTAATCGTAGGAGGATGCATTGTCCTTAGCTTTGCAAAACCCCTATGGGTACAGGATTTTAAAGGAGAAGAAATTACCTTTGCTATTGACTGCTCTATTACTATGAAATCAGTAGAAAATGGAAAAAACCATTTTCAAATGGCAAAGGAAAAAATAGAAAATTATATGGAAGAGCTAGAGGATGAAAAAAGAATCAATATGGTTCTATGTAAAAATAGTAGTAGCATTTATTTGAAGGATGCCAAAAAGGAAGAAGTAAAAAAAGCTATGGACAGATTATCTTGTAGCAATGAAGGGTTAAATATAGATTATCTTAGGGAAATATTAAAAAGCTTACCAGGAGAGAAAATTATCGTTACGGATAAGGATATATCTTTAGGAAGTCATAGGATCAAGGTAGGAAATCAATTTGAAAACGTAGGAATCATTCATGCAAATTATGATTATTACACAGATACAATACTTTGTAGAATAAAAAACTATGGAAAAAGTAAAAAAGAAGTTTTCGTGGGGCTTTATGATGATCAAAAAAGAGATCTCAAGCGTATAAGCTTAGATTCAAAAGAGGAAATGGATATAAGCTTTCAAGGGTTAGAAGATCATAAAAAATGGACATTGAGAATAGAGAATGAAGATTTATTAAAAGAAGATAATATATTTACTGTGAATTTAGGAGAAGACCATAAAAGACAAGTTCTTTTTATTGGAGAAAATCTATTTTTAGAGAAAGCGCTTCTTAGTATTCCTTTTATCCATGTGGAAAAAGAAAGAAACAAAGAACCTATCAACAAAAGATATGATTTATATATTGTAGAAAAAGAAGAAGGAGCACAAAAACTACCTAAAGATGCGAATATTTGGTACATAAATCCAGGGATTGCACAGGTGGATGGAAAAATGAAGGTAGCAGCAATGATGAAGGCAATAGATAGTCCTTTTTCAAAAGATTTAGATATGACGAAAGTATATACAAAGCCTATTTCTTATTTAAAAGATCAAGAGGGGTATAGAACAATCCTTCAAGCAAATGGAAAACCTATTATGATCTATGGAAAAGAAAAAATGCAAAAGAGAATTTATACAAGTATTGATTTTAATAAAACGAATTTAGTTATGATGCCAGACTTTCCAATATTCATTGAAAATATCATGAATTGGTTTTTTGATGGTGGAAAAATCAATGTTTCAAATAATCCTCCAGAAAAACTTGTAGTTGGGGAAATGAAGAATATAGAAGAACCGAAAGAAATTAAAAAAATTCTAGAAAAAGATTTTACAATAATTCTGGCAGCGTTGGCACTTCTTTTCATGGTTATTGAATGGGAGGTGTACAAACGTGCAGCTTAATGGAAATATAGATATAAAATATATAATCCTTTTTATTGGAATATTTAGTTACTATTTTATACAAGCCTTTAAATTATATAAAATTTTTCCTAAGAAAAAATTTTGTATTTGGGCAGCTTTACGATTTATAGCATTGATTTGTTTGATGCTTGTTATGATTAAAGCACAAGTTATTTATACGAGTCAAAATACAACGACTCTTTTTGTGGTGGATCAATCATTAAGTGTAGAAAAGCAAAGGAATCAAATTGAAAGCTATATCAATGAACAAATAAAAGAAAAAAAGTCAAAGGATGATTTTGGTATTATTACCTTTGGGAAAGAGCCTATGATAGAAACCCCTATTACAAAGGAATTCAATCACATAAAGTTTGAAACCCAAGTGGATAATAATTTTACAAATATAGAAAAAGCGTTATCCTTTGCGACAGATTTTTTCCCGGGAAATACCAACAAAAGATTGATTCTTTTTACAGATGGTAATGAAAATATGGGGAAAATAGAAAATATTTTAGAAAAAATGAAGGAAAACAATATAAATAGTTATATTTATCCACTGAAAAATAAAAACAAAAAAGATGTACAGCTCACAGCTTTAAAAATCCCTAAGAATATTCACAAAGGGGAAAAGATCCCTGTAAGTGCTATGGTAGATGCAAATATAGAAGGAGAAGGAACCTTTTATCTTTTCAAAAATGAAAATAAAATTTTAGAAAAAAGTATAAAAGTTAATAAGGGTGATAATATGTTTACCTTTAAGATTCCTATAAAAGAAGAAAATATTGAGTTTAGGGGAGAAATCAAATTCAAAGAAGACTTTAATGCTAAGAATAATATTTTAACAAGGACCATTTTGGGAAAAGAAGAGTCAAAGGTCTTAATCATAGGAGAAGAAGATACAAAAAACTTAGAAGGGGTATTGAGTAGCTTAAATATATACTACCAAAAGAGTTCTCCAAAGAAAGTGGTGGATACCCTAAAGTTTTTATCAAAGTTCGATGCTTTTTGTTTGGTAAATGTTTCTCATGAAGATCTATCAAAAGACTTTGAAAAGAATTTAGAGATTTGTGTAAAAGAGCAAGGAAAAGGACTTGTATTAATAGGAGGAGAAAGAACCTTTGCATTAGGGGAATATAAAAACACAACCCTTGAAAAAATCCTTCCTGTATCTTGTAGGATGAAAGGAAACAAAAAGCAACCTAATACAGGATTAGTCCTTGTTATTGATGCATCAGGAAGTATGGAGGATGAAAGTGGTGGAGTGAAAAAGCTTGAAATGGCAAAGGAAGCTGCACAAAGGTCTATAGAAGTTTTAGAGGCTGATGATTATGCAGGAGTCCTTGCTTTTTCAGATCGAGTAGAGTGGGTGGTACCATTTGAAAAGGTAGAGGACAAGGAAAAAATCAATGAGCAAATCGGGAAGCTTGATTCAAAGGGAGGTACCCTTATAAAGCCTGCACTGAAGGAGAGTTTAGAAAAATTAAAAGGGATGGATACAAAGGTAAAGCATATGATTTTACTTACAGATGGACAAGGAGAAAAACAAGGATATGAAGATTTAGTAAATACCATGAAGGAAGAAAAAATAACTGTTTCTACAGTAGCTTTTGGAAAAGACGCAGATCTCCATCTTTTGAAAGATTTAAGTCAGCGTACAGATGGTAGATATTATTTTGCTAAAGATTTTCACAGCATACCTGAAATATTTGCTAGAGAAACTTATCTTGCTACTAAAAAATATTTAAATAACCGAGTATTTGAACCAAAGCTTGTGAATGAAGCAGAATTTTTTCAGGGGAATAAGGTTCCTGAGTTAAAGGGATATATGGGAACAGGAATCAAACAAAATGCAAAACTTGTATTAAAAAGTGATCAAGATGACCCTATTCTTGCTTCATGGAAATATGGATTAGGAAATGTTATCACCTTTACTTCTGATATCAATGGAAAGTGGAGCGAAAATTGGATTCATTGGGAAGGCTTTCAAAAGTTTTGGGGAAATATGATCAACTATTGTTTAGCCACATTTGATGTAGAAGAAATGGATATAGAGATGACGAAAGAAGGAGCTAATTTAGATGTATATGTAGATACAGAACTGTTAGATTCAGGACAGATGGTTGAAATGAGTATTCAAGGGCCTGACGACCTAAAAGAAGAAATATCATTAAATCAAATAAGAATAGGAAAATTTACAGGAGAAGCTTTTTTAGAGAAAAAAGGAGACTATTTAGCTACCTTTAAATTGAAGAAGGATGGGGAAATAGTAAAGAAAACTACAAGAAGTGTACATCTTGATTATTCTCCAGAGTATGCATTAACAGATACAAAGAAAGTACAAAATATTTCTTTAGCTTTAGGGGTCGATTTTTTAGATGAAAATACAAATGTATTTACATTACCTATTGAAAAGAAAAATAGAACCAATATTCCTTTAGATTTTATATTGTTACCAGTAGCATTAATAGCTTTTATTGGGGAGTTATGGGTGAGAAAGAAATAGAGCATTAAATTTATGAGATTATTTATTATAAAATTAAAACTATAGGAGGTAAAGGGAAAATGAAAAGAAATTCAAAGAAGTTTTTTGTACTGTTTTTAAGTATCATCATGATGCTTAGTGTATCCTTTAGTAGTGTTTATGCTACAGCATCTAAGATTTCAAGAGAAGAGGTAAAAAGAGCAGCAGAAAAGACCATAAAGTATTATCATGATACTTATAAAGACAAAGATTATGAAGGAATCCTTGATTGGCCAGCATTAGGATTATTTGGCTTTGGGGAGGATGTAAGTGGTCCTAAGTGGACTGTCAATGGAAAAAATGGAGCTTACTTTAGAGAACAACAAGTAAAGGCAGCAAAGCTTGAGCCAGGATATTATGAAAATGCTTTAAGATCAGGTGTCAATACAGATTATCAAAGAACGATTATTGCCGCATGTGCTGCTGGAAAAGACCCAAGAAACTTTGGAGGAAAAAACTTAGTTGAAATTGAAAAAAGTACAATGCTTCCAAGTGGACACTTTGCAGATAGTGTTATGGACAATGAAACAGGTAAGCCTGTAGGAGAAGATTTAGTCAATGCCCATATCTTTGGGATTATTGCCCTTCATTGTGCAGGAGAGCCTATTCCCAATAGAGATATGTGTTTATATTGGTTGGAGGATCAACAAAATATGGATGGAGGATTTACCTTTGATGTGAAATATTTTGATGATCCAGAAGACTACAAATTAGTTGAATCAGATGTAGATATGACAGCAGCAGGTTTGATGGGGCTTGCCATCCTTGGAGAGGATGAAAGCAATCCAAATGTAAAAAAAGTATTAGATTTTTTACATAGTAAGCAACTAGACAATGGAGGTTTTGAGTCTTGGGGAACGGTAAATCCTGAAAGCTGTGCATGGACGATACAAGCGATTAGACTTTTAGGACAAGATCCCATGGGACCTGAGTGGACTACAAAATCAGGAGATAATCCTGTGAGTGCTTTACTTAAATTTCAAATAAAAGACGGAAGCTTTGTACATGTATTAAGTGAAGAAGAGGATTTACCTATTTATAGCAATGGCATGTCTACAGAGCAAGCCCTTTATGGAATGGCAGATGCATACAATAAAAAGGCTACATATGATTTACTTTTTGAAAAATATAGACCAGCAGCTGAGAAAAAATTATTTAAGGATTTCAAGCCAGGTCAATTTGGTTTTAAGGAAACAGCAGATTTAGTTTATGATTATGTAATTGATATAGATCAAGATAGAACTTTCAAACCAAATGAGCCTGTAAAAAAAGAGGAATTGTCTAAATGGATAAAAAAAGCTTTTGATTTAAAAGAAGATATTTCTATAGAAAAAGATACTCTTACAGGAGAAGAATTTATGAGAATTCTAGTAAAAGTTTTAGGAGAAAAAAAGGAAGGAAACTCATTAAAAAGCATAGAAATAGCAGAGGAAAAAGGATGGGTATATCCAGAATTTGACCATAAAAAGGTAGTAAATAAAGCACAGTGTACTTGGACTTTAGGACAAATCAGAAAGACAATTCATCAATAATTTTACAAAAAAGAACATGATATTACAAAAACTTTACAAAAATATTGCATAAATATATAATATATGGTAACATTTCCAATGTATGAATAATTCAAAATTAAATAGATAGCTTTTAGGGGCTTTTATTAAAAAATAAAAGATAAAAAGGGAATTGGGTGAAAATCCCAAACGGTCCGGCCACTGTAAGTGAAGAGTGACCTTTCAATATGCCACTGGGAAACTGGGAAGGCGAAAGGAAAACGTTGATTCACAAGTCAGGAGACCTACCTAAAAGTTTTAGCATTTAACCTTCCGAGGAAAGGGACTATGCAGGGCAGAAGAATTTAAATGATTATTTTATTGATAATAAATAAAAATGAATAAGCCTTGACTTTCATCGGAAAGTCATGGCTTTTTTTGTGCTTTTTTAGATATTAACAAATTCTATTTAAATGTAATTTAAAGGATTTGTTTCATATTGACTAATAAAAAAGGCGGTAAGTAAATTTGGAAAGTAGGAGGGAATTTTAAAAACGATCGGAAGTTTAGATCTTATATGTTATACTTAGCTGACCTTAAAAAAGGAGGATATTTATGAAGAAAAATTTAAGAATCTTTATGTCTTTTCTAATTATTTTTACCATGATATTTGGGAATATAGGTTGGATGACAAATAAGGATACATCTACAGAAAATGTAGCGTGGGCAGAGGAAAGTGTGAGTCAGGCAGTGTATGGTGAAGTATCACCAGAGAATATATATGCTGGAACAGAAGTAAGTATCAAACTAAATAATATAAATTTAAAAGATATCAAAAAAATCAAATATACTACAGATATACCCGGTTTAAGAAATATAACCACAACAGATATAGACGAAGGAACGATCAAATTTACAATACCAGAAGGAACAAAGGCAGGAGAGTATCATTTAAGAAATGGAGAAACTTATAAAATCGAAGTTCACCACCTGCCACCTCCATTTCCAACCGAAACAGTAGAGGTAAAGGTTGATGATTTACCGGAAATAAAAATCCATGTAAAGTATAATGGCGAAGATACACAGTCACCCGTAATCACTTTAAAGGGAGAAGGGACACAAGTAGTTAGAGTAGGTCAGCCTTATAGGGAATTAGGTGTGACCATAGTAGATAATGTGGATAAAGATATAAAGGTAAATATAACATATACAAAAGATGGAAAAGCTATAGAAAAAATAGATACAAGTAAAGCAGGAAGCTATCTGGTACATTATAATGCGCAGGATATGGCTGGAAATATTGCGAAAGAAGTCATTAGAACGATAAATGTTAAAGTTTTACCGTCAAATGCGCCAGTGATCCAATTAAAGGGAGACAAAGAAATCAGTATTGGTAAAGGAAGTGTGTATAAGGAGCTTGGCGTTATTGTTACAGATGATATGGATAAAAACTTAAAAGCTGTAGTGACTTATACAAAAAATGGAGAAACTGTGAATGAAATAGATACGAATATAGAAGGAGAATATATTGTTCATTATAATATAGAAGATTTTTCAGGGAATAAAGCTGTGGAAGTTACAAGAAAAGTGGTTGTAGTAGCTGTTTCTGGAGTTGATTTTACAGCTAATCATACGTCTATAGAAGCTTTGACAGCAATAAGATTCAATGGACTATATGATGGAGAAGTTACTTCTTGGCAGTGGGATTTTGATAATGATGGAACAGTAGATGCTACAGGACAAAATCCACAATATCTATTTGTGAAGCCAGGAAATTATACAGTAAAGCTAACTGTAAATGGGGAAAAAAACAAAGTAAAAGAAAATTATATTATAGTAAAGCCCCATACACCATCTAAAACAGGAAATGGATGGTTAGATTCTAAAAATGGAATTCATAACAATGGGATAACAGATGAAAGAGCACCAATAAGTGAAAATCCTGAAACTGCATGGACAGCAAATTTAGGTGGAGGTTGGATGGGGGGCTCATTACAAGTTACTCCATTAGTAGTGAATAATTATTTATATGCTATGGGTAATGATGGAAAGGTCACTAAATTAGATAGAATAACAGGAAAAAAGATTTGGGCAAGCTCAAGAAATGGAAATTTAATAATGGGAACACCGGCCTATGGAAATGGAAAAATATTTGTTCCAGCAGATAATGGAAGAATCTGTGCGTTAGATGCAGAGACAGGAAAAGAATTATGGAAGATAAAAGCTGTAGAGAAGGAAACAAATTGTCCTATCATATATAAAGATGGATTAGTATATACAGGGTCTTGGGATAGTAATGGAAAGTATGCTTGTGTAACGGAAGATGGAAAAATTGTATGGAAATATGATGGATCTTTTTATTGGGCAGGAGCTACAATTATAAAAGATAAGATTATATTTGGTGGAGAAAGTGGCAATCTTATTGTATTAGATAGATTTACAGGTAAAGAAATTCAAAAAATTAACATTGGACAAGGAAGTATACGTACTTCAATTAATTATGTTGAAGATCAGGGGAAACTATATTTCGGAACAATAGGAAGTAAATTGGTATCTCTAGAGGTGAGTGAGGATGGAACGATTAACAGATCAGCAACAAGAATAGTTAATTGTGGAGCACAGGTAACTTCAACACCGGTAGCATGCAATGGACGAATTTATGTTGGAACAGGCGGCATAGATAGTAATGCAGGATTTAAGGTTATTGACGAAAAAGATTTTGAAATCATTTATACGGTGAAAACAGATGCAGGGATACAAGGGGGACCTGTACTTACAACAGCCTATGCAACAAAGGAAAATAAACATACAGTTTATATTTACTTTACGCAAAATGGTAGACCAGGACCCCTTACATGTATAAAAGATTTTGAAGGAAATATGGACCCACAAAAAATATTTAAATATACACCTCCTCAAGCGCAATATTGCATAGGGGCACCATCAATTTATGATGGATATATCTATTATGGAAATGATAGTGGAAATGTTTTTGCGTTAAAATGCGAACAAGAGGCAAAGGATACAATAGCCCCTGTCATTTCAACAGATTTAGAAAATAGGACAGTAAGTGAAGCTGTACATACATTTACTGTAACGGCAAATGATGATGTAGATGGAAAAATAATACCTGTAGTAAAGATGAATGATCAATTAGTAAAAGGAAAAGATGATAGCTATACAGTTACATTAAATGATGGACCAAATAAAATTACTGTTGAAGCAACAGATCAAGCAGGAAA
>JAOARV010000059.1 GCA_025210395.1 Marinisporobacter sp.
TTCTAAATCCTTAATATTTTCGATATTAAAAATCTCTAAAGATACGATATCGATACTTTCGTCTGAGAGGTTTTTAATTTTTTGTTTATATTCTTCTGGGACTTTACCTAATTTTTTAGTTAATTGTTTTATGAATAAATTGGCTTTACCTTCCTTAATACCTTCTTTAATACCTTCTTTAATCCCTTCTTTAATGCCTTCTTTAATGCCATCTTCTCTTATCATTTTTCCTATTTCTGTCATAGAAAAAACCTCCTTAAATTTTTTCTTAGATATTTCATCTCCAAATTTTTCAAATAGTGCATAGAGTAAAGTTAAACATTGAAGTTTTTCGTTTTTTTGTGTAATTTTATCTGCTAATTCGATGCTATCTAATGCTCTTTTGCTTTTTGATGTTTGTCCGTTCATAAGAGGAATAAAGGTTAGTGTTAGGATATCTTTACCTGTTAGGTGTTGTTTATTTTCTATTTTATTTTTCAAATAGGTTAATTTTTCATCACCGTTTAAGCTTTTCATGTAAAAAGCCTCTACCTTATACTTTATTGTGCCAGCATCTATATATGTGTAAGTATTTTCTATATCTGATGAATATATAACTATTGTTCGAACTTTTCTTTTTTCTTTATAAAATAATGCTGCATCATAATATAAAAATCTTTGTAAGTCTTCTTTTTTATTTGTTGTTTGGAATTCAAAATGAAGATATGATCCATCTTCTGTATAGAAAAGATAATCCATGTAATTTGTTTTAATCTCTATATTTTTCAACTCAGTTTCAGCAGGAGCGATTATTTTTGTATCGATTCCAAAAAATTCAACTGCATTATTTTTAAAAAATTCCATTGATTTTTTAAAGACTGCATCTTCAATTTTATTATAATCCATATCAATCCTTCTTTCTAGTTATTTTACACTACTTAGTGTTTGTAATTAAAAAGAAAACATACGAACAAATGTTCTTGAAATACTATCCGTTTGCTAGTAGAAAACTCAAATAAATTGATGAAAGTGTATATGTAGAATAAAATTATATTATAAGAAAGAGTGCAATAATAAGAAAGGATTGTTGATCAGATGGAGGAAAATTTGGAGGATATGGTAGAAGGTATAATCTTTCATTGGATAAAGTTAAGTTAGCAGAGAGCTTTTTAACCTATAATGTGAATTTTTATTATGATGTAGCTGAGGAATATTTTGAGGTTGGAAATTGGAAGGCGAAGTTTCATATTTTAAAGGAAGAGAAGATGATTCTATTTAAATAATAGATGAAAGGGTAGCAGAGCTACCCTTCTAAAACTTCTTTCCAATCTTTTAATTTTGCTTTATCCGTACTAACATCTTCCATGATGAGGGTATTTAAAAATTCTTCCAATTTTTCTTTGACTTTACGAGTCATTCTTAGGGCATCCTTGTTTTTCAAGGTGGAAGTACCTCGGATCTGTTCGTATAGAGATGGATTGTTAATCATAATGGTTATGTCTTCTCCACGAAATTCTTCTAATCTATCTAGCAGTGCAAGTAAAGCTACATGCTCTACAATTACTGCTTTTTTGTATTCTTGGAAAAAATCATCTTTTAATAAAAGTTCACCATTTTTAAAGACACGAAATCTAATTTCTATATCTTCTCCTTCAATATAATTGGAAATACCGAGTAAATAGGCTGTAATCATTGTAGTCCTCCCTGTAAATATTTATTTTGTATGTTCCCTTTAGCTGAGTAATACAAATATAATCATTATTTTTTTGAGTCCATTTGCATTATACCACATCCAATGATAGGAAGGAGATTTTTATCAAGGGAAAATATGAATAAATCTTCATATTGGGCTATAATAGATAGAAAAGGGTGAATTTTAAAGAGGAGGTAGTGGGATGAGTATGTTAGTAAAGAAATTTTCACTCAATTTTTTGATTGTATTTGTAATAAGGACTATATTCATTTATGTTTTTAGATTTGCAGAGTTTGAACTAGATAACAGTATAAGTATGTCTTTAGGATTAGCTATAGGTTTAACCTATGTACAATGGATGCGAGAGGATAAAACTAAAATGACGAAGGATTATTACAATCAAAATGCAAAAGAATTTGTAGAAAATACCCTAAACGCTGATATGACCTCTCTTTATAATCAATTCGAAAAATATTTAAAAAAAGGGGATCGGATTTTAGATCTTGGTTGTGGTTCTGGACGGGATAGTCTATATTTTATAAGTAAAGGCTATGAAGTTGTAGCAGTTGATTATTCGGAAGAACTTACGAAAATGGCTAGTGATTTATTAGATCGAGAAGTCATGATGCTAGATATGAGAGAGATGAACTTTTGTGATGAGTTTGATGGGATTTGGGCATGTGCTTCTATTTTGCATATAAGTAGAGATGAAATTGAAAAAGTTATGGCTAATTGTGAGAGCGCGTTAAAGCAGGGAGGCATCTTTTACTTATCTTTTAAGTATGGAAATAAAGAAGCATTTAGAAATGAGAGATTTTTTAATTATTATAATGAAGGAAGCTTTGAGGATTTGAGCAAGCGTTTCCCTGGGTTAAAGGTTTTAGAGACATGGAGAACAAGGGATGTTCGAGTGGCTAGGAAAGATGAATGTTGGTTGAATATTTTGATTAAAAAAGAAGGATTCAGGGTTAAGTGAATCCTTCTTTTTTTTAGTCATATTTAGGCAGTGTAATCATAGCTTTAAATAAATCTCCGTCTATTTGAATATGAAAATCACCCTTTTGTAAGGTAGTAAGACTTTTTGCAATAGATAATCCAAGTCCGCTGCCTTCAGTGCTTCTAGATTCATCTCCTCGTGTGAATCGTTCCATGAGTTCTGTTTCTTGGATATTCAGCTCATGGGCAGAGATGTTTTTTAGGATAATACTAGCATGATCTTCTGAATTCACAATATCAATATATACTCTAGAGTTTGAAAGGGCATATTTGAATATATTAGACAAAAGGTTTTCTAGAACACGCCACAATAGTTTGCCATCTGCTTGAACAAATATTTTTTCTTTAGGAGGCTGAAATTTAAAGTCTAATCCAGAGGATACTATTTTTTCATCTAATTCTACAAGACCTTGGGTGAGGAGGGAATTGATCTCTACTTTTTCTAGATGAACAGGCATAGCTCCACTAGATGCTTTTGAGGCTTCAAATAAATCATCTGTCAAGGTTTTGAGTCTTAAGGATTTCTGATCTAAAACTTCTAGGTATTTAGGTCCTTTTTTAGAGTCGAGTCCTTCTTTTTTTAATAAATCCACATAGGTGATAATGGATGTTAAGGGGGTTCTAATGTCATGGGATACATTGCTAATGAGTTCTGTTTTTAATCGTTCGCTTTTTAGTTCATTGTCAACAGCAGCTTTTAGCCCCTTTGCAATATCATTGATATCATTACCAAGACTTCCATAAATGCCTTTTGTGAGGGTGGGGATGTGATAATCAAGTTCTCCTCTTTTTATATGTTCAACTCCTTTTATAATGCTTTTTAAGTCACTTGCCTTATTAGGTGTAGGAAGCATTCTTAATGCAATGGGGGTACAGCTTAACATTCTTTTTATATAGGAATATATTTTTTTTAATATTTTATAAAATAGAGTATAGGTAAAAATAGTTTTATTTTTTATATGTTTTGTGATGGATAACAATAAATAAATGCTCAAAGTACTTATGAGTATACTTGTAGGGATAAAGATAAAATATCCTAGATCCATGCATTCAAGAGCAAAAGCAGTTAATATACTCACCATGATGATGACGAGTAGGATATGCACATCTATATATAATTTGTCTAAGGTGCTTAAATGAATTTGTCCATCCTTTTCTCTCTTTCCTATTGTAAAAAGAAGGTAAATAAGGGATAGGATGAGTAATAGGATTGCAATACTAGCAAAGCTAAAGCCTTTTATAAGGAGTTTTCTATCATGATTCCATTTTTCTACTCTAGGTTTTAAAAAGGTATCCTTTAATCCTATATACATGATATCCTGTGGATGGGATTTAAGATCATGATGAATGGGTTTTAATTTAGGAGAAGCTACATAGCCATCCTTATCAAACAATAAATAAACAGGATGTGACTTGAAAAAAGATTTGTCACCAGTAAATGTATTTGTATAGCTATATTCTTCACTATCAGATGTTTTTGTGAAGATATAGTAGGACAACCCCTGAACCCCTTTTAATTCTCTCTGTAATTTATAGTAAGTAATTAATTCTTCTTGGATATATTCTTTTTTATAAAATACAATTTCTTCAGCATATTCCTTTTCAAATAGATCAATTAATTTCTGCTCAGGAACTGTATTATAGGGTCTTGAGCTATTGCTATAATAATCACGTTTAAAATCTCGATAAAGATTTTCAAGCTTCCAGGAATAGTCATAATATTGATCTAGTTCTTCAGGCAAAGTTCCTCCAGTTTTGATGTATTCCTCACTTCTATAGCGGGTTAAGATCCTTTCTAAATTGTAGGTAATATTGTTTAATTCATATTTTAAATGGTTGCTTTTTAGATAATCCTTTTGAAAAGCTGCTTGAAAGGAGCTAGTTGTATTTTTATTTAAATAAACAAATATGGTCAAAAGGCTTGTTAAAGAAAGGATTGCTAGTAAAAAAGCTATAGTTTTTAAATGTTTATTAGCTTTTATATTTTTCAATTTTGTAGCCAACGCCCCACACCACCTTTAAGTATTTTGGTTTCTTTGGATTGAATTCTATTTTTTCTCTGATTCTTCTTATATGAACAGCTACTGTGTTTTCTGGGTTGAAGGAAGGTTCATCCCATACCTTTTCATAAATTTGATCGATGGAAAATACTTTTCCTGCATACTCTGTAAGAAGCTTAAGTATTTTATATTCAAGGGGAGTGAGCTTGATATATTCTCCATCTACTGTAGCTTCTTTTCTTTCATCATCTATAATTAATTGACCTGTTTGATAGACATTTGTCTTTTTTGTAAAATTCCCAAGGGTTATGTATCTTCTAAGCTGGGATTTTACACGGGCAATTAGCTCGAGTGGATTAAAGGGCTTTGTAATATAGTCATCAGCCCCCATATTTAGCCCCATGATTTTATCCATATCCTCTGATTTTGCGGAGAGCATGATGACAGGGATGTTTTTTGTCTTTCTAATTTCGTTTGTAGCTTTCATACCATTCATTTTTGGCATCATAATATCCATGATAATCAGATGGATTTCAGTATGTTCGAGTATGTTTAATGCTTCTAATCCATTGAAGGCTTTGAAAATGGTATAGCCTTCATTTTCAAGGTATATTTCTATTGCTTCAAGGATTTGTTGATCATCATCACAGATGAGTATATTCATTAGGGATCACCGCCTATTTTTATTACTGACATATTATACCACACCTTTCTTGTTTGATTTATATAAATCATAGCATGGACTTCTTACAAAATGTTTGATGGGATTCTTAAGATTTTCTTAAGATAAGAGGATTTCACTGCAAAAATGTTTTATAAAAAAGTTTATTGCAAGAAAGAGGAGCCTTTGATAAAATGATATCGAAATACGATATCGTATAATGATAGTATGTTTTTAAGGAGATTGAATATGAAAGAGAAGATCTTGAGAAAATTATTTTTAGGCTTTATAATCCTTTGATCAATTTTTCTTATCTTGTTTTTATGATTTTAGTGGCTAGCTTTACAGGGGCTAAATCTTGTAGTCTAGAGATCAAGAAATTCATCATCCCTTTATGCTATTAGGAAATAGCTTGAATGGAAATATCATTTGTATCAATAACTTTTATAAAGCGATTAAAGAAAATGAAAAGGAATATTTTTATTATTTAAGCCTTAGTGGGAATAAAATAGAAGTTTTACTGGTGTATTTTAAGGAAGCTATATTTTCTTCTGTGAGACCTACTATTGCTTCTATTGAGACTATAGGACTCGTGGCTTTACCTGGGATGATGACAGGTCAGATTTTAGGAGGGGCCGTCCCCTTAACATCAATTAAATACCAAATTGCTATTATGATCGCTATTTTTATAACAAGATATTTTAGTGCTTTATTATCTATCCTATTTACTGTTTTTTATGCATTTGATGAGTATGATGTTTTGACCTTATAAGGGAACGGCTCTCTTGTTTAGATTGGTTAAATTTTAAATTTAGATACGATTTCATTTAAATTTCTACTTAGTTGATCTAAATGAGCAGAGGTTTTTCCCATATCTTCTATAGCTGCATTTTCTTCTTCGCTATTAGCAGATACTTCCTCGGTAATTGCTACGTTATCTTGAGAGACTAAAGAAATAGCGTGCATCTTAGTAGCTATATGATCTGTATTTTTAGCAATATCTTTAAAAGAAGTATTGATTATGTTTATATCATTCATTACAACTTCTATTTCTTTAGTCATATCTTTAAAAGCTTTATTGGTGTTATTTACTGCTATTTTTTGTTCATTTACAATAAGATTTGAATGATTTACAGCTTCAATAGCTTGTTTTGCATCTGTATCAATCTTTTGTAAAATCTGTCCTATTTCTGTAGATGCTGTAGTTGACTGTGCTGCCAATTTTCGTACCTCATCTGCTACTACAGAAAACCCTTTTCCGTGTTCACCAGCTCTAGCAGCTTCAATAGCAGCATTCAGTGCTAGTAAATTAGTTTGCTCTGAAATATTCGTAATTGTTGAGAGGATGGTTTTAACCGATTCTGCTTCTTGAGCAAGATTCTCAACAACCTGTGTAACCTGTATAAATGCATCTGTATTTTCTTTTGTTTTGATGCTTTGATGATTAACTGCGTCAAGTCCAGTTGTAATGAGCTTTTTACTCTTTTCAATAGAAGCATTGATTTTTTCAACCTTTTTTTCATTGTCAGTAATATTTATAGCAATTCCTTGCACCATAGAAGAAACATCATGAATATTTTCAGATCCTTTAGAAGCTCCTATGGCGATACCTTCAATAGCATTAGAAATTTCCTCTACTGCTTTTTTATTTTCATTTAAAGATTTATTCAATCCATAAGCTGAGCTTGCTACGTCTTTTGAAGTATGATTGATTTCTATAATAATATCTTTCATCTTTTCGATAAAATCAGTAACGGCATTTCCTAAGGCTTCTAGTTCATCTCCCGTTTTTATTTCTATTTTTTTAGTTAAATCTCCTCCTGCTAGACTAAGCTCTTTAAATCGGTCAACAAGTAAATAAATAGGCTGTACAATTTTTTTAGATAGGAAAATAGCTAAGATCAAAGATAAAAAAACACTAAGGATCATATGGATAATTATATGTATGAGTATCTGATTTTTTTGTTTGGTGATATGACTAGCATCTATATCTATACCAACAATAGCCACTACTTCCTTATTGCTATTGCGTACAGGTGCATAGCCAGATATAGTGGTTCCCCATCGATCTGTAATAAGCTCTTCATCAGCAGAAGAAGAACCATCAAAAGCATCCTTCATAGCCTCTAAATAGTCATACGCATCACCTAAAGTAGCTGCATCTTCCTTGGCTGCATCGATGATAAACTGTGTTTGATCATTTCCAAGCTCAGCTAGGGTATAGATACCGGTAACTCCTGTTTGTTCTTGAAAAGCTCGCATTTTACTCCTAATATCTTTATATAGATTACTGGAGGAAGCTTTTGATTTTAGAAGTCTTTCGTGATCGTTTCCATCGATTAATAGGGTAGCAGCAGTAGCAAGCTGCATAGCATTTTGACGGGTAGTCTCTAATATGCGCTGGCTACATACATAGTACTGCATCATACCAGAAATTATTGTAATAATAAAACCTAGTATTATAAAATTAAGAACTAATTTTCCTTGAATCCCCTTCAATTTTTTGTTATTCATGAATGATCATCTCCTTGTGAGTAATATAGATAGGTATTAATATTTATTACATCCATTGAAATATATATAAATATTAACAATTCGACAAAATATATCTATAAATACCATTATACCTCATATTCCGGCTAACTAATATTTCCAAATAACATAATAAAATTTCAAAAAGGAATTTCATCATTTATCTCGAATAATAAATTAATTAAGTAAAACTCGAGGTGAGATAAATGACTTTTGATTTTAAAAATATAAACCCGCATTTTGATGGCAAAGCTGGCTTGATTGCAGGTCTTTCTCAGCAA
>JAOARV010000060.1 GCA_025210395.1 Marinisporobacter sp.
AATAGGGGACATCAGAGTCATGATTACAAAACACCTGCTGATATTTATTATGGTAATCTGAAAAGTGCAGCTTAAAATCAAGAAAGGAGTTCATAACTAAGAAATTTAAAAAATGTGTCTTGACAAGCGTGCACATTATAGAAGGTCAAATTATAATATTGGATCACTTCTTTTTTAACCTTCATTTCTTCTTCCCTTCCCCATTCATAACAAATAATTTTTTTCCATTTATAAATTCCTTTTGAAGTACAAATACCTTCTTCGTTGATAAGATCTTTTTGAAAACTTCTTATTAAAAAGAATACACTTGCTGATCCATACAGAATTGCAAGTTGAATATATCTCAATTCTATATTGATGAGATCTCCTTTGTGTCCATAAATCATCCTTAAATATATAAGACCTGCTAAGAAAAATCCAAAAGAGCTTATATACTCTATATTCCGTTCTAAAGATTTTGCTATGATCTTTGATCTTCTTTTATGATACCTATCATTATAAATATTAAAAATCAGGATTCCCAACGCTCCTATAAGCATATAAATTTCCATAAAAAAAACTCCTTTCACACCCTTCTACTTTTCCTTTTTTTATTATATCATACTATTTTTACCAAATCCCTTTTATTCATCCACCTAAAAAGCCCCAGACTATTTTCTGGGACTTTCCTCTTTTTCTTTTATTCTTTTTAATACTTCCTCATTAGAAAGTTTTTTCATATTTTTATACTCATTATCCTCTAAACTACTATCAAATTGGCAAATGCTTGTATATCCGCAATAATCACAGGCTGTTTTTTGTCCATTTTTCGAAGGAGATATTTTTATATTTCCCTTCATCATTTCATAGCTAATTTCTGTAATTAATTTTCTTACATGCTTAATTAGATCCATAAAAGTTCCTTCATCAACAGCAGAAGAATTACTCGTAAATTGTCCATCTTTTTTTAGTCCTACAGGGATAATATCAGAGGAACGACCTAATTCTTTATCCATCTCATAAGCAATTTTTACATCCTTTAACACTAACCCCTTCATCTTTAGTTTTTTTCGGATTTCATTTTCTATGAATTCTACAGCTTTTTCTTCTGTTTTAATCATGGGATCATCTATTTTAAAATAAAAGATTCCTGCTGGCTTTTTCTCTTTACCATCTTGACCTTTAGCCTTTAATACCGCATCTAAATAAATCATTAACTGAAGCTGAATACCATAATAAACTTCTGAAAGACTAAATTCTTTATTTCCTGATTTGTAATCAATGATTTTTATATAATTCTCTTCTTCATCTTCTAATAAATCTACTCGGTCAATCCTTCCTTCTAAATATATTTTTTCTCCATCTGATAATTCTATTTCAATAGGTGGATACATTTTATCTATTCCAAAGCCTACTTCATATCCCCTTGGCTCAAAGCCACTCTTTTTAAGATGCTCCGTCAATGTCCAGACAGCTCTCCTACTAATTCTTTTTAATCTTTTCACAAGATATTTATATCGGTTGGTACTTAGCATTACACCATTTCCATACTCAGGAACCAATTCATCTATTACTGTATCCATTATTTTGTCACATTGATTTTTTTCTAAACTGCGCCAATCAAGATCATCCTCTTTAAGCTTTCCTGTGAAGCTTTCCATGGATTCATGAAATATTTCTCCTATATCAGGAGCTTTTACTTCAAACATCTTTCGTTCCTTTGGTTTTAGACCATATTTTATAAAATGAGCAAAGGGACAATTCACAAATTGTTCAAGTCTTGATACACTCGATCTTATAGGTATTTGATATAGCTTTTTTGCACTATTTTCTTCAATATAGCCTATTTGATTATTATGAAATAATCCTTCAATAACCCCTTCTCTTTTTTCTTTCCATTCTTCTTCATGATAATACCAGCTATAGACATGCCACCACAGTTCTTCTATTTCTTTTCCATCAAATTTTTGTCTCATATTTTCTATTAGATATTTAAATGTACTTTTAGGTGTGGCTATCAGACTCTTTTGTTGTTCTAAATTATGGATAATATCACTTTTTACATTTAATTTTATAAATATTTTTTTTAATCTATCAATGAGTACAGAAGGTCTCATAGCTTTTCCCTCTTGATCTCCCATAGCATAACTAATCCACAAATATTCACTAGGCTTTGTAAAAGTCGTATAAATAGAAAACCTTTCTTCATAGGCTTTTCTTTGACTATCATAACCTAAGGTAATCTCTTTTTCTTTCATGAAAATTCTTTCTTCATCAGATAATATGCCCTCATCATCTTTTCCAGATGGTAAAATCCCATCATTTACCCCTACTACAAATAAAGCTTTTATATCATGACTTTTTGACCTTTGAATATTTCCTACTAATACTTGGTCAATGGTTGTAGGTATAATCCCTATTTCAAGAGAAGAAAATCCTGAATCTAATACCCTTATATATTCTTTTAGTGTAATCTTTTGTTCTCCTATGATTTCAACCATTTGATCAAATACTTCCATGACAATATTCCATATTTGTGTATTTTCATTCATAGATTCAAATTGGTCTTCAAGTCTTAATAGGTCAATCCACTCTTCCAGCTTTTTATGAATATCCACCTCCTCTAGATAATCATAAATAGCTTTTGTGACCTCTCCTACGGTCTTTTTTCCTTTTACTTTTTTCTCTAATTTCCCCATAGGTTTTATAAACTGTTCTCTACATTCATTTAATTCATCTATATTTATATCATCCCAAGTAAAAGGTTCTTTCCACAGGTTCCCTTGTATACCATACTTTAATACATAGTTTTCTAATTTTTCATAAACTTCCACATCTACTCCACTAAAGCCTGTCTTAAAAAATCTAAATACATCCTCATATTTGTACCCCCTATACACCACACGCAAGGAAGATAGTATAAACTCAATAATAGGATTATGCATGATATTTCTCTTTTCATCTAAAAAGTACGGAATATCATATTCATCAAAAACTCTTCTAATTAATGATCCATAGCTATTCATATCATTAGATACAAGGGCTATATCCTTCCATCTATAGCCTTCATCTCTTACTAATGAAATAATTTTTGCAGCAGCATTTTCAATTTCCCTATAAAGGCTAAGTCCTGAAAATACACTCATATTAACGGGTTCTTGGGTATATTGCTTATAGGGATATGCATAAAGCTCCTCCTCTATATGTTTGATTTCATCTGATTTTTTTATTACTTTCCTCTTATTTTGATCTAAGTCAATGGTTTCTTTACTCATTTCATGTTCCATAGCAATATGATGAATTTTCCTATAAGTATCATCTACTACTTTGAATAAATCTCTATCTTCTCCTCTTTGTAAAAAGGGCATAGTAAATGTAAAGGTCACATCCTTTGCCATACGCATAATTTTTTCCATAATATGATAAGTCTGAGGGGTAAAACTTTGAAATCCATCAATCCATATTTCTGCACCCTTTAAAAACTCTGCATGATCCATTTTTTCTATTAATAAATTTAAATAATCTTCCGTATCAACATATCTACCCTTTAAATATTCTTCAAATTGCTCATAAATATAAGCAATATCCTTTAATTTATGATGAAGGATACTACTTTCTTCTATATCATCTAATCCGTTCATCAATTCTTGTGGCGTAATATCACTTTGCTTTAATTCACATAATAGATCATTAAACATAGCTACAAAACCATCCTGCTGGGCGGCTTTTTTATATATACTCAACCTTTTCTCTGATTCATCTATAATCTTTCGAAGAACTATATTTTTCCCTTGCTCATTAATATGAATTCTTGTGATTCCTCCAACTTCATTTAAAACGTTATGAGCTAGCCTTGTAAAGCTTAAAACCTCTACATCTATAATTCCTGGCAAATCTAATTTTTCTATCAAATCTCTTTCTGCCTGCAATGTAAATTGTTCTGGTACTATTAATATCAATCTATTATGATCCTTATTTTCTAATCGTTTTTTGATCTCTTCTAAAACCTTATAGGTTTTTCCTGTTCCTGCTCTTCCAAATATATATCGAATCATCCTATTCACCTCTATCTTTTCTATATCAAATTATATCACAATTTAAAAAGAATACACTTTCCATGGATGCTCCTTCTTAAGATTTCTATTTGTTCATACGATTATCCATTTTTATTACCTGAGCCATACCCGATTTGCCGGACACAGTAGAGTTAGGGTACAATAAAACTGTGGGAGGTAGATAGTATGGCGAATAATGGTAAACGTTATAATGCTGAATTTAAAGCAGATATTGTACGT
>JAOARV010000061.1 GCA_025210395.1 Marinisporobacter sp.
ATCAAATTGATTTATTGCTTGCAAATGGATGTAAACAAAATGTAACAAGCTTCCCATATGAAATCACAAGACTTGCATAAGATATAGCAGGTGGATTAATGGTAGCAAGGCCATCAGAACAAGATTTCAAACATCCAGTAATCGGACCTGTTTGTGAGAAATACTTCAGAGGAGTAAATGTAGTTCCAACAGAGCATAGAATGAGAGTATTAAGACTTATAGAAAATATGACATTAGGAACAGCAGCAGTAGGATACAGAACAGAGTCTATGCATGGAGCAGGATCTCCACAAGCACAAAGAATTATGATTGCAAGACAAGGAAACCTTGCACATAAGAAGGATTTAGCAAGAAGAATTGCTAGAATTGATGAAGTGTCTGTAGCAGCAAGAGAAGCAGCAGCTACTAAATAAGAATTAAAATAATAGGGGGAATTATTCCCCCTCTATTGAATTAGTGTTTTTTTATAGGAAATTTTATATAAAAAGAGTGATGGATGATGATAGAAATTTTTAAAATTATTTTATAGATAAACAAGTTGAACATTAAGTTTATGATGAGTTTGTTTGGCTTTATGAAGGCACTTCAAGGCGTTTTAAGAATTCATCATAAATTCAAAATCTTGAAGTTGTGTATCTATAATAGGACTAATAAAAAAATATATTTATAATCTAAAATTCCAAAAGCTGTTACAACAGAAAAAATAAAAAAGGAGGAAATATTATGGCAATGAAAAGAGAACTAGGAAAAGAACAGCCCTTTATTCCAGCAGGTCCATTTAAGATTCGTATTCCTTTTATCCATTATAAATTTGAATGGGCAGATTATATTCAGGGCTTGTTAATGTGTGCAGTCTGTCTTGGTGCTGTTCCTATGCTTCAGGAATATTTAGGGATGCCTTTTGAGGTAGCTATGGCAATTGTTGTATTAAATGGGTTGTTCTATTGTGCCCATGTATTTTTAGGAGATCCAGTAGTGCCTGGATGGGTAACTCCGGCTATTCCCCTTTTGATGCTTCATATTAGCCAATATGAAATGGGTCCTGAAAGAATGCAAGCTTTAATTGCATTTGAGATGTCTTTAGGTATTTTAGCTATTATTTTAGGTATTACAGGACTTGGTAAAAAAATTGTTTCTATTGTTCCGAATGCAATGCAATCAGGGATTATAATGGGTGCAGGTTTTGCTGCTGTCATCCTTATATTTAAGAAGGGTGCTAAGTTTGATAGTTTTCCATTATCCATTATTATCTGTGTAGGATTAGGTTTTTATCTTTTGTTCTCAAATCATTTTAAAAGCATCAGAGAAAAGCATGCTATATTAAAGGTGATTGCAAATTTAGGAATTTTACCAGTTGTAGCTTTTGCTATTATTGTAGGACCCATGCTTGGGGAAACGCCATGGCCGCAGATTGAGTGGGGGATTACAAAGCCTGCATTTGCTACTCTTTGGAAAGAATGGACATTCTTTGGAATGGGATTCCCTCCAGTAAACATGTTTATTGAAAGTTTACCTACAGTTATTTCTGCGTATATTGTATTATTTGGAGATATGATTCAATCACAAGCTTTGCTTGAAGATGCAGGAAAGGTTCGTACAGATGAACATATTGATTACAATCCTAATAGATCCCATTTAGTATTTGGTTTAAGAAACTTTATTATGTCTATTATTGGACCAGATTTAACTATGTGTGGACCTTTATGGGCAGCGATGCAAGTTGTTATTTGTGAACGCTATAAGCATGGACGTAAAGCTATGGATTCAATCCATGGAGGGGCAGGATCTTTTAGATTTGGTACTTTTACAGGTTATTTAATTCTTCCGATTGTAACCCTTTGTAGACCTATATTAGGAATAGCCCTTGCGTCTACTATGCTAATTCAAGGATATGTTTCTGTGCGTGTTGGAGTTATGAAGGCTCGTACCTTTAATGATTTAGGGATTGCTGGTGTAATGGGTGCGGTTCTTTGTACTCGTGGGGCTGCATGGGGACTTGCAGCAGGTATTGTTCTTTGTTTACTTGTTAATTTAGGAAATAAGCCAGAATATGATGTGTATATATTTGGTGAAGAAGAAAAAGCGGCGTAGTTTAAATGAAAGGATGCAGATAGTCTGTGGCTATCTGCAATTTTCTATATGGAGGAGATTTTGTGAATGGTAATATTGTATTTCTTTTGTGAGGATGGGATTTAAAAAGTTGAAAAATGTAAACAAATATAAGAAAGTAAATGTTGACGAAATAGATGTTTATTTGTATGCTAAGGTAGAAGATGAAGAAGCAGGAATATTGCTTCAGTTAGAGTGGAGGAGGATTTTTTATGTTTACATGTGCAAATTGTGAAATTATAGGATGTCGAAAAGGAGATTTTGAAAAAGCACCTGCCAATTGTCCTATAAAAGTGGAAGATGTTAGAGAAAGTTCAAGGGAAGAGTATGAGAAAGAAGAAATTAAGAAGTTTATAGATGGAACCATAAAGCTTGAAAAAGAAGGACAAAATAGATGGACTCGTGTGGAAGAAACGATACAATTTTGTAAGATCATGGGCTATAAAAAAATTGGTGTAGCCTTTTGCTTAGGGCTTAAAAAGGAAGCGAAAATATTTGTAAGAATGCTTAGGGAGCATGGTTTTGAAGTTTCATCAGTCATTTGTAAAAATGGAGGAATTGATAAAAGAGCATTAAGTATAAGTGGGGATGAAGGATTGCGAGGTGTAAGTTGTAATCCAATAGGACAAGCAATGCTGCTTAACAAAGAGAAGACAGAATTTAATATTACGGTAGGACTTTGTGTAGGGCATGATGCTTTGTTTTTTAAATATGCTGAGGCGCCAACGACTGTACTTCTTACAAAAGACAGAGTGTTAGCCCATAATCCTATTGGTGCTTTAAATTGTACCCATAGGTTTTAATATGGGATGTTAAAAAAATAAGAACAATTTATAAGTAAGTACGAGGGTGAACATATGGATAGAAGTGTATTTGGCGCAGAAAACACAAATAAATTTATAATTATAAAAAAGTAGATAGCTTTTAGGCTATCTGTTTTTTTATTTGTTAGGAAATTATAAAACTTAGAATCTGTGGATAATTTATGATTGAGCAATCAAATGTTTGGCCACTTTGAGTAAGTTTTATTACAAAATAATAGTTTTGTAATAAAACTTGCGAAACGAGCATATGCGATTAGCTATATGTGAATTTTTTATTGAATAAATTAAAAAATGATTTGAATAACTTAGTTGTTTGTACATCTGATGCTTTGTTTTGTAAAAAATCTTCCTGTTAGGGAAGGATACGTTTGTTTGAAAATAGATATAAAAAACAAATAATGATGTGAATATAAAATAATTTTATCTAATAATACTAGAAAGTATTGTGGCAATATTAGGGTTTTCAACGAATTTAGAAGAAATAAAAAAATGTACAAACGAAAACGATTCTGAAAAATCAAAAAAATGTTGCTATATAAAATATTTTTAGTTATAATAAAAATAAGTAATCGACATAATGCGACAAAACTTAACAAAAAGAAGGGAGGCTTTATATGAAAATGTATGAAAATTCAGTAAATGAGGACATGGTTGCTTTACTAGAAAAGGGAAAAAAAGATGGTGCAGAAACAATTTGGGATAGAACGGAGAAAATGAAATCACAATGTGGTTTTGGTGTAAAGGGGTTATGTTGTAGAAATTGTGCTATGGGACCGTGCCGAATAAGTCCTGTTCCGGGGAAGGGTGCTGACAAAGGATTGTGTGGAGCAACTGCAGATGTGATCGTATCAAGGAATTTTGCTAGAATGGTTGCAGCTGGTACAGCTGCTCATTCAGATCATGCTAGAGGAATTATTCATCTGCTTCATAAAGTAACACCGGATGGAGATTATACTATTAAGAATGTGAAAAAACTAAAAAAATTAGCTGAGCAATGGGAAATAGATATAAAAGATAAAGATATTTATGAAATTGCTCATGAGGTTGCTCGAGTTGCTTTGGATAATTTCGGAAAACCTTTTGGAGAAATAACATTTCCTAAATCTCTTCCCCGTGCAAGAAAAGAATTGTGGAGAAAAGAAAAAATAATACCTAGAGCCATTGATAGAGAAGTTGTATCTCTTATGCATGCAACTCACATTGGCTGTATGGCTGATGCAGAAGAAATGTTGAAAATGGCTCTAAGAACTGCCATATCTGATGGTTGGGCGGGGTCTTTTATGGGAACCTCCGTTAGTGATATATTATTTGATGTTCCTAAAGCTACAAAAACAGAATCTAATTTAGCTGTATTAGAAGAAAATCAAGTAAATATTGTATTGCATGGACATGAACCTAGCTTATCAGAAATGATTGTATTAGCAGTATCTGATAAAGAATTAATTGAAAGGGCAAAAGAACTAGGCGCTGAAGGAATTAATTTAGTGGGAATGTGTTGTACAGGAAATGAGTTATCTATGCGACATGGGACGAAAAATGGAGGGAATTTTCTTCAACAAGAATTAGCAGTAATTACGGGTGCTGTTGAAGCAGTGATTGTTGATGTGCAGTGTATTTTTCCATCTTTGGCAGAATTATCAAAAAAATATCATACAAAGTTTATTACTACTTCTCCAAGTGCTCGTATTGCTGGAGCTACCCATATTGAATTTGATGAAGACACAGCCTATAAATCTGCAAAAAAAATAGTTCTTGAAGCTATTGAAAACTATAAAAATAGAAGAAGAGAAAACGTTTACATCCCCCAAAATCAAACAAATTTTATGGTTGGATATAGTGTTGAGACAATTGTAGAGCATTTAGACCGAGTAGCAGATGAAAATGAAAAGGGAACCTTGATGCCATTAGTAAAAGCTATTGCTGGAGGAAGTATCAGAGGGGTTGCTGCTTTGGTAGGATGTAATAATCCAAGAATTAAACAGGATGAAAATCATATAAAAATTGCTCAAAAATTAATAGAAAATAATATACTGGTTGTGGCAACAGGATGTTCGGCTATTGCATTAGCGAAAGCTGGATTAGCTAGTAAAGGTGCTTCTAAAATTGCTGGAGGATCACTAAGGAATATTTGTGAAGCTTTAGATATTCCACCAGTGCTACATATGGGTTCATGTGTAGATATTAGTAGAATTCTTAGATTGTCTGGAGATGTTGCAAACCTTTTAAATGTAGATATAGCAGCCCTTCCGCTAGCAGGAGCAGCTCCAGAATGGATGTCGGAAAAAGCAGTGGCTATTGGTATGTATGTTGTTGCTTCAGGGATAGATGCTTGGTTAGGGGTTTTACCGCAAGTAACAGGCTCTGAGAAAGTAGTCAATTTCCTAACGAATGATGTAGAAAAAATAACAGGAGCAAAATTCTTTGTAGAAACAGATCCTATTCAAACGGCTGATCAGATTATTGAAAGGATAGAGATGAAGAGAGGGAATTTAGGAATATAAAAGGAGGGAGATAATCATATGAAAATAGCGATCACGGGAAAAGGTGGCGTTGGAAAGACTACATTTACATCTATATTGTGCAGAATTTTTGCATCCGAAGGAAAAAATGTCTTAGCTGTAGATGCAGATCCAGATGATAATTTAGCCCTTGCATTAGGATTTCCACAAGAAATCATAGATGAAATCCTTCCTATTACATCTATGAAAGAATTAATTGAAGAAAGAACTTATACTACTTTAGGTGGGTTTGGAAAAATGTTCAAACTAAATCCTATAGTAGAAGACATTAAAGAAAAGTATGCATATAATTTTAAAGGAATTAACTTACTTAATATGGGAACCGTAGACAAAGGTGGGAATGGCTGCTATTGTCCAGAAAATGTGTTGTTGAAAAAATTAGTTGCCTACTTAATATTAGAAGATGAAGATATGATGATTATGGATATGGAAGCTGGAATTGAACATTTAGGTAGAGGTGTTGCAAAGGGAGTAGACGCTTTTATTGTTGTAGTAGAACCTGGGATTCGAAGTATTCAAACATATTATAAAGTAAAAAAAATGGCTTTAGACTTAGGTGTAGAAAAAGTACTTATTGTTGGAAATAAAATAAGAAGTCAAAAGGATATAGATTATATCATAAGCAATACGGATCAAGAGAGTTTTTTAGGACATATATATTTTCGTGAACAAGTGATGGATTCAGATCGACAAAACTTATCACCGTATGATTTATGTGAGGACGCAGTTGATGATATAAAACGAATTAAAGAAAAGTTAACTCGTTTACTAGAGAAGTAAAATATAGAAGGACTTTCCTAATCGTGCAGATAGAATTTAAAATTTTGCACACTGAAATAATCTCCAAGGTTATTGTGTATTAGGGAAGTCTTTTCAAATCAATATTTTACTTCTAATATAAATGGAGGTTATAGAATGCAGGAATACTCAATATTCGTAATGGCTTTTGTCCTAGGTATCAAACATGCTATTGAACCTGATCATATTGTAGCTATATCTACCATTGTTTGTAAAACAAGAAAGATTAGTAAGGCTGCTATTTTAGGTGTTTTATGGGGGATAGGTCATACAGCAACACTATTTATAACAGGGATGATTGGGATTATGATGAAGTATACAATTCCTGAAAAGTTAGCTGTGTTATTAGAACGTGGTGTTGGTGTAATGATCATGATTTTAGCCATCAATTTATTGTTAAATTATAAAAAACCACTATATGCCCATACCCATGAGCATGAACATATGCATTCACACAATCATTTTCATAAACATAGTCATGTTTACGGGGATCAGCATACACATGAGCATGAACATGCAAACAATGACAGATCAAAACGGAAAATATTAGATTATATAAAATCATTATTGGTAGGTTTTGTTCATGGATTAGCTGGAAGCGCTGTTATGATTTTATTAACTTTAACTACTGTAAAAAGTTATTGGGAAGGTGCTTTGTTTATTATTATTTTTGGCGTAGGTACCATTATAAGCATGCTTGTATATACGACGATTCTTGGAATTCCCTTTGCACTAAATCATAATAATCGGGTTCATAACTATATTAACATAATTATTGGAAGTGTTGGTATTATTTTTAGTTTTTATTACATTTTTCATTAAGAATTATTACTTTGTAAGGAAATGAAAAAGTCTTGAAGGTTAATAAAAAAGTATAGATGAAGCATGTCTATTCTTAAAAGAAAAGGCATGTTAATGGGAAAAAGCTAAAAGATTAATAAATCCACAATATAAAATATATACTAGAGAAGTAGGTACTCTGGTAAAAAACGTTTTGTAGAAGAAAACTTTGCAGAATGAGAAGAAATCATTCAAAAACATAAAGATACAAAAGATGAATGATCATATGATTATAATATCACATAAAAACTTTCCTTAATATTTCAAGGAAGGTTTTTATATTTGCAACAATCTAAAAAAACTGACGAATCCTTATTGAATAGAAGGAATAAACTTTGAAAAATTTATTTATTTTTATATAATAGATGTAATCGTAGTTACTATTAGAGGAGAGGTTACATTGGAGAGGAATAAGATCACAGATATTAAAAAGAAGATAATGAAATGTATGGAGTGCTTTAATACATTTCCAACCCCAAAAGAATTTAAAACAAAATTTCCGAAAGTTTATGAGAAAATGGAAAAAGAATTTGACTTAGAATACAAAAATTTGATGATAGAACTAGGATATGACCCGTTTAAATCAAGCGATTTAAAAAATTATGGAAATTTATCGGAAGATGAAGTTTTTCATCTAATCCAAAAAAATATAAAGGATTTTGTTGATAAATACTCTTATGTTCCAAATAAACAGATTTATAAAACATTACCCATTCCTTCTTTGCCCTATTTAAAAGCAAGATTTGATGTAACTTATCCTTTGCTTTTAAAAAAAATTCATTATGATCGGATTAATGGGTTTAAGATCTATAGACATGTTCCAAATGAAGTTTTATTAAAACAAGTAAAACTAAAGGTAGATGAATATTTAAAGGCACATCATAAGCTTCCTAATAAGAAAGCATTTAACCAATTAAAAATAGGGACAGTTATCTTTTATGAAAAGAGATTTCAAAAGACGTATAGTGAATTACTAAAGGATTTAGGTTATTCATTAACTATGAAGCATAAGCCTATTGTTTATAAAAATTATAGCCATGAGGAATTATTTGAACTTACAAGAAGAGAAATTCAAAAATTTATTGATGACAATAAGGCTGTTCCTACACAGTTTCAATATCGAAAACTCAGTGCGCCATCAGATATATACTTTAAAAGACGGCATCATCTCACATATAATGAACTATTGTTAAAGCTTGGATTTGAACCAATCAATTCTGGTGAAAAGTATAAATATATGACGGATGAAGAAGTTTTTTTAAAGTTAAAAAGAGAAATAGATACTTTTGCTAAAGAAAAAAATAAATTACCTAATGCGGAAGAATTTCAGCTCTTAGATGTTCCTTCCCTAGGGTATATCAAGAAACGTTACAATTCTACCTATAGAGAATTAGTGTTTCATCTAGGTTATAAGGAAACAGAGTTTGTAGAAGGGTATTTTGGATTAAAAAAAGATGAAATATTCAAAAAAATAAATATGGCTATAAAATTGTTTATAAAAGAAAATGGAAAGATGCCTACTCAAAAACAGTATAATCGCCTAACGACACCTTCTTCTTATTTAATAAAGAAGTTGTTTGGATTGTCTTATAGACAATTATTGGGAAAATTAGATAAGGATATGTAGAATCTACTAGTTGTATTTTGTATTAGTAGCTACTGAAGAATAAAAGTATGTTAACTTAATGGTAAAAAAGTTTATTTGTAAATTAGTAAAAGCATCAAAAAGAGTAAATAATAGATTTAGAATGAATAAGGTTGAAGATTTTATACAAAAATAATTAGAACTTGTGCAAAGAGGTTGCATCTGTATGATAGGGAGGGATTTTGTTGAAGGTTAAGGACTTAATGACAAGGAACCCTATTGTGTTAACTGTAAATAATACGTTGAATGATGCTATAAAGATTTGTATTTCTAATGGGGTAGATAGTGTTCTGGTGGTGGATGAGTATGGTAAAATCATCAATATTATTACGACAGTAGATATGATGAAAGCTTTTATAAATAAAGTTTCGTTAAAAACATCGGTAGATAAGGTGTATCCTAAAAGGGTTATTACTATAAATGAAGATGCAAATATAAAAGATGTTTTGGATGCTAGTGTAGGAAGGTTGCCTGTTGTCAATTCGGAGGGGGAGTTGGTAGGCATACTCACCCGTACTGATTTATCTAAAGAACTTGTGCAAAAGGCGGTTCGAGAATCAGAAGAGATGAAAGCAATTTTATATTCTACGAATAATGGTGTCATTATTATTAATCAGGAAGGGGTGATTACTCGATGCAACCCTTCTGCTGTTAGGATATTGAATTTAGGTAATGAAAATATCCTTGGTTTAAAAATAGAAAAGATTTTGCCAGAGTTAAAACTTCACGAAACTATTGAAACGGGGAAGAAGAGCTATACAGGAAAAATTCAGTTTAAAGATAAGGAATTGATCTGTGATCGTATTCCTTTGTTTAATGATGAACAGGTTGTTGCGGGGTTAATTGTTTTTAAAGATAGCTCAGATTTAAAACGTATAATAGATGAGTTGAATGCTGTACAGCAATTATCTAAAAAGTTAGATGCAATTATTGAATCTTCTTACGATGGTATTTATATTACGGATGGGGAAGCCAATACTATGAAGATTAATAAAGCTTATGAGCGAATTACTGGAGTTAAAAGAGAAGAAATGTTAGGAGTAAATATGACAAAATTAGAACGCTCTGGATATATTTCTGAATCCTCAACACTAAGAGTGTTAAAAACTAGAAAAACTACTACTATTCATCAAAAATTTAAAACGGGGAAAAATGCATTGGTAACAAGTGTACCTATTTTTGATGAACATGGGAAAATTTCAATGGTAGTAACAAATGTTAGGGATGTTACAGAATTAGCAAATCTTAAGGAGGAGCTTGGAAAAAATAAAGAGTTAGCAGAAAAGTATTATTGTGAAATTGAAGAAATCGTAATCTTCAGAAAATGGTAGAACAAAAACGGTTTAGAGAAGACCTTTACTATAGATTAAACGTTATACCTATAAATATTTTGCCTCTAAGGGAAAGAAGAGGAGATATATTACCTCTTATACATTATTTTCTTTCTAAATTGAATGAAAAATATAACTGGGAAAAAGAATTTAGTAAAGAAGTATTAGAAATACTCTATGAATATGATTGGCCAGGGAATGTTCGAGAGTTGAAAAATATTGTAGAAAGAGTATTTATCATGAGTAGTGAAAATAAAATGACTTTGGATGATTTGCCTAAAAATATAATTTCTAGGAATGAGCATAGAAGATTGATTTTAAAGGATGACATTGTACCTTTGAAAGATGCTGTTGCAAAGGTGGAAATGGAACTACTTAATAAAGCTTTTGAAAAGTATGGAAATGTAAGGGAAGCAGGGAAAGCCTTGGGGATAGATGCATCTACATTTGTTAGGAAAAGGAGAAAATATACAAAGATTCATTAGTTGCAATATTGCAATATTGTTGCAAAAGTGCAATGGAAATAAAAAAAGTAGAAAATTACAGAAAAAAGAGAAAAATGAAACTTTTCGGGAAGGGACTTTCAAAAAACTGTTGCGTTTCAGCAACGGTTTTTTGATTTGATAGAATGATAAATGGTAAAGGACATGTTGAATAAAAAGGTTGTAGGGTCAAACTGTTGAAAATAAAGCTTTTGAGAAAAAATAAAAAAATGAATATAGAAATGCAAAAATGGCATAACTCTTGCGATGATTATATGAAGTTGAAGGAAAAATGAAGGAAAGCACTTGCGGTGGTGTCGTGAGTTTGAAAAAAGATGGGGAAGAGGTATTGGGCATACTAGCTATAAAATAGATAAAAAGTATAAAAATAGACAGAATTCTTTTCTGTTTTTTATTTAAAATCCACCGCGAAAAAAGTCGAAAAATGACACAAAACATTTTGTATTGACAAAAGTGGTTTGGTAGGTATGGAAGAAAATATTATTATGCATTAAAAGTTGTAAAACTTTTAAAATAAAAAAATGAAAGAGGAGGAAACGCTATGGCAATGAAAAGAGAATTAGGAAAAGAACAGCCCTTTATTCCAGCAGGACCGTTTAAGATTCGTATTCCGTTTATCCATTACAAATTTGAATGGGCGGACTACATTCAGGGTTTATTAATGTGTGCAGTCTGTCTTGGGGCTGTTCCCATGCTTCAAGAATATTTAGGGATGCCTTTTGAAGTAGCTATGGCAGTAGTTGTTTTGAATGGATTATTGTATTGTGCACATGTATTTTTAGGAGATCCAGTAGTACCTGGATGGGTAACACCAGCCATTCCCCTTTTAATGCTTCATGTAAGTCAATATGAAATGGGCCCTGAAAGAATGCAAGCTTTAATTGCATTTGAGATGTCTTTAGGTATTTTAGCTATTATTTTAGGTGTTACAGGATTAGGAAAGAAAATTGTGTCTATTGTTCCAAATGCAATGCAATCAGGAATTATAATGGGGGCAGGTTTTGCTGCTGTAATCCTTATATTTAAGAAGGGTGCTAAGTTTGATAGTTTTCCATTATCGATTATTATTTGTGTAGGTTTAGGTTTTTATCTTTTATTTGCTAATCATTTTAAAAGCATCAGAGAAAATAACGCTATATTAAAGGTTATTGCAAATGTAGGTATTTTACCAGTTGTTGTTTTAGCTATTGTAGTAGGTCCTATGCTTGGTGAGACAGCATGGCCACAAATTGAATGGGGGATTACAAAGCCTGCCTTTTCTACTTTGTGGAGAGAGTGGACATTATTTGGATTGGGTTTTCCTCCAGTAAGTATGTTTGTTGAAAGTTTACCTACAGTTATTTCAGCATATATTGTATTATTTGGAGATATGATTCAATCACAAGCCTTGCTTGAAGATGCAGGAAGGGTTCGTACAGATGAACATATTGATTACAATCCTAATAGATCTCATTTAATATTTGGATTAAGAAACTTTACTATGTCTATTATCGGACCAGATTTGACTATGTGTGGACCTTTATGGGCAGCAATGCAAGTTGTTATTTGTGAACGCTATAAGCAAGGAAGAAAAGCCATGGATTCTATTCTTGGTGGAGCAGCATCTTTTAGATTCGGGACTTTTACAGGTTATCTAATTCTTCCTATTGTTACTCTTTGTAAACCTATATTGGGAATTGCTCTTGCATCTACTATGCTAATTCAAGGATATGTTTCTGTGCGCGTTGGGGTTATGAAGGCTCGTACCTTTAATGATTTAGGGATTGCCGGTGTAATGGGTGCGGTTCTTTGTACTCGTGGAGCTGCATGGGGACTTGCAGCAGGTATAGTTCTTTGCTTACTTATTAATTTAGGAAATAAACCAGAATATGATGTATATATATATGAAGAAGAAGAAAAAACAGCATAAATTCAAATTAAGAGGCTGCAGATAGTCTTTGGCTATCTGCCATTTCCTATATGGAGGAGTTTCTATGAATGTTAATATTACAGAAGAAGCAAAAAAGTATATAAAAAAACAAAAGGCTTGTTATATTATTGTTCATATGATTCCAGAAGAGACAAGTGGAGGATGAGGTTGTGGAAATACTAAAAAGTATTACATTCCTTCCGTGAGAATGGGATTTAAAACGTTAAAAAAAATAAACCAATACAACAAAGTAACTATTGGTGGTATAGATGTTTATTTAGATGCTAAAGTGGAAAACAAAGAAGAAGGAATTACTATTTTTCTTGAGAAAATATTTTTTCAGAGAAAAATAGCAGTAGAAGGTATATTGATTCAGTTAGAGTAAAGGGGGGATGGTTATATGTGCAAATTCTGAAAGTAATAGATTGTGGAAGAGAGAAATTAAAAAAGAACAGGTTTGTGTTTTAAACTGTGCTCATTGTTTTTATAGAAGGAAACTGAAAAATAAAAAATGTTGCTGAAATGCAACGCGTGTGCATAATTGCAACGGAAATATGAATAAAAGTTAAATGCTTACATGCAAACTAAATTGATTATTATTTAACATGAAATCAGGGTGATGATGTTGCTGTTTTGCAACGAACGATACGAATAGGGATTTGTATAGCAAAATAAATATGCGTATATGCTTGAGGGTTGAAAAATAGTGAATTCAAAAGGTGTATTGATTTACTTATTAAAAATTTAAAAAATATATATAGTATCAAATAATGGCATGGGACTTGCTTTGATTATGAGTGTAAAAAAATAATTGGAAAATAATTAAAATTTTTTCAAAATGTATGTACAAAAATAAAATATTTTGTTAAAATAATAACAAATTGAAAGGGAGCTGATTTTAAATGGCATTAATGACAAAAGAGCAATATATTGAAAGCTTAAGAAAATTAAATATAAAGGTGTACATGTTTGGAGAATTAGTTGAAAACTTTGTAGACCATCCAGTGATTAGACCATCTATTAATTCTGTAGCTATGACTTATGAATTAGCACAAGATGCTCAATATGAAGATTTAATGACAGCTACATCCAATTTAACAGGTGAAAAAATAAATCGTTTTACAAACTTACATCAAAGTACTGATGATTTAAGAAAGAAAGTAAAAATGTTAAGACTTCTTGGACAAAAAACTGGATCATGTTTCCAACGTTGTGTAGGTATGGACTCTTTCAATGCTGTATATAGCACAACTTATGAAATCGATAAAGCACATGGAACAAAATATCATGAAAACTTCAAAAAATATTTAGAGTTTGTACAAAAGAATGACTTAGTAGTAGATGGAGCTATGACTGATCCTAAAGGAGATAGAGGTTTAGCACCAAGTAAGCAAGCTGATCCTGATCTTTTCCTACATGTAGTAGAGCAAAGAGAAGATGGTATCGTAGTAAGAGGGGCAAAAGCTCACCAAACAGGAGCAGTAAACTCTCATGAACATCTAATCATGCCAACAATTGCTATGAGAGAGGGAGACGAAGCTTACGCTGTATCATTCGCTATCCCATCAGATGCTGAAGGTATTTATATGATCTATGGAAGACAAAGCTGTGACTCAAGAAAGACAGAAGATGGAGCAGACATTGATGTAGGAAATAAAGAATTTGGTGGACAAGAAGCATTAGTAGTATTTGATGATGTATTTATTCCAAATGATAGAATCTTCTTAAATGGAGAAGTAGAATTTGCTGGAATGTTAGTAGAAAGATTTGCAGGATACCATCGTCAAAGTTATGGCGGATGTAAAGTAGGTGTGGGTGATGTACTTATAGGAGCAGCAGCACTTGCAGCAGAATTCAATGGAGCAGCAAAAGCTTCTCATATTAAAGATAAATTAATCGAAATGACTCACTTAAATGAAACATTATATTGCTGTGGTATTGCCTGTTCAGCAGAAGGATATGCAACAGAAGCTGGAAACTATCAAATCGATTTACTACTTGCAAATGTATGTAAGCAAAATGTAACAAGATTCCCATATGAAATCACAAGACTTGCAGAAGATATTGCAGGTGGATTAATGGTTACAATGCCATCAGAGCAAGATTTCAAACATCCAGTAATCGGACCTGTTTGTGAGAAATACTTCAAGGGAGTAAATGTAGTTCCAACAGAGCATAGAATGAGAGTATTAAGACTTATAGAAAATATGACATTAGGAACAGCAGCAGTAGGATACAGAACAGAGTCAATGCATGGAGCAGGATCTCCACAAGCACAAAGAATTATGATTGCAAGACAAGGAAATCTTGCGCATAAGAAAGATTTAGCAAGAAAAATTGCTAGAATCGATGAAGCTTCTATTGCAGAAAGAGAAGCAGCAGCTACTAAATAAGGATTGAATTTTAATATTAAAAGGGGTGGAAAATTCCACCCCAACCTTATAATGGGGTGAATAGTATGTTGAATAGAGTAAATGAAGTAATAGACAAAATCATAAGACCAAAGCTAAAAGAGCATTATGGAGATATTGAGCTTGTAGAAGTGAAAGCGGGTATTGTAAAAGTAAAGTTTTTAGGAGCTTGCAGTGGATGTCCATCTGCAAAATTTACCCTTGAGGATATTGTTCTTCGTGATTTACAGGAAGAAATTCCTGAGGTTAAGGAAGTCTTATTAGTGACAGAAGTTAGTCAAGACCTTATAGATATGGCAAAGAAAATATTAAATAAGGAAAAGTAGGTAGAGTTGCATTGAAAATAGGAATAAAGTATTGTGGAGGGTGTAACCCACGATATGATCGAAAAAAATTTATAGAAGAAGTACAAAAAGCTTTAGGAGAGAATTTCATCTTTGAAATAACAAGAGAAGGAAATGCATATGATTTTCTTTTAATAGTAGGTGGATGCACCAATTGTTGCGCCAATTTTAAGAACATTCAAACTAAAAAAGGTGTGTTTTGTATAAAAAGTCATCATGACTATGAAAAGGTGATTGAAGCCATAAAAAAAATATAAAATGAAGGGAAAGGGTGAAGAAAATGAGTTGGCAAGATGTTTATCAGTCAAAGCTTACAACTGCAAAAGACGCTGTAAAGCATATAGAGTCAGGAAATAGAGTAGTTGTGGGTCATGCATGTAGTGAGCCTTTAGCATTAGTCGATGCAATGGTTGCAAATAAAGACCAATACAAAGATGTGGAAATCGTTCACATGGTAGCCATGGGAAAAAGTGAATATGCAAAACCAGAAATGGCACCTCACTTTAGACACAATGCATTATTTGTAGGAGGAACTACAAGAAAAGCAGTAAATGAGGCAAGAGCCGATTATACACCTTGCTTTTTTACAGAGATTCCAAGACTTTTCAAAGAAGAATATTTACCAGTAGATGTAGCGTTGATTCAAGTAAGCCGTCCAGATGAACATGGATATTGTAGCTTTGGTCTTTCTTCTGATTACACAAAACCAGCATCAGAATGTGCAAAAATTGTAATTGCAGAAGTAAATGATCAAATGCCAAGAACAATGGGTTCTTTCATTCATATTTCTGAAATAGATCATATTGTTGAAACTTCTTATCCAATCATAGAGCTTCAACCTCCTAAAATTGGTGAAATTGAAAAAGCTATTGGAGAAAACTGTGCAAAGCTTGTTGAAGATGGAGCAACACTTCAATTAGGAATTGGAGCTATTCCAGATGCTGTACTTTTATTCTTAAAGGATAAAAAAGATTTAGGAATCCACTCTGAAATGTTCTCAGATGGTGTTGTTGAATTAGTAGAGGCAGGAGTTATTAATAATAAAAAGAAAACTTTACATGAAGGAAAAATGATTGTAACCTTCTTAATGGGTACAAAGAGACTTTATGATTTTGTTCATAACAATCCAACTGTAGAGTTACATCCAGTAGATTATGTAAATAATCCTTGCGTTGTAATGCAAAATGAAAACATTATTTCTATTAACTCTTGTATTCAAGTGGATTTAATGGGTCAAATTGTATCAGAAAGTATAGGATTAAAACAATTTAGTGGTGTAGGGGGACAGGTTGATTATATTCGTGGAGCGAGCATGGCTAAACGCGGAAAATCTATTATTGCTATTCCATCTACAGCGTCGAAGGGGAAAGTATCTCGTATTGCACCATTTATTGATGAAGGTTCAGCAGTTACAACTTCACGTAATGATGTACACTATGTAGTTACAGAATATGGTATTGCCCAGTTAAGAGGAAAGAGCTTAAAAGAAAGAGGAAGAGCACTTATTAATATTGCTCATCCAGATTTTAGACCAATGTTAATAGAAGAATGGGAAAGAAGATTTGACACTAAATTTGAATAGACATATAGAAGGGGGATTACTATGAAATTTTTTAAATTACCAACACAAATCCATAAATTTGACACTTTTAAAGGCTTTGCAGAAGAATTCCAAATCGGAGAAAATGATTTAGTACTCACGCATCAATTCCTTTTTGATCCTTTCATGAAAGGATTAGATTTAAAAGCAGATTTTATTATGCAAGAAAAATATGGTGTAGGGGAACCTTCTGATGAAATGATTGATGAAATTTTAAAAGAGGTAGTAGATAAGCCATACAAAAGAATTATTGCAATCGGCGGAGGATCTGTAATCGATATTGCAAAATTATTAATCTTCAAAGATGGTAAAAATGCATTAGATATGTTTGAAAAAAGAATTGATTTCATAAAAGATAAGGAATTAATCATTGTACCTACAACTTGTGGTACAGGAAGTGAAGTAACAAATATTTCTATTGCAGAAATCAAATCAAAGCATACAAAAATGGGTCTTGCTATTGATGAATTATATGCTGATTACGCAGTGCTTGTTCCAGAGCTTATCAAAGGACTTCCATATAAATTCTTTGTATTTAGTTCCATTGATGCATTAATTCATGCTATTGAATCTTATGTATCACCAAGTGCCAATGACTTTACACAAATGATCAGTGTAAAAGCTATTGAAATGCTTTTAAAAGGATACATGGAAATCATTGAAAAAGGTGAAGATCACCGTCAAGAATTACTAGAAGATTTTGCAGTTGCAAGTAATTACGCAGGAATTGCATTTGGAAATACAGGAGTTGGAGCTGTACATGCATTATCTTATCCATTAGGAGGCACATACCATGTTCCTCATGGAGAAGCAAACTATCAATTCTTTACAGAAGTATTTAAAACTTATAACCGTTTAGATCCTAATGGAAAAATCAAAGCATTAAATACTTTCTTAGCTTCTTTATTAAATGTTGATGAAGCAGAAGTATATGATGCTATTGAAAAGGTACTTGATAAGCTTTTAAGTAAAAAAGCTTTAAAAGAATATGGCATGAAGGAAGAAGAAATTGAAAGCTTTACAGACAGTGTGCTTGAAAAGCAACAAAGACTTCTTGCAAATAACTATGTACCTTTATCAAGAGAAGAGATTTTAAATATTTATAAGAATTTATACTAGAAATTTCATATAAAGAGACAAGAATTCCTTTCATCAAGGAGTTCTTGTTTTTTTTGTGATAAAAATAGATCTATAGAATATAAAATGATATACTATGGAAAAATAATAAAATCAGGTGAGAAGATGAATACAAAACTTTTAGACAAACCATTTATACCTCAGAAAAATGTGAAGCTAGTAGTTGTAGATGGTCGTGTATCAGATAACTTTGTAAATAATTTAAAACATAGGGGTATAAATATAATAAAGACACCTTATTGCAAAGAATTATATAATTCCATTTCGTACCATCCAGACATTCTGATTCATCCTATAAATGGAAAAGACTTAATTGTAGCACCTAATGTTTATGAAGGTTTAGAAAAACCTCTTAAAAAATATGGATTGAATATAATAAAAGGAGAAACAGTGCTAAAAAGGAACTATCCAGATAATATTGCATATAATATAGCAAGAGTTTCTAATTTTGCTATACATAACTTTAAATACACAGATCCATTAACATTAAAATTACTTGAAGAGAACCAAGTAGAGTTGATTCATGTAAAACAAGGATATTCAAAATGTTCAATCTGTATTGTGAATGAAAAAGCCATCATTACATCTGATAGAGGTATTGCAAAAACAGTAGAAAAGTATGGAATAGACCCTTTAGTAATAAAACCTGGATACATAGATCTTTCAGAGCTTGATTATGGATTTATTGGCGGAATTTCAGGGCTTATTGGTAAAAATAAAATAGCTTTTTCAGGATTGTTAGAACATCATCCTGATTATAATGAAATTCTAAAGTTTCTAGGAAAGCATGCAGTAGAACCAATATTTCTTGAAAATAAAAAACCCATAGATATTGGCTCCATCATACCTATTTTAGAAATGCCATATTAAGCAATAAATGTAATCCAGTATTTTGAATATCACTTCTTATTACACATATACTACTAATACAGTAGGAGAAGGAGTGAAAAAAATGACGATACTAACAGTGATACTAAATGAATCTTGGGAAGATGTTTACAATAGATTAAACGATGAAATAAATTTTTTTTTAAAAGAAGGAATCGTTATCAATAAAAATATTAAAAAAATAAAAAAACAGATTTATATTAGATATTCTATAAATGAACTAGATCTAAAAAAATATACTGTGGAGGATTTTAAACATATTTTTAAATATTACATGGCAAATATTCTTTCAGATCAAATGCTTGCGTATATGGAAGAAAAATCAGCTTATAAGATGATATGTAAAGAATATTATTATTTTGGGCTACAAGAAAGGAAAACCATTTTCAACCATTTTAGGAATATACAAAAGGATGAAATGTGTAAATATGAAGATGGGGTAGTGTGTAGAATTAGCAGAAAAAGCAAAATCGTACAGCAAGTGATGGATTATTTCATGAGAAATAATACAATTCATATGGATGGTTTTATTCGATTTAGGTTAAAAAATTATATTGAAGAAATAGAAAATAATATAGATAGAGCAGTAGAAGATTTTCTCATGGAAAAGGAATATAATGAGTTTATAAGACTTTTAAGATATTTTGTAGATATTCAAGAAGCAAAGATAGATGTGGTTCATGTACTTATGTTAGAGAACGGACACTATCATCTCTATGATAGTAAAAACAGAATGATTAATAATGAATACCTTGAAGATTTAGCTCTTGAAATGGCAGATCAGGATATTAGCTGTGATGATCTGTTGATTAGTTCTTTAATCACCTTAGCCCCTGAAAAAGTGGTGATGCATTTTTCAAGAAATACTACTAAAAGGGAAATTATAGATACTATTCAAAATGTGTTCTCTGATAGAGTATATATTTGTAGAGGTTGTGATTTATGTGGATCTGTTAAAAATATTAAACAAGAGTAGATAACAGCTACTCTTGTTTATTTTTAAGATAAATCTATTGTATAAGTAATACAACTATGCTATACTGGATACAAAAATGGGCATATTTTAATAATGTAGCTATAAATAGAACAATTTTTGCAAAAGATAATGTAGTAGAGGTGAAATAAATTGCTTTGGATAAAATTATTTATTTTAGCAGCGGTGGGAGCAATTATTGGGTGGATTACCAATGTATTGGCGATAAAATTTATATTTAGGCCTTTAAAGGCTGTAGAAGTACCTATATTGAATATGAAAATACAAGGACTCATTCCTAAAAGAAAAGCAGAACTAGCTAAAAGTGTTGGAGAAATCGTAGAAATAGAGCTTATATCTATGGAAGAGATTATTGATAAATTTATTGCAGATGAAAATAAAGGCGAAATGATCTTTAATATTAAGAGGAAAATAAAAAGTATTATAGATGAAAAGCTTCCTGCATTTATTCCTAGTACCTTCAAAGGCATGATTGAAGATTATGTTGATGAAATGATCGATCAAGAAGCAGATAGAATGATTACGGAGCTAACGGAAAAACTAATCCATAGAGCCACTGAAAAAGTAAAAATTGCAGAAATTATTGAAGAGAAAATCAATGATTTTGAACTGGAAAAATTAGAAGAAATTGTACTTTGCATAGCTAAAAAAGAGTTAAAGCATATAGAAATTCTAGGGGCTATTATTGGTTGTGTTATTGGATTAATTCAAGGGGTTATTATATTCCTTCTATAAATATTTAATAAGTATGTATAAAAAAGGAAAAATTGAGCAAACTTATTGACAAATAGGAAAAATATTTTTATAATGAAACAAAGCTAAAAACATATAATGTGAACAGCGATGAGAAGGAAAAGTACTATAGACTCAGTCAAAAGAGAGAGAATGTCATAGGCTGAAAGCATTCTTAGATATGATTATAGGAAAAACTACCTTTAAGCTATACCTGATTAACCAAAAGGTGAAAGGGATATGGGTTAGGCAACCTTAATGCCTTAAAGTGGATGAAATCAATCTGGGTGGAACCGCGGGAGATACCTCTCGTCCCAAAGAATTACTTTGGGATGAGGGGTTTTTTATATTTTAATGAAAATCAAAGGAGGCAATATAGATGGAACAAGTAAAGATTACTTTAAAGGATGGATCAGAAAAGGTTTGTCAAAGAGGAATAACAATACTTGAAATCGCAAAAGAAATTAGTGGAAGACTTGCAAAAGAAGCAGTAGCAGGAGAAGTAGATGGCAAGGTTGTAGGATTAAGTTATGCTATTGAAAAAGACTGTGAGATAAATATTTTGAAATTTGATGATGAGAAAGCACAAGAGGTTTTCAGACACACAAGTTCACATATTTTAGCTCAAGCGGTAAAGCGATTATTTCCTAATACAAAGCTTGCAATAGGGCCAGCTATTGACAATGGATTTTATTATGATTTTGATTCAGAGCATCGATTTACAGAAGGTGATTTAGAAAAAATTGAAAAGGAAATGAAAAAGATTGTTAGCGAAAATTTAGAATTAGAAAGATTCGAATTGCCTCGTGATGAAGCAATCAAGTATATGAAGGAAAGAGAAGAAGGATATAAAGTAGAATTAATTGAAGACTTACCAGAAGATGCAGTTATTTCTTTTTATAAGCAAGGAGATTTTGTAGATTTATGTGCAGGACCTCATCTAGTAAGTACTAAGCCTGTAAAAGCAATCAAACTATTAAGTCTTGCAGGTGCATACTGGCGTGGAGATGAAAAAAGAGAAATGCTTCAAAGAATCTATGGTACATCCTTCCCTAAACAAAAATTATTAGAAGAATATCTTCATAGATTAGAAGAAGCAAAGAAAAGAGATCATAGAAAAATAGGAAAAGAATTAAAGCTATTTACAATCCTTGAAGAAGGACCAGGTTTTCCATTCTTCTTACCAAAGGGAACACAGCTTAAAAACACTTTGATGGAGTATTGGAGAGATGTTCATACAAAATGGGAATATGTTGAAGTAGAAACGCCTATTATTTTAAATAAGAAGCTATGGGAGACTTCTGGACACTGGTATCATTATAAGGAAAATATGTATACCCTAAAAATAGATGATGAAGATTATGCCATTAAGCCTATGAATTGTCCAGGTGGAATGCTTGTATATAAAACAGAGATGCACTCATATAGAGATTTCCCTATTAGAATGGGTGAAGTAGGAAGAGTGCATAGACATGAATTATCTGGTGCTCTTCATGGACTGATGAGAGTTAGAGCCTTTACACAAGATGATGCTCACATCTTTATGCTTCCAGAGCAAATTAAGGATGAAATCAAGGGTGTAGCAAAATTAATTGATGAAGTTTATACTCGATTTGGATTTAAATATAATGTAGAGTTATCTACAAGACCAGAGGATTCAATGGGTACAGATGAAGAGTGGGAAATGGCAGAGTCTTCATTAAAAGCGGCATTAGAAGAATCAGGGCTACCTTATAAGTTAAATGAAGGGGATGGTGCATTCTATGGACCAAAGATTGACTTCCATCTAGAGGATTGTATTGGTAGAACATGGCAATGTGGAACGATTCAGCTTGACTTCCAATTACCACAAAGATTTGATTTAAATTATGTTGGAAAAGACGGAGAAAAACATAGACCAGTAGTTATTCATAGAGTTGCATTTGGTAGTATTGAAAGATTTATAGGGATTTTAATTGAACATTTTGCTGGAAAATTCCCAACTTGGTTAGCTCCAGTTCAAGCAAAGGTTCTTCCGATTGCTGATAAATTTATGCCATATGCACAAAAAATTGTAGAAGAAATGAAAGCCAATGGAATACGTGTGGAATTAGATGATCGAAATGAAAAAATAGGATATAAAATTCGTGAAGCTCAATTAGAAAAAGTTCCTTACATGATCATTGTGGGAGAGAAAGAACAAGAATCAGGGATGATTTCTGTTCGTTCAAGAGATGAAGGAGAGCTTGGTAGTCAAGAAGTTGAAAGCTTTATGGGAAAAGTAAAAGAAGAAATTAAAAATAGAACCTTATAAAATATAAAAGAGAGTCCTTGGGACTCTCTTTTATACGGTCAGGATACATTTCTTTTCATGGAGCTTTAAAATGTTTTCTAATTCTTCTCCTGTAAGGGTTTCTTTTTTGTATAGTTCATTGGCGATGCAGGATAGTAAGCTTTTATTGTTTTGTAAGGTATCCAATGAATCTTGATAGCATCCATCTATAATCCCTTTAATTTCTCCATCGATTAAAGGATAACAATTTTTTATCAAATTTGGTTCAAATACACGGTTTTTTAAATTACTCATACCGTATTCACAAACCATCTGATAGGCAATGGAGTTTGCTTTTTCTAAATCGTCCTTTGCACCTGTTGAAACTTCTCCAAAAATAATTTGTTCTGCGCATCTGCCACCTAACAAAACTTTTATCTTATTCTTTAGCTCATTGGTTGTAGTTAAATAACGATCTTCCTCAGGAGCATAGATCACATATCCTAAAGCTTGCCCCCTTGGAACGATAGATACTTTTGAAACCAAATCGCAATTTAGTATTTTTCCCATTAAAGCATGACCAGCTTCATGAAAAGATACCTTTCTTTTTTCCTTATCGAGAATAACAGCATTTTTCCTTTGAAGACCAGCGATAACCTTTTCGATAGCTTCGTTAAATTCTAGAATGCCAATATCTTGTTTATTTCTCCTTACAGCTAGTATGGCAGCTTCATTAGCAATATTAGAAAGATGAGCTCCTGACATGCCATGGGTTCTTTGGGCTAATGCTTTTATACTTACACTAGGAGCAATGGGTTTATTTTTAGTATGAACCAAAAGAATTTCTTCCCTTGCATGCAAATCAGGATTTCCAATAAACATGTGTCGATCAAATCTACCAGGCCTTAAAAGGGCTTCATCTAAAAGATCTAATCGGTTTGTAGCACCAATCACAAGGATTGTTTGTTCTGAATGAAAACCATCCATTTCTATGAGGAGTTGATTGAGTGTTTGATCTTTTTCATTATTACTTTCAGAAGTTCTCTTAGCACCAATGGCATCGATCTCGTCTATGAATATGACACTGGGAGCAGCTTTTTTTGCTTTTTCAAAAAGGGTTCTTACTCTTTTAGCTCCTACACCCACGTATTTTTCAACGAATTCAGAACCACTAGTAGGAAAAAAACTAGAGTCAGTTTCCCCAGCAAGAGCTTGAGCAAGGAGCGTTTTTCCTGTTCCAGGAGGACCATAAAATAACATTCCCTTAGGAATGGTAGCTCCCATTTTCTGATATTTGCTAGGATTCTTAATGAAATCAATGATTTCAAACAATTCTTCCTTTACTTCATCAAGACCAGCAACATCATTGAAACGAACAGAAGGTTTATTGGTATTGTTATTTTGTTTATCATCTTTCTCCATTTTGATATGAACAGGTTCTAATTGAGGAGCTTTTTCTAATTTCATGCAGTAGATAAATACTCCCACACATAAAAAAATCAGAAAAAGTCTGTGCGTATTGTGTAGAGGCATAGGGATTATGATTCTACTAAATACATTTTGAGTAATAAGTATACCGATCATTAGAACAAAGCTCAAAAGAATGAAAAAATATTTTTTATTTGAGATAGTTCATCACCTTCTTCCTAGATTCTTTATCATTAGTTTTCCCAAGAAAGTAGAGAAAATATTAATAAAATCAATAAATTTTTAATAGAAAATAAGATATCAGAAAAAAAATTCTACAATGTAAAAGGAAAAATAATACAAATATAGAATGTATATCCGTATATAAAAATGAAAATATTCAGAATAAAAAGAAAATGGAATGAAATGGGACATCATTTGCATAGTAATAATTAGATTAAAGTGTTTTATAGAAAAAAGAAATGATTATTCTTTTTTCTTAAAAATAAAAAAATGGGAGGAATTTTAATGTTGAAAAAATTTTTATCAGTTCTTTTGATGCTAATGCTGTTAGTAAGTCTTGCAGCTTGTGGTCAGCAAACAGCGTCAGAAGAGCCAGCAGCAACAGAAACTTCTGGAGAAAATTGGAAGATTGGAGTTTTGACAGGGACTGTTTCGCAAAACGAGGAAGAGTATAGAGCAGCTCAAAATGTGTTAGAAAAATATGGAGAAGAGCATGTTGTTTTGATGACTTATCCTGATAAATTTATGGATGAGCAAGAAACAACTATAGCGAATGTTGTAAGTATGGCATCTGATCCTGATGTTAAAGCCATTATTATTGTTCAAGCTGTTCCTGGTGTTTCAGCAGCTATTGATAAAGCAAGAGAAATAAGAGATGATATTCTATTCGTATGTGGTGTTCCTGGAGAAGATCCAAAGATGATTGCATCAAAGGCAGATGTTGTATTTGCTATGGATGAATTATCTATGGGACGTACTTTGCCTGAGCAGGCGAAGAAACAAGGAGCAACTAAGTTTGTTCATTATTCATTCCCAAGACATATGTCGTACGCACTTCTTTCTGCAAGACGTAATTTACTTAAAGAAAATTGTGAAAAATTAGGACTAGAGTTTATTGATGCAACAGCTCCAGATCCAACGGGTGATGCAGGGGTATCAGGAGCACAACAATTTATCTTAGAAGATGTTCCAAGAAAAGTTGAACAATATGGAAAGAATACAGCATTCTTTAGCACAAACTGCTCTATGCAAGTACCCCTTATTAAAGCTGCTTTAGATGAAGGCGCAATTTATCCTCAACCTTGCTGTCCTTCTCCATACCATGGATTCCCTTCAGCATTAGGAATTAAGATTCCTGAAGATAAGAAAGGCGATATTGATTTTGTTGTCAATCAAATCACAGAAAAGGTAGCAGAAAAGAATGGTACAGGAAGATTTTCTACTTGGCCAGTACCTTGTGCTATGATGTTTGTTGAAGCAGGAGCAGAATATGCAAAAGCATATATTGATGGAGAAACAAATGGAAAATTAGATATGGATCAAATAAATGCAAAATTCAAAGCATATGCAAAAACAGATGTTACTTTAGCGCCATTAGAAGAAAATGGGCAAAAATATGATAATTATTTGATGGTATTGATGGATTTCTTAAACTTCTAATGAGAGGATTCTTTATACCATACATAAATACTAAAATAAGGTTGCCGTATAGGCAGCCTTACATTTTATAAGAAGATAGGTAAAAAATGGATAAAAAAATCTAAAATGATTATTTTGTGTTCATTGTATATACTATGTGAACGTCTTTATTAGTGTTTAGTTACGAGCATAGTGAAATCCTTAAGGTGGTGGAAAAATGACTTCAGAATATGTCCTTCAGATGAAGGGGATAAAAAAAGAATACTTTGGAAATCAAGTATTAAAAGGGGTTAGTCTTTCGGTAAAACCTGGAGAGATTCATGCATTATTAGGAGAAAATGGTGCTGGAAAATCAACCCTTATGAATATATTATTTGGTATGCCTGTGATTCATTCTACAGGAGGATTTGAGGGAGAGGTTGTTATTAATGAGGAAGTAGTAAATGTAAAATCTCCGAAAGAAGCTATGAGTATAGGGATTGGTATGGTTCATCAAGAGTTTATGCTAGTTCCAGGTTTTACCCTAACAGAAAATATAAAATTAAATAGAGAAATCACAAAGGGAAATCCTTTTAGTAAATTATTGGGAGAGCGTTTAAATATTTTAAACTACAAGCAAATGAATAAGGATGCAAGAAAATCATTAGATACCCTTGAGATCAATATAGATGAGTGGGCAAAGGTAGAAGGATTACCTGTGGGATATATGCAATTTGTAGAAATTGCAAGGGAAATTGATAAAAGTAATGTAAAGCTTTTAGTTTTTGATGAGCCTACTGCTGTTTTAACAGAGAGTGAAGCAGACAATCTTATTGTAGCCATGAAAAAAATAGCGGCTTCAGGAATCGCTATTCTTTTTATTACCCACAGATTAGATGAAGTAATAGAGGCAGCAGATCATATAACTATTTTGAGAGATGGAGAATTAGTTGCAACACGAAAAAAAGAAGAAACAAATGTAGGAGAACTTGCAGAACTTATGGTAGGTAGGAAAATAGAAGTCACGAATAAATCAGAAGATGAAAATGAAAAAAATAACACTAACGAAAATATTCTTACTATGAAGAATTTTAGGGTAGATATGCCAGGAGAAGAAGTAAAAGAAATTGATTTGGAGATTAAAAAGGGAGAAATATTAGGGATAGGGGGTCTTGCTGGACAGGGTAAAATAGGAATTTCTAATGGAATTATGGGACTTTATGAATCTAGTGGAGAAGTTTATTTAAAAGGAGAAAAACTAAAATTAAATGATACACGTTATGCCCTTAAAAGTGGATTAGCATTTGTTTCTGAGGATAGAAGGGGGATAGGTCTTCTTTTAGATTCTTCTATTGAACAGAATATAGCAATAACAACTATGCAGGTGAAAGGAAAGTTTCTAAAGAAAATTGCATTTTTTGACCAAATGGATAGCAAAAAAATTCGAGAACATGCTTTAAAAATGATAAGGGATTTAGACATAAGATGTACAGGGCCTACCCAGATAACAAGAAGACTTAGTGGAGGAAATCAGCAAAAGGTTTGTATTGCAAGAGCATTAACATTAGAGCCAGATATTCTATTTGTTTCAGAGCCAACTAGAGGGATAGATATTGGAGCGAAAAAGTTAGTATTGGATGTATTAGTAAAATTAAATAAAGAGCTTGGAATGACTATTATCATGACATCTAGTGAGTTAGCAGAGCTAAGGGCTATTTGTGATAGGATTGCTATTATCTCAGAAGGAGAAGTAGAAGGAATTCTTAGTCCTTTTGCAAGTGATAGAGACTTTGGTTTAATGATGGCTGGCGAATACCGTAAAATGCATAGGAAGGAGGCTTTATAAATGAACGAATCTATTAGAAAATTTTCAAATAAAGTGGGGCTTCCAAGGATCATTATAAGTTCTTTTTTTATATTACTTTTTGTAGTGGCATTAATATTAAGGTTACCAATAGCTAGTTTAATATCTGATAGTATTAGAAGATTTGGCATGTATGGCATATTGGTATTGGCCATGGTACCAGCAATACAATCAGGGATTGGTCCAAATTTTGCACTTCCACTAGGAATTATTTGTGGTCTTTTAGGGGGGCTTATGAGTATTGAATTTGGTTTAACAGGGATTCAAAGTTTTTTTGGAGCATTAATAATTTCTTTACCATTTGCTATAGTGGTTGGATGGGGGTATGGAATCCTTCTTAATAAGATAAAGGGATCAGAAATGCTCGTTGCAACCTATACAGGATTTTCAATTGTTTCTTTTATGAGTATTATGTGGATATTACTTCCCTTTCATCATCCTGAAATGGTTTGGCCAATAGGAAATGGACTTAGGGTAACTATTTCATTAGATTCAACTTTTGGACAAATATTAAATGATTTTTGTGCTTTTCCTATTTTAGGGGTGAATATTCCTACAGGATTATTACTGTTTTTCTTTGGCTGTTGTTTCCTTGTTTGGCTCTTTTCAAGAAGTAAGCTAGGAACTGCAATGAAAGCTGCAGGAGATAACCCTAAATTTGCTTTGGCTTCAGGAATTAATGTAGATGGATGCAGAATTGTTGGTACTGTTCTTTCTACTGTATTAGGAGCTGTTGGGATACTTGTATATGCCCAAAGCTATGGTTTTATCCAATTGTATCAAGCACCTCTTATGATGGCATTTCCAGCAGTTGCATCTATATTAATTGGTGGTGCATCAGCTACGCGTGCAAAAATATCCCATGTTATTTTAGGTGCTTTCTTATTTCAAGGCCTTTTAACTGTTGCTCTCCCTGTTGCAAATGAGATTGTAAGCGAAGGAAATTTATCAGAAGTGCTTAGAATGATCGTACAAAATGGGATTATTCTTTATGCATTAACAAAAGTAGGGGGGGAGAGATAAATATGACAGAAATGAGTAATGCAAAATCACAAAAGAAAAATGCATCTTTTGATATAAAGGGTTTTTTAATTAACCACAGTGTGACTATATTATTTGTGATTATATGTTTAATAGGTATTAAACTCTCTAAGTTACCATTATTTTTTATAGGAAATGAACTGATTACAAGACTGACGAGAAATTCGTTTTTAGTATTATCATTGATTATTCCAGTACTAGCAGGAATGGGGCTAAACTTTGGGATTACTATTGGGGCAATGGCTGGACAAATAGCTATTATTACAATCACTCACTTTGGAATAACAGGAATGAAAGGCTTTTTATTGTGTGCTTTGTTAGCAGCACCCATTGCCATACTTTTTGGTAATTTAACAGGAAAGCTACTCAATAAAACAAAAGGGCAAGAAATGATTGCAAGTATGATTGCGGGATTCTTTGCCAATGGGATTTATCAGTTTATATTTTTATTTTCAATTGGGACGATTATCCCTATGAAAGATCCTGTTATGGTTTTAAATAGCGGTATAGGAATAAGGAATACTATTGACTTATCAAGAAATGTTGGGATTAAATATGCATTAGATAATATTTTGAAATTACCTGCTTTTCATGTGTTTTTAGTAGTAGCCATTTTTACAATATTGATCTATTCATTGTTTAGAATGAATAAAGTTAATCATAAAAAAGAAAATTTTTTAACTGGAAAATATGTAATCACTATTTTCACTTGTTTAGTTGTCATGGTCATAAGTTGTATGATTATTTTTTATAGCAATTATCTTCCAAAGGAGCTGAAAATGTTTAAAAACATAAAGCTACCGATTATAACATGTATGGTTGTTGCAGCTTTATGCTTATTTAATGTATTAATTGTGAAAACAAAATTAGGGCAAGATTTTAGAACTGTAGGACAAGATAAACATATAGCGAAGGTTTCTGGAATCAATGTGGATCAGGTTAGAATTATTGCTATTACGCTATCTACTTTACTAGCTGCGTGGGGACAAATGATTTTCCTTCAAAATATTGGTACTCTTAATACCTATGGAAGTCATGTGCAAATTGCTACCTTTTCAATTGCAGCTCTTCTAATTGGTGGAGCATCTGTATCGAGGGCAACTATTGGGCAAGCACTTCTTGGTACGGTATTGTTTCACACCTTGTTTATTGTTTCGCCAAAGGCTGGGAAAAATTTATTTGGAGATGCACAAATCGGAGAATTTTTTAGAGCTTTTGTTGCCTATGGTGTTATTGGCCTTTCCTTAGGTCTTCATGCATGGAAAAAGCGTATACAATTAAAAAAATAAATAAAGTGATAAAAAGCGTTGACAATATAAAATTTTAGTGATAAACTATGCAAGTAATATCAAGCAGAAGATTTCCGCTTCTCACCTTACAACTAGGGTTCGTAGGGTTTATAGCTTAGTGACTTGCTACATACATAAATGGTGCAAGGATTTTATTGGCTTGTGGAGCGGATGTGTTATGCATCCGCTTTTTAATTTTGTTATATATATTATTTATGTCTCTTTAGAGAGAATTAATTTTAGGAGGTGTCCAATCATTAAAGAATTAGATATTAATGAAGCGATTAGGGACCGAGAAGTTAGACTGATTGATACGGATGGTGAACAGTTAGGTGTTGTTCCAGGAAGAAAAGCATTAGACATGGCTATGGAAAAGAGATTAGACTTAGTAAAAATAGCACCTCAGGCAAAACCACCTGTTTGCAAGATTATGGATTATGGAAAATATAAGTTTGAGCAAGCAAAGAAAGAAAAAGAAGCAAAGAAAAAACAAAAGGTAATCAATGTAAAGGAAGTTCGATTAAGTCTTAATATCGAACAACATGACTTAACTGTAAAAGCAAATAGAGCTATCTCATTCTTATCAAAGGGTGACAAAGTAAAAGTTACCTTAAGATTTAAAGGTAGAGAAATGGGTTATACAAAATTAGGATATGATGTTATGAAAAAATTTAGTGAGCTCATTTCAGAAGCTGGTACTATAGAGAAAAGACCAAATTTGGAAGGTAGGAGCATGACTATGTTCTTAACACCAAAGAATGCTTAGATGATAGAGGGGAGGAAATAATCATGCCAAAAATGAAAACACATCGAGGAGCAGCAAAGAGATTCAAAATAACAAAGAGTGGAAAAGTTAAAAGAGCAAAAGCTTTTAAAAGCCATATTTTAACTAAAAAGAGTCAAAAAAGAAAGAGAAACTTAAGAAAAGCTGCTATGATGCCAAAGGCTGAAGAGAGAAGAATAAAGAAAGTATTACCATACGCATAGAAATAGGAAGGTAAAGGAGGTAGAAAAACATGGCAAGAGTAAAAAAAGCAATGAATGCAAAAAAGAAACATAAAAAAATATTAAAACTTGCAAAAGGATTTTATGGAGCTAAAAGTAAGATTTTCAGAGCTGCAAATCCAGCAGTAATGAGATCTTTAAGATCTGCATATATAGGAAGAAAGTTAAAGAAAAGAGATTTTAGAAAATTATGGATTGCAAGAATTAATGCTGCTGCAAGAATGAATGATATTTCATACAGCAGATTAATCAATGGATTAAAGCTAGCAGGAGTAGGAATCAACAGAAAAATGTTAGCTGAAATGGCAATTTATGATGAAAAAGGTTTTGCACAATTAGTAGATGTTGCAAAACAAAAATTGAATGCGTAAAAATAGACTCTATTGATGAGTCTATTTTTTTAATAGTTTATTCATATCCTTAGGACAATTTGTTTAAAATAATATGTAGAGGTTTACAACTTTTCTTTTAAAAATATTTTGTTAGTGCTATAATAAATGCATGAGAAAATGTGGAAGAATTTGGACAGGGGGGTGATTCTAATCGATATTAATAAAAGGATTGACAAATACAAGTTAAACCCTGCACAGATACTTGTTTTAGGATTTGCTAGTGTCATTTTAATGGGTGGGATACTTTTAAGTCTTCCTATTGCATCAAAATCTGGGCATAGTGTAGGTTTTTTGAATGCAGTTTTCACAGCCACGTCAGCTGTATGTGTAACAGGACTTGTTGTTGTAGATACGGGAACTCACTGGACTGTTTTTGGGCAAACAGTTATTATTCTCTTAATCCAAATTGGTGGACTTGGATTTATGAGTATGGCTACCTTTTTTGCTTTGATTTTTGGAAAAAGAATTACTTTAAGAGAACGTCTAGTTATGCAGGAAGCACTCAATCAATTTAATATATCAGGAATTGTGCGTCTTACAAAATATATATTGATTACAACCTTTACCATAGAAGGAATAGGAGCGATTCTGTTATCCTTTAAGTTTATTCCTCTATATGGGTTATCTAAAGGAATAGGATTCAGTATATTTCATGCTATTTCTGCTTTTTGCAATGCAGGGTTTGATTTAATAGGAAATTTTAGAAGCTTGACGCCTTTTGCTGATGATTTTTTGATTAACATCGTTATAAGCTTTTTGATTATAGCAGGAGGATTAGGCTTTACAGTAATTGTTGAGATCTTTCAAAAAAGAAAGTTTTCAAAATTTAGTTTACACACAAAATTAGTACTTTATATTACAGGCGTTTTATTATTAGTAGGTTTTATAGCTGTTTTTATACTAGAGTATAGTAATCCAGAAACTCTTGGAAAGCTCACTTTCAAAGGAAAATTATTAGGGGCACTATTTCATTCTGTTACGCCTAGAACAGCAGGTTTTAATACTTTACCATCAGATCAATTAACAACAGCTACTATCTTTATGACAATGGTATTTATGTTTATTGGTGGTTCTTCAGGATCTACAGCTGGAGGAGTAAAAACCACAACAGCTGGAGTGATTATCTTTACTATTATCAATATTATCAAGGGGAAAGAAGATACAGAAGTTTTTAATAGAAGAATCCCCAGAGAGATTATTAACAGATCTTTGGCTGTAATAGGAATTGCTATGGTACTTATTGTATTTGTAACCATGATTTTATCTATAACAGAAACAGGACATAGCTTTATGGAAATCTTCTTTGAAGTGACTTCAGCCTTTGGAACAGTCGGATTATCCTTGGGAATGACACCAAGTCTTAGTATTGTAGGGAAAATTGTTATTTCCCTTACTATGTTTGCAGGTAGAGTAGGTCCGATGACCATTGCATTAGCTTTAGCAAGACAACAACAGAAAAACAAGGGATTGATTAAATATCCTGAAGAAAGAGTAATTGTAGGATAGGGGTGTTATGATGAAACAATTTGTAGTAATAGGTTGTGGAAGGTTTGGTTCAAGTGTGGCTAGAACCCTTTATGGATTAGGCTTTGATGTATTAGCAATTGATGGAAATGAAGATGTAATCCAAGGAATAGCTGATTCTGTTACCCATGCAGTACAAGCAGATGCAACAGAAGAGGCGTCTATAAAATCTCTTGGAATGAGTAATTTTGATGTTGCAGTTATTACAATTGGTTCCAATATACAAGCTTCTATTATGGCTACCCTCATTGTAAAAGAATTAGGTGTAAAGCATGTAGTAGCCAAAGCTCAAAATGAACAACATGCGAAAGTTCTTTATAAAATTGGAGCGGATAGAGTTGTATTTCCAGAAAGAGATATGGGCGTTCGAGTTGCCCATAACCTAGTATCATCCAATTTCTTGGATATTATAGAATTGGCTCCTGATTATAGTATTGTAGAAATATCTGCTCTTGAAGAATGGGCAGGAAAAAATTTAAAAGACTTAAATATGAGAGCAAATTATGGAATTAACGTAATGGCCATTAAGCATGGAACGGAGATCAATATATCTCCAAGGGCAACAGATATTGTGAAAAGTGATGATGTATTAGTTGTGATTGGGCATAATGATGATTTACAAAGGATAGAACAGAAAGCATAAAATAAGAGGTGGAAATAGTTGATCGTAAAGATTAATTCTAGTGACAATGGAACTATTAAACAAGTAAGAGAATTAAAGAAAAAGAAATATAGACAAAAATATGGTCAGTACATAGTAGAAGGTATACGAATTATTCGTGATGCCCTAGAAAACAATAAGAAAATCAAATATATATTATTTAATGAAGAACTTTACACTGTATCTGGAGGAGAAGCATTGCTGAATGAGTTAATGGAAAAAAATATAAAAGTCTATGAGATTTCTAATAAGATTTATATGAGTCTTTCAGATACACAAAATCCTCAAGGAATTATGGCTATTCTTCCTATGGAGGAATATGATTTAGAGTATATATTAAATGATTCAAAGCATTTCTTTTTAGTGCTTGATCGTATACAAGATCCAGGAAATTTAGGAACAATCATACGAACCGCCGATGCTGCAGGCTTTTCTGCTGTTATTTTAGCAAAGGGATGTGTTGATTTATACAATTTAAAGACCATAAGATCAACAATGGGTTCGATCTTTCATTTTCCTATTATTCAAGGAGATGAAACGGTGGAGATTATCAAAAAACTAAAATCAAAAGATATTAAAATTGTTAGTACAAGCTTAGAAACAGAAAAATACTATGATGAAGTAAACTATAATGAAAGAACAGCTTTTATTATAGGTAACGAAGCAAATGGTGTGTTAAAGGAAGTGCTACAGTATTCTGATGACTTAGTAAAAATTCCAATGATAGGTAAGGCTGAATCATTAAACGCTTCTATTGCTGCATCTATTATGATGTATGAAGCAGTAAGACAGAGAAGGAATCAGAAAATTTAAAAAATAGCACGAATAGACAATTTATTTTCTTGTAAACCTCTTTTTGCTGTGCTATAATGAAGGAAAAGCGGCTATTAAAAAGGAGTGCAGCCATTATGATAGGTACAGCTGAGTGGTTTTGGAAAATTTTTATGTTAACCGGAAGTATTAATGCCTATTTAGGTTACAGAGAATTAATTGCAAATTATTAATATGAATATAAGTAATGATAGAGAAAAGTAGGTTATGAATTGCTTTACAGAGAGAAAATGCCAAGGGCTGAGAGCATTTTTAAATGACAATATAATTGAAGTTCCCTCTTGAACTATAGAGCTGAAAAATGAGTAGGTTCTATCGGTAGACGTCGTTAAGTCAAAGAAGTGGTTAAAGAAATTTAACTATTAGGGTGGTACCGCGGAGAATCTTCGTCCCTTTCGGGATTGAAGATTTTTTTATTTGGTAATAATTAAATAATATATTTATATAAGGATCAATAGAAAGGAGTATATCAATGAAGGAGCAACTAAAAAACATACAAAATGTTGCAGAGGGTGCGATAAAAGAAGCACAGTCTATGCAAGAGCTAGAACAAATTAGAATAAAATATTTAGGAAAAAAGGGAGAACTTACTGCTGTTTTAAGAGGGATGAAGGATTTATCCAATGAGGAAAGACCAGTGGTTGGAAAAATTGCTAATGAAGTAAGAGCAGCTATTGAAGGTGCTTTAGATGCAGCAAAAAATGAAATGAAGCAAAAAGAAAAAAATTTAAGATTAATGAATGAAACTATTGATGTAACCATGCCAGGAAAGGCTAAAGCTTTAGGGCATAAGCATCCTCTTACAATGGTTTTAGATGAAATAAAAGATATTTTTATGGGAATGGGCTTTAAGATTGCAGAAGGACCAGAGGTGGACACAGTATACCACAATTTTGATGCACTTAATGCACCAAAGAACCATCCATCTAGAGATTTAACAGATACTTTCTATATTACAGATGATTTATTACTTAGAACACAAACTTCAACTGTACAAATTAGAACAATGAAAAAAAGTAAACCACCTATTAAGATTATTTCTCCAGGAAGATGCTTTAGATCTGATGAATTAGATGCAACTCATTCACCTATGTTTCATCAGATAGAAGGTTTAGTAGTAGATAAAAATATTACCATGGCAGATTTAAAAGGAACATTAGATTTATTTGCAAAGCAGCTATTTGGAATAGGAACAAAGACAAAGTTTAGACCTCATCATTTCCCATTTACAGAGCCAAGTGCAGAAGTAGACGTTACTTGTTTTAAATGTAACGGAGAAGGTTGCCGTGTATGTAAAGGAAGCGGTTGGATAGAGATTTTAGGATGCGGTATGGTACATCCAAATGTTTTAAAGGAATGTGGTATTAATCCAGAAGAATATAGTGGATTTGCTTTTGGTATGGGTCTTGATAGAATAACTATGCTAAAATATGGAATAGATGATATTAGATTACTTTTTGAAAATGATATGCGTTTTATCAATCAGTTCTAAAGAAAAAGATAGGAGGAAAAGTTATGTTCGTACCAGTAGAATGGTTAAAACAATATGTAGATATTGAAAATATAGATATTGAAAATTTAAGAGATGAGTTTATTATGTCTGGTTCTAATATAGAGACAGTAGAGCATCTAGGAGAAAGATTCAAAAAGATTGTTGTAGGAAAGATTCTAGAAATCGAAAAGCATCCAGATGCACAAAAATTAGTAGTAACACAGGTAGATGTGGGTGAAGAGACCATTCAAATCGTTACAGGAGCGAATAATATAGAGGTAGGTCAATACATTCCCGTGATTCTAAATGGAGGAAGACTTCCAGATGGTACAAAAATAAAAAGAGGAAAGCTTCGTGGAATCGTATCTAATGGAATGATGTGCTCTGGAGAAGAGCTAGCTATTGAAGATAAGGTATTACCAATACATCAAAATAAAGAGGGTATTTACATATTAGATCAGGAATATCCATTAGGAATGGATATTAAAGATGTATTTGGACTTAACGATCATATTATAGAATTTGAAATTACACCTAATAGACCAGATTGTCTTAGCATGTTAGGAATGGCAAGGGAAGCATCAGCAACTTTTAATGTTCCATTAAAAGAGTTAAAAATCAATGTAGCAGAAGAAGTAGACAATATAGAGGATTATGCATCTATAGAAGTAATAGATACAGAGCTTTGTAATAGATATGTAGCTAGAGTCATTAAGGATGTAGAAATAAAGCCATCTCCACAATGGATGCAAAATAGATTGATGAAAGCTGGCATGAGACCTATTAACAATATAGTAGATATTACAAATTATGTTATGCTAGAACTGGGGCAACCCCTTCACGCTTTTGATTTAGAAACTTTAAAAGAGCATAAGATTATCGTAAAAAGAGCAGAAGAAAACGAAGTATTTGTAACTTTAGATGAAGCTGAAAGAAAATTAGAGGGTACTACTTTAATGATTGCAGATGGTGAAAAATCTGTAGCATTAGCAGGGGTTATGGGAGGACTTAACTCAGAAATCACAGAAAATACAAAGACTATTTTACTTGAAGCGGCAAACTTTAATGCAGACTCTGTGAGAGCTACCTCTAAGAAATTAGGATTAAGAACGGAAGCATCTGCAAGATTTGAAAAAGGAATTGACCCAAATACAGCAATCATTGCTGCCAATAGAGTATGTGAGTTAGTAGAAGAGCTAAAAATTGGTAAAGTCGTAAAAGGTGTTATAGACGTTTATCCAAATAAAAGAGAAGCAGATGTAATAGAAATTAGACCAAATAGAATGAATGATTTATTAGGGACAAATTTATCTCATGAAGAGATGATCAAAATCTTAGAAAGATTAGGGATGAAAGTAGAAGTAAAGGAAGAAAAGTTTAATGTTATTGTACCTACTTTCAGATTAGATATTACCCAGGAAATAGATTTTGTAGAAGAAATCGCAAGAATCTATGGATTTAACAACCTTGGAATGACTCTTCCAAAGGGAAATACCCAGGGAGCTATGACAAATGGTCAAATTATTGAAGAGATAGCTAAAAACACATTAAATGCAGCAGGATTAAATGAAATTACAACTTATTCTTTTGTAAGTCCTAGAACTTTTGATTTACTATGTATAAAAGAAGAAAGCTTTATGAGAAGAGTTGTAAAATTAATCAATCCTCTAGGAGAAGAAACAAGTGTTATGAGAACTACTCTAATGGGGAATATGCTAGAAGTATTAGCTAGAAACTATAATCGTAATGTGGAAGAGGCTAAGGCATTTGAATTAGGAAATACATTTATTCCAAAGAGTATTCCAGTTGAAAGTCTGCCAATAGAGAAGAAAGTATTGACCCTTGGTATGTATGGAAAAGAAATAGACTTTTATAGTTTAAAAGGAACTATAGAAAGATTATTTGAAAGACTTGGCATAAAGGGATATGAGTATACTCCAGAGAAAAATCATAGCTCCTTCCATCCAGGAAGATGCGCGAGTATTACTTATGGAAATCATACATTAGGTGTAATGGGTGAAATTCATCCAGATGTAATGGAAAATTACAATATTGAACAGAGAGTATATGTAGCAGAAATAGATTTTAATATTATTTATCAAACTACAAGACTTGATCGATTATATGAACAACTTCCTAAGTATCCTGCTATGACAAGGGATATGGCATTAGTTGTAAAAGATGAAGTATATGTAAAACAAATCGAAGATATAGCAAAAGAAAATGGTGGAAAGATCTTAGAAAGCATTAAATTATTTGATGTGTATAAGGGTAAGCAAATTGAAGAAGGGTCTAAGAGTATAGCTTATTCTTTAACTTACAGAGCAAAAGATAGAACCCTTACAGATGAAGAAGTAACAAAGGTACATGAGAAAATCGTAAAAGAATTAGAAGAAAAATTAGGTGCAATTTTAAGATAATAAAAAGATATAAAAAAGGTAGAACCGCTTTTAAGCGGTTCTACCTTTTTTGTAAAAAACTTTGCAAGGAATAATATTTTATAAAGATTTATTATAGAGGAACAGGTTGAATAACTTATTAATAAGGATGGGGAGACAGAGTATAAAAGTCAATAGGATTATATGATAGATGTACTTGAAAAGGTTCCTAAAAATATTGTCAATTTAAGATTTGATCCAGCTGATTTTCCTGTGATCGTAGATATAAAAAAGATAGAAGTTATCACTTGTGAATCAATAGAAGGAATAAAAAGAATCACTATATTGAATATGTTTAATTATAAATTTTCCATTGTATCACTTTCCATTATTTGTTTTTCGGATAAAGATTTTCACATAGAAATTAAGACAAAATCATTTAGTTTAAATACTAGATTCATGAAAAGCAAAAAAAGAGACATTTCTCATGAATAAGAAATGTCATCTATAAAAATTTAACCGTTAACGAATTTAAATCCCAAGATATCTACCAAAGTATCTTATATAAAACTTTTAAGAATAATTTTTTTCTCTTCAAAAGTAGCTTCATTCCATATGGGTTCAAAATTTCCTAACATGGATAAAATCTAATCTAAGGATACATGAGGCTGTGTATCTTTAGAAATTTCCTTTTCAATATTATAAATTGTTTTTTCTAAATTTTTCTATCCTGATATAAGATCTCTATTCTAGCAGAAATTTTTTGTGCTGGAATCTTCCCGTTTTGATACAGATCCATCAAACGATCAATTTTCTTATCAATATCATTTATTTGTTGTTTTAGTACCATCTTATCTTCATGAAATGTAATAGCTTTTTTATTTTCTTTGTCTTGTGGGTGACTGTAATAATGTATAAGCATATCCAAACCCTTTAATTTAAACACCATTGCTATGGGATTCAATAAAGCTATAGTTTTTTTAGATTTCTCAGGATCTCAAAATGTGTAGCAGTACATTTGTTGATTTCCTCTAGGGTTACCTTACTGCATCCATATTCAGATATGGTGGTGAGATAAGAACGAACGATATAGTTTAGATGTTGATTTATAAGATTTATTTTTTCTTCTGATTAGCCATTTGTTTTTTCTATAGAGAGTGTTTGTTGGGTTTGATCAACAGAAATATATCGCATATTTACTGGTTCAAGGTGAAATAACTCTTCTAGTGGAAGATCTAGTTCTTTGAGTATATTTGAAAGTAATTCTAGTTTAAATACGGCACTACGACCGTTTTCTAGGTTATTGATAAAACCAGCAGATACATTGAGGCGTTTTGCAAAATCTGCTGTGGAATAATGCTTAGCTTTTCTGTACTTTCTAATTTTTTTCCAAGTTATTTATAAGTATTAGATATAAGGCATACTCCCCTTTTTTCTTGTAAGGAAGTATTTGTAATCATTGTAAAAATAGTACTAGTAATTAAGTGTTGATGGTTGATGGGAAATTTACAGTTAATTATAGTGAATGTTTTTACAGGAAATATAAATACAACATTTAATATAGACGTTAGTAATAGCTTAACTACACCAAGGAAATTGTCGATAGAAGAGGAAATAAAAGATTTAGCTAATGACATATAGCAATTATCTCCATTTATTCAATTATACTGCTCAAATTATTAATTATATATAATGGAAATAAATAATAATTGATGTTTATATAAAAGATAAATTATTATATACTAATAGTAGAAATAATATGCAAATACTAATTAAATGTTGGAAGGAAGATATTATGGATAAGGAAAATCAAATTAAATTATTAAAGAAGGAGTTAGATGATTCAAAATATGACATATATGTTGATACATATCCAATGTCATTGATAGAATTAATAAGTTTATATAAAGATAAAGATATTGATTTAAAAGCAGAGTATCAAAGGGTATTTAAATGGACTGTAGAGCAGAAAACTAAATTCATTGAATCGTTATTTTTAGGGTTACCTATTCCTTCAATATTCTTATATCAAGATGAAAATGCTTTGTGGGAAGTAGTAGATGGTATACAGAGGTTATCAACTATTTTTGAATTTGTGGGAGTACTACGGACGGAAGTAAAAGATGAGAAAGGGGATTTTATCAAACACCCTGCATTAGAGTTAAAAGGAGCACCTAAATTAACTTCTTTGAATGGATTGTTGTATGAAGATTTGACCAGTGATTTACAAAGAGAGTTTAAAAAATTAAAATTACAACTAATAATAATATCAAAGAAGAGTAGTAATGATGTGAAATTAGAAGTGTTTAGGAGATTGAATGGATTCGGTACAAAATTAAATCCACAAGAACTCAGAAACGCTCTTGTATTATTACTGAACAAGGAGTACTTTAAGTTTATTGAAGAACTAAGTAACATGGAAGAATATAAGAAATGTTTTAATTTATCGCCTAAATTAATAAAGGATAAGAAACATTGTGAATATATAGTAAGGTATTTAGCATTAAGAGAAGAGTCTGAGTTAATGAATTACTCAACCAAAGATAATCCGAGTATAGATGATTTTTTTGATGATACAATAGCGAAAATAGTAAATCAAAATAAAATTAACATATATGAGGAAAAAATAAAATTTAAAAAAACTTTTGAATTGTTAAATGAGTTATTTGGAGATAATTCTTTTAAAAAGTATTATCATGATGCTAACAAGCATAAGAACTCTGTAAGAGAATCAATATTTGAGGTTATTATTCCTGGATTAGTAGAAAATATAGATTATTATTGCAAAGAGAAAGAAGCGCTTAGAATAAAGGTGTTGGATTTGTTTAAAAATGATAGTGTTTTTGAAAAGGCGTTAGTACATAATCCAAAAGCAATAGACAGAATGAAAAGATTGCTAACAATAAGTAAGGAATACTTTAAAATAAATGAATAAGATTGAAAATAAAATTGAAAATATAAACAAAGAATTTTCTAATAGGATTATAGAAATAAATTATATGTACTCAAAGCTTTTTAAAGATATATCTGCAATAGAAAATGATACAGAAAATTGTGAACTAAAACCAACGGATGTTTATTTTACAGCTAGAGCGGTTACAGTGTTTACTTATGCGACTTTTGAAAAATATGTAAAAAAGTTAACAGAATTCACTTTAGAAACAATTTTAGAACATAACTATTACAATAACAACTATGTCAAAGAACTTATGGAAATATTGAAATGTGGAAAAGATGCAAAAGGTTTATTTGAATTAATGATGCATAATAAGAGCATTTATGTAAATACTGAAGGTTTTGAAAGGGCAAAAGATAAAGGTTATTTTTCTAGAAATGGAAGGATAGACGCAGAAACAGTATCTTACATAATAAAAGTACTAAATCTAAATAAAAATGAACCATATATCAAATTACCTAAAGTGACAATTGATAATATTGCAAAGAAAAGGATGGATTTAGCTCATGGAGATTATCTAGAGGAATTATCAAGCTTTGGTCCATCGAGAGATGATTTAGAGATTAGAAGAATAAAAGGTTATATTGAATATCAATTAAAGTTAAACAGTAAAACAAAAGATGATATTATTTTATTTTTTGAACAATTTAAAGATAAAAATATTGAAATATTAAATGAAATACGTTTATATGAAGAGGTTGGATGATATAATGATTCTATACAAGGTGAAGAAATGAATAAAAAATTTTTATATGAAATATTTACTATAAATCAGAATGAATATTTAGAAAAGAAGAGTAAAGGATATTTGAAGGAGAAATCTCATTATTTTACTCCACAATCTATAGTAAATAAGATGATCGATACTATAGATTTAGATAATTTTAAAGCAAAGAAAAGTATAAGAATATTAGAGCCATCTGCTGGTGGTGGAATATTAATTTTAGCAATAGTTTTTTATATATTGGAATACAGTGATATTAAAGAGATTGATGTAGATGCGTATGAAATAGATGAGGAAGTATTTAAAATTTTAGAAGCGAATATATGTCATTTAATAAAATATTTTAAATTAGATAAAGAAATAAATTTAAGAATAAATTTAAACAACTCAAATTTTATATGTGAAAAAGCTAAACAATGGGATTTCAAAAATATAAAAGGTGGATATGATATAATAATTTCGAATCCCCCATATAAAAAAATTAACAAAACATGTTACGAAGCAAAAGCTTTAAAGGAAATCTCGTTTGGACAACCCAATTTATATTCGTTGTTTATGGCATTATCATTACAGTTGTTAAATGAAAATGGAATATATATTGTTTTAAGTCCTAGAAATTATTTGTCAGGTATGTATAATAAGAAATTAAGAGAATTTATATTTTCAAAGTATACGTTAATAAAATTACATTCTTTTTATAATAGAAATTTTTTTAAATATGTTAATCAAGAAGTAATAATTTCTACATTTGTTAGAGGTGAAGGAAATCAAAATATTTCAATTTCACATAATGATAAATTTGAATGTAATGTTTCTTTATCAAGTATTATTTTTGATCAAGAAAATAATTCTCTGATTGTTCCCAAGAGTTTTAGAGATATTGAGATTTTTAATAAAATGTTGAGATTTGATAATACTATAAAAGATTTACATGTAGATATATCAGTTGGACCTGTTGTTCAATTTAGAGAAAACTTTTTAAGTCCAGAAATCTATAATGAAGAATATGCACCATTATTAGTAGCAAAAGATGTAGCAGAGAATAATATTATGTATTTTGAAAGAAAAAATAGTAGAAAAACTCATAAAAAATCAATTGGTAATAATTCAAAACAGCTTATAAACAATTCGAACTATGTTGTATTAAGGAAAGTAATGGCGAAAGATGATAATGATATAATTGTTTCAGCTATACTGACAAAGGAATATTTTAATCATGAATATCTGGGATTAGATAATAATTTATTATACTTTCATAATAAAGATAAAAATAAAGAATTAACATTAGATGAATGCTATGGAATTTATTGTTACATAAATTCTGAATATTTTAAGCAATACTATTTATTAATTAATAGTACACATACTATAAATGTAACTGATTTTAAAAATATAAAATTTCCATCAGTTGAGAGTATAAATAATATGGGAAAAGAAATAAGAAATATAGGTGTATATGATAAAAAAACATGCACGGATATATTGTTAAAAGAGTGTAATAATCTATTATAGTGTAAGAAATGTTGTGGATCATAATAAAAGGTGAATAATGCTAGACTGAAAAAACTTAGACTCTGGTCAATAGGACTAGAGTTTTTTATATTTAAGGTGAGTTGTTCTACTAACGTAAATATTCAGCTAAACCTTCATTGACTTTTAAAATAAATTGTGCATATCAAAATTTCATTATGCATTTTTGTATAAATAATGCTTAAATAATAAAAAATCAACAATGTTTGTGCATATGCATGTATATAGGATTTTGTCAAGGAATGGTTCACTGAACTGAGCCATACCCGATTTGCCGGACACAGTAGAGTTAGGGTACAATAAAACTGTGGGAGGTAGATAGTATGGCGAATAATGGTAAACGTTATAATGCTGAATTTAAAGCAGATATTGTACGTCTAGTAAATAAAGAAAATCGCTCAGTATCAAGTGTAGCAAAGGATTTTGGAGTAAACGAGCAAACAATACGAAACTGGTTAAAAAAGGCACAAGATCAAAACGATCCATATAAAACAAGATTAGCAGAGCTAGAAGCAGAA
>JAOARV010000062.1 GCA_025210395.1 Marinisporobacter sp.
AACATTTTATAAGTATGGTTTATTTAATTTGCAGTGATTTAAAATTTAATCTACCAAAAGCCTTCGAATAATTATAATTTCAATTTACATAATTGTAAAAAATATCAAGTGATTAAATCCACACAAAATAAGAAAGAGCCATATTTCTTATAAACCTTCTCAATGAGTTCATCCATCAAAAAAGGTTCCATTCGCAACGTAGTATTTCCAGATTCTAGCTTTGATAAGGCCAATAAATCCTTTACCATTTTCCCCATTTTTTCTGCTTCATCCATAATAACTTCACAATAAAAGTTTTTACTATCCTCATCTTCTGCTACATTTTCACTTAGTCCTTCTGCATAACCCTGAATAAGTGCTATAGGTGTTTTGAGTTCATGGGAAACACTAGAGATAAACTTCTTTCTCATCAAATCAATCTTTCTTTCCTTCTCTATATCTTCTCTCAGCTTTTCATTAGCTGTATTTAACTCTAATATAGTAGCATCTAATTGATCAGATAAATAATTCATTGTTTGTCCAAGCTGACCGATTTCATCTTGACCCTGTACCTTATATTTTTTGCTAAAGTCTAACATTGCCATGAACTTTGCAACTCTATTTAGCTCTACTATTGGTTTTGTAAATCTTTTTGAAAACCACAGGGCTAAAATTATTCCTACTGATAAAGCAATGAATACTACATAAATATGAAATTTCTTTGCAATTTCTACACTTTCTTTAATAGCACCAATAGAAGTCTCAAGTATTAAAATATTATTTCCTTCAAAGGCAAAGGCATGTACTAAAAATTTCACCTTAAATTTCGGATGTTCAAAGGTTTCTAACACCTTTTTTCCAGCTAAAATCTCTTCCATTCCTTTATTAGACAAGGGAATCCCCATTCCCATTTTACCGAAGCCATTTCCTCCTCTACCTTGAAAGGATGTACGATATAAATTCTCTCCATCTGCTGAAAGGATGATAATGCTTCCACCTAATGTATTTTCTATTCTTCCCAATTCATCACTTATATCCTCTACATTATTTTTAAAGCTTTTTTCAATCTCTTTCCCATATTGGATAAGAAGTTCTTCTTTCTTTTCTAAATAATAGGTTTCCAAATATTTTGTGTTTAATATCCAAGATAAACCTACAATCATGCATGTGAAAAAGGTGAGAACAATAAATAATTTTATCCTTATAGAATTTTTCATTTTTTCACCTCAAATCTATATCCAACACCTCTTACAGTTTGAATAAGATTGCTTTTCTCATGAAGTTTCATCCTAAGCCTTTTAATATGTGTATCTACCGTTCGTAAATCTCCATAATAATCATAACCCCACACGCCATCCAAAATCTGTTCTCTATTTAGTGCCTTTCCTTGATGATTGGCTAAAAAAATTAGGAGTTCATATTCTTTAGGCGTCATTTCTATTTCTTTTTCACTAATTATCACTCTATGTGCCTTAGTGTCAATTTCTATACCATCAAAAACCATAATCTCCTGTTCTTTTGTCCGTTTTCTCTTTAATAAGGCTTTTACTCTTGCAACTAAGACTTTCGACCGAAAAGGCTTTGTCACATATTCGTCTGCTCCCAATTCAAACCCAAACAATTCATCCGACTCTTCACTTCTTGCTGTAAGAATGACAATCGGTGTATTAGATACTTTTCTTATCTCTCTACAAACAGTCCAACCATCAACTTTAGGCATCATAATATCCAAGATCACCAAATCTATATTTTCTTTTTCAAACAATCTAAGTCCTTCTTTTCCATCTTCCCCTTCTAATACATAATACCCTTCTCTTTTTAAATAATCTCCTATAAGTCTTCTCATTCTGCTTTCATCTTCAACAATTAGAATTTTTTCTTGCTCCATCCGTTTCCCCCCTCAAACCCATTTATTTTTATTATACACAAATTTGATAAGAACTTATAAGTGCAACACCACACGGTTAGGTATAACTATATATTAAATTTAAATATATTATTCTAAAATCAATTTAAATTTATCATTTATTTAAAATTTCTCTTGCATTACTTACTTCAAAATCTTCCACATAATTTTTTACTTCCTTCAATTTTGTATTCCCATGAATATTCTTTGCTAAATTTAATTTCGTATATAATTCATCCATAGGAATATTCATATATTTTGATACTTCTTCTAATGTCATATATCCTTTTAATTCTTCTGCATCTGTAATGCCTCCTACTTCAATAGGCTGTGGTAATACTTCATATACACCCATTGTATAGCTAGCAAAAACCCCTCCAAAATAAATGATCACTACAGATAAAATCAAGGCTAATGGTGTAAAGCCCCTTTTCCCTTGTTTAATCTCAAGAGCTCCTTCCTTTGGACAAGATAATGTACAAGTTTGACAATTAATGCACTCAGCTGAAGTGATTTCTTTTGTATTTGCCACATCTATATTTACTGGACATTTTTTACTACAAATGCCACAGTTGATACATTGATCCTCATTTCTTTTTATCTTATAAGGACTTATTTTTGATATGATCCCTAAAAAGGCACCCATAGGACATAAATATTTACAGAAAAATCTATCGTATAAAATAGATCCTATCACTGTAATAATTAAAATAACCAATCCAATAGGCGATTCTACAAAAATTTCTTCAAATTCTCCAAATAAGTGTCAATATACAGACCATGGATCATAGGGTGCCATCCAAATACTAGCCGTTATCCAAGCACCTATTATTGTAATCACTAAAACAACATATTTTAAATATCTTAAAGGTTTATCTATTCTTTGAGGTATTATAAATTTCTTTCCAAATATTTTTTCTCCTATCATCCCTAAAAATTCTTGCAACGCACCAAATGGACATAAAAGCCCACAAAAGCTTCTTCTAAATAAAATTGCTAAAAGAATCGTTAAACCAAATAGTATAAAAGTTCCTGAAAATATTTTTTGAATAAAGCTTCCTGCTGAAAATAAAGTATAAAGACTTTCTAACCCTCCATAAGGACATAAAGCATGAATAGAAGGAGATCCATCCGTTCCACCTCCTAATACTTGATGCATATAGGCCTTATAGCTTATAAAAATCAAAAAAATCCCAAGAATCACTCGTCTTATATTTTGAATAGATTTCTTTTTCATTCTCACCCATCCTTTCAATTGATTATTCATTATATACCAAATTATTAAAATCAAACTAAATTCATCTAATTTTTTATATTTATCTCCCTAATCAAATTCACTTTTCCCATAAGAAGGGTAAATAAAAAGAGCAGAAGACATATTCTGCTCCTTTTAAGTTTAATTATGATTGAGTTGGAGTACTTATACAAGCTCCCATTCCTCGACCCCTACCAGATCCATCTTTTGCACCTCTTCCTTGGCCAAAACCTTGTCCTTGACCAAAGCCAATACCTAATCTCTCATTCTTGTCTCTATTTTCTCCTACAGTAGTACAAGCCTTCATTCTATCTGTAATAATTTTTTTATATTCTTCTCCTTTTTCTTTTGTAAATCTTCCTTCCTTCACAAGCGTATCAATTCTCTCTAGCTTAACCTTCAACAACTCCTCTACTGAAAGATTTTGTGTGGATAATCTCATTCCATTTCCTCTTCCATAAGTATCATTACTTGTTTGTGTATCCCCCTCAGTAGCAAATGAAAATCCTATACTCCCTACCACCAAAAGTGCTCCTAACATTAGCGTCATCATTCTTTTTTTCATATACACTCATCTCCTTTTTTTATTTTTATTTCCTTTGATGAGTTTATTATATCCATCTAATGTGACAGCTTTGTGACAATTATAAGTATTTCACGTGAAACTATTTTGTTAATTCTTTTACCCTTTTTATGATTTTATCTCCAATCGGCTTATTTATTTTTCTCAAATTCTCATAATATTGATTCCTATTTCCATCATAATCTAACGTTTGCTTAAATAAAATCATCTCTAATGTCTCTCTGACTTTATGAATACTTATACCTTTCTGATCCACATCCATCAAATAAATAAGAGTCATACTCAAACTCTCTATGACTTTTTCTTCATCAAAATCCTTTTTAATAAGACTTTTAGAAAAATCCTGTGAGTTTATAAAAGAAATATCCTTTTCTCCCCCTCCTATATATTCCATCAAATCTTTAGTGTACCCAATAATACATCCTTTCCCTTCACATTTTTTACAAATAGCCTCTCCTAAGCAAATCTCATGAACACCTTCTTTTATTTTATGCGTACATTCATAAAGAGTTATAGCCGTTTCTCTAAAAACAGATATTTCTCCTCTTTTTCTTAGCTTTAAAGTAGGTTTTAATAAAAGATATGTACTCACAATAATCACTACAAAAAACAAACTTACATGCAAAGGCGTCATATATTCCTTTGGCAATGTATTATAAAGTTTTCCTATCCCAAAAAACATAAATATCCCTGCTGCAATCCATTTCATTGCAAATTCTGGCACTTTTTCACCAATTTTACTTCCTACAAAAATACCTAATGCACTGGTTAACACCATTCCTGTTACAGTTCCAAACAAAACAAATACTGGAAAATTTGCATCTACAGCTAAAGTAATAGCTGTAAGCTGGGTCTTATCTCCAAGTTCTCCAATGAAAAAAGCTAAAGCCACTGTTAACATGGGTCCAAAATTTCTTCCCTTATTTTCCTTATCTTTATCTTCATCCATTTTCAATGTCCAAAGAGCAAAGCCCACAAATAAAAATCCAGCAATCATTTGAATGGTCTCTATGGGAATCCAATTAGATAAATAAGACCCTACAGCCACAGCAATACCATGATTGAATAAAGATCCTATAAATACACCTAATAATACTTCATAAACCTTAAATCTTGTTGCAAAGGCCATGGCTAAAATCTGTGTTTTATCTCCCATCTCTGCGATAAATATTAAGAATAGTGATTGAATCATTTCTTGAAACATTGTTTGTCCTCCTTTTTATCCACTAAAAAAATTCGCATTATACTGCCGCATATGCTCATTTCACAAGTTTTATTACAACACTATTCTTTTGTAATAAAACTTGTTCAAAGTGGTCAAACATTTGATTTCTCAATTATAAGTTGTCCACAAATTTTAAACTTTATAATTTCCTAAAGAATAAAAAACGAAACCCATAGTTTAATAAAGCTACATGAAAATAGCTTTATTAAACTATAAGCCTCGCCCCTTTAAACAGTAAAGTAAATAAACCTAGGTATTTTCACCATCATATTGATTCCTATTTATGGGAACCTTCTATGACTACTCCCTTATAGCTTACTTTTACTAACCGTTACTATAGCATATCGTTATATTTATTTCAATATCCATACCTATAAAAATAACTATTGAAAAATTTCTTCTCATTTTCTATTAAGTTGAACTGATTTTTCTAAAAGCTCAAATATTGAACAAATTATCCATTCCATTATACTACTAACCATTTTATCATCTTCTACTCCTATTCTATGAATTTATGAAATAATATAAACATAAAATTATGTTTCTGTAATGATTTTCGTTATCTTGTGATAACATTCATCCTTTCGTGGGATACTATTTTATTTGCATAATTCCTTTCAAACTTTCACAAACTATTTTTGTATCTTATAAGGAGGTGAATGATTAATGCAAGGAAATAATAGTGTTGGATGTAATGTAACTGAATGTCGTCATCATGCTAAAACTATGCCTCAATGTACACTTAATCATATTGAGGTGGTAAAACACGAAGCACCTGCTACATGCAAAGAATGTACAGATTGTGGAAGCTTTGAAAAAGAATAATAAATTTTAATCTGCCCTAGCCATGCTTATACTAAGCATGGCTATATTAAATTAAAAATTTATCCAGAGAGCCATTTTATTGAAGTATCTATTCATAAGATCCAATAAAAAAAAGAGCCCACACCTAAGGCTCTTTTTTATCTATATGAAATTTTTTAATGGGATCTCATTTTTTACAAAAGATTGTCTAAATTCTCTCCACAAAAGCTTCCTTAATGCCTCTTTATCTTTTACATATTTTCCCTCAAATAAATCTGCATACATTTTGTCTGCTAATATATATCCTGTGATCACCCTAGGATTCGTTTTTGTTTTTTTGTACATAGATACATCTACTACCATCTTAAACACTCCTTTCAAATTTAAGTTTATAACATCTTAGCAACTTCAATTTGATTAGGTGGTTCTGGAAAGTGACCATAAGAAACAAATTTTAGTAGTTTTATATAATTGTCCGAAAATATTTTATCTAATGAAAAAGGAATTAATGTGCTGTGCTCACATACTAAAATATTCATTTCTTATAGCCTCCTTTCCTAAAATAAATAAAGCCCTGTCAGAAGACAGGGCAAAATACACTCATAGTAAATAACTAGAAAGAGTTTGTATTGGTTTCCTGGCCTTCCCACCGAAGGTAGTCACATACACTATAGGCAGGTCTCCTGGCTCATGAATCTTTCTACTTCCTCTCTCCTTCCCGTTTTCACAGTGGATCCTTCGAGGTTTCGTCATCATTTACAGTAGCGGGGGCTGCGTCGGTTTTTCACCACACTTCCCTATTAAACCTTAAAAAAAGGTACCTAAAGCAATCACTTTATTCAGTTCTAATTCATTATATCATTGCATTTTGAAATGGTCAATATATAGATTTCTTAATCATAAAGTGAATATATAAATAAGGAATCTATCAACTTTTTTATTCATTTATTTAAATTCTTCATTGATCTTTTTCATCATATGGATCATCTTTTTATCTTGTAAATCTCTTTTTTCCTTTGAAATATTTAATTCAAAGGATTTTTCTATTTTCACAGGAGAATTACTAAATAAATAAATCGTATCTCCTAAAAGTAATGCTTCCTCAATATTATGGGTTACAAAAATAACCGTTCTAGAGTCATCCATCCACAATTTAACAAAAGCTTGTATGAGTAATTTTTTTGTCTTTATATCTAACCCCTTAAAAGGTTCATCCATAAGCAATAGATCTGAAGGATAAGCAAAGGCTCTCGCAATAGCTACTCTTTGCTTCATCCCTCCACTAAGATCTTTTGGGTAATAATCTTTAAAGTCTTGAAGATTTACTATATTTAAATATTCTGCTACAATTTTTTTTCGTTCTTTCTTTGAATAAATATCTTTTAGTATAAATTCAACATTTTCTCCTACATGTTTCCACGGAAGAAGCCTTGGTTCTTGAAAAAGGTACCCCATTACTTTTCCATCAAATCCCAAAAATTCTCCAGCATCAACTTTAACAATTCCACTAATAATATTTAATAAAGTAGTTTTCCCACACCCTGATGGACCTAAAATACAAGTGACTCTGTTTTTAGGGATAGTTATATTAAAATCGTTAAATATTTCAAGTTCTCTATATCTTTTATATAATTTCTGAATTCGTAGAGTCATTTTACTCTCCACCTAATCATCTTTTTTTCTAGCGTTCTTATACCTCTTTCAAATATAAAGCTTAAAGCTACAGCAATCACCGTCCATGCAAGAACATTCTCTGTTTCAATATAAACCTTTGAATTGTAAAGGCTTGTGCCTATAGCCAAATTAGGTTGACTTAAAACTTCTGCTGCAATGACAGCCTTCCACCCTATTCCCATAGCAGTAGAGACTCCTGCCATAAAATAAGAAGTAATAGCTGGTAAATAAATTTCTAAGACCATTCTATATTTTTTCACACCATATATTTTCGCCATCTCTAAAAGCTTTACATCTATACTTTTTATCCCTTCAGAAACATTGACACATATTATAGGAAAAGCAACTAAAAAACTAACAAAAATCGGAACATGGTCTGTTTTAAACCAAATAAGTGCAAGGATAATAATAGACATAACAGGAGTAGACTTAATGACCACTAAAATAGGCTCTATTAACTTTTCTAAAAATGAGTTGCTTCCTGTTAATAGTCCTATCCCTAGCCCCAATGTGCAAGATAAGAAAAATCCTACCATCCCTCTTTTGATACTCATCAACACTATTTTTAAAAAATCTTGAGATTTTATAAGAACAAGTAAACTTTTGCAAGTAACTTCAGGAGAAGGAAGAATCATCTCCGAAGCAATACTTTGGGAGATGATTTTCCAAATAAGTACCAAAATAAATACGGAAAGAATCGTTGGGAATTTATTTTTGATTATAGTAGAAATTTTCATCAGGAAGTTTTCCTCCCACATCTTTCGCTGAAAAATCATAAATTACTTTCAAATATTCTTCTACCGTCTTTTGTGAATTTTTTGCATCCTTAAATACAATATTACATCTTGGAATAGCCATTTCAGCCATTTTTGCTTTCATCCCTATACCATGCTTTTCCACTAACGTTCCAGCTTGTGAAGCATTTTCATTTACCCAGTTAATAGATTTTTCATATTCTTCTAAAAAGCTTTTTACAGCTTGTGGATTTTCTTGGGCAAATTCTTCTCTTACAACTAAACAACCTTGTAATAACGCAGCATCTTCTCCTAAAGCTTTTTTCCATTCCTCTTGAATATTCATCACAATCTTTGCATTTTTATTTTTCATGCTAACCATTGTTACAAAAGGCTCAGGAAGCACTGCTATATCTATTTTCCCAGCGGCTACAGCCTGTGCTAGCTCTGCATGGGATAAGGTATAATCTAGTTTCACATCTTTTTCTGAATCTAGTCCATTTTTCTCTAATAAATATTTAAACACCACATCTGGGTTGGATCCTTTTGCGATCACATTGATTTTTTTCCCCTTTAACGCTTCCCAATTGTTAATTTCTTCTCCTTGGGTCATCACATAAAGAACCCCTAAAGTATTCACAGCCGCTAATTTATACCCTGCTCCCTTATTATAAAGCTTGGCAGCTACATTAGTAGGAAGAGCGGCAAAATCAACTTCTTTTGATAAAAGCTTTGAAACCAATAAATCAGGAGTTGCTTCTACTTCATAGGATGCATCTATATTCTCACCGAGTAGCGGTTTTTCTTCAAACATTTTGATCATCCCTATAGAAGTAGGACCCTTAAGTCCTGCAATCTTTACAGCTTCTTTTTCTACCACTTTTTCCTCTTTTGTGTTTTTCTCTGGAGCTTCTTGTTTTGAACATCCTACAATAGTAAAAAGTAATACGAAAATCATCATAAAAGATACTATCTTTTTCATAAAAACACTCCTCTCCACTCTTTTCATAAAATTTATTTCTTCACGATCATTTCTATAAAATAGTATATCATATTTTATTGTTCAACCCTATTCGTAAGCTGATCTTTTACAACCTTTACTTGAGTAATAATCACTTAATCTTCTTTCATTTATAAGGATCATCATAAATTCAATGTTGCACTTATTTATCTATAGTTGATTTTAAATTTTACCTGTTTCTATAGAAAACGTCAATGATAATGATAATTATTATTGACACAAAGATCACAATTTGCTATTATAAACTATAGTGATAATTATTATCATTAAGAAAGGTGGCGTTACTATGTCTCAACAAGAAAATAAACCTATTTGTTTTCAACGAAGCAATGACTCTTTTGTAAAGTGGCTTGTTCAAATTTTAGGCCCTGTTATTCTTGGAGCAAAGCCATCAGAAATTTTAAGCTTTCCAAGTCACGACAAAGAACTTCATGAAAAAATAGATAAAATCCATCATTATTTTGGAAATTGTAAAAAAATTTCATTTAAAATATTTTATTTTAATCATAAAAGTACAAAAGTGCTTTTCTATAAACCAGTGTCCTTAAATGCTGTTTTAAAAGATTTTAGAAATGCTAAATTTTTAAAAAGCATAGGTTATCCCAAGGAATATACCTTAGAATCCTATTTAGATCTTATGATTGATAAAATCAGGAAGGGCAGTATACCTGATGAAATAGGTCTTTTTCTAGGATATCCTCTAAAAGATGTCATTGGATTTATAGGGCATCCTTCCTTAAAGCTTACTAAAGTTAATGGCTGGAGGGTATATGGAGATGCTACCCTATCTGATCAAACCTACAATGAATTTTTAAAAGCAAGAGCTACAATCAAAAAGCTCTTAACCTTTGCTAATATGGATCAAATATTATCTTATGCATAAAAATTTTTAAAGGCTTATTCATTTCGATGATCTTTTATCACCGAAATTTAAAAATAATATATAAAAACCCCATTAAACATCCCTCTGTTTTGGGGTTTTTCTTTTATTTATAAGGTCTTGCATTATATTTTCCCTCCACCATCATACTTGCAATAAAAGATGTTAAGGGAATCGTAAGAATCAATCCAATACTTCCACACAATGAACGAATAATCTCTGTTGCAATAATTTCCTTGCTAACCATTTGATTAAAAGGCATTTGAAAATTATAAAACATTAAAAACAAAGGCATACTTCCCCCAACATAAGCAAGGATCAGGGTATTTACCATAGTTGCCATCACATCTTTTCCTACTTCAAGACCTGAATGAACAAGCTTGATAAACCCAATGGTAGGGGAATGGCTTTTCAGCTCAAAAATAACAGATGTAATAGTCATAGCTACATCCATTACTACACCAATAGATCCGATAAGGACTCCACTCAAATAAAGACCTCTAAAATCAATTTCCAGACCTACTTCTCTAATCAAGAAATTAATTTCCTCACTTGCTAATCCTGTGATAGTACAAAGCTTCGTAAAGGTCTGTGCCAGTATTGCAGCCGTAACCGTTCCTCCAATCGTTCCAAGAATGGCAACCATACTCTTTCTTGTAAACCCACTGATTAAGATGAAGCTAATAAGAATAATCAATATACTACAGATCACTGCACCCATAACAGGGTTATATCCCTTCACAATCATAGGAATCATCAATTTTAAAATAATAACTCCTGAAATCCCTAATGATACAACAGAAAGTAAACCTCTAATCCTTCCAAATATGATCACAGCAACTAAAAAAATAATTGCCAATACCTTCAAATGATCTTCACGACAAATATTCATGATTCGTGCTTCTATTTTGTTTTGATCATTTTTAACAACGCTTACCATAACTTTATGTCCTTTATGTAAATCAAAATTATATTGAGAATATTCTATAGTAAAGTATTCTGTTTTTATTTCTTGATCTTTATAAGCTCCTTCTAATATTTTCAGCTTAATAATTTGGCTACTAGCTTCCTTATAATTTACTTTTTCTACATGAATCACTTCTGCCTTTACATAACCATTTTCAAACTCCTCAGCTATAGCCGTATTACTAAATAAAAGCATACACAAAAAAATGAATAAAAAAATTTTTTTCATTGTCCAACCCACCTTTTAAGATTAATCTTTTGTCACACATCCTATCCTATGCAAATTTTTGGACAATCAGAACAATAAAGTATATATTTATAGAAAATATCAAATCCTATATATGATAATTATGTAAAGTAGGTGATTCTTTTGTATATAGTTTACCATGATGTTGGTGGAACACATTCTACAGTTATTGCAGCAAGCATCCATCTTCATCGTCTACCAGTAGATCATATTCCTACCCAATCTGAAATTCTTGATATCCCCCTATTTGATCGATTAGAAAAAAAAGATGTGGGTAGGCTTATTTATCATGGAAATGACGAATACGACAATCCTATCTACACAATCAGTAGACAATCTTCTGCTCACTTAATCGTAAACACTTTAGAAACAGTCCTTAGCATGGTGGGAAAAAACAACCAGGAAATCTTATGTGTAGATACTTCTCCTACCGTAAATACCCTTATGCGTATTGGTGGTGGAAGTTCTCGAAGATTAGGATTAGTCTCCTTTGGTAGACCTATTGTTACTTATGGTACCCTAAAGGCTTATCCTAAAATTATAAACCTTGTAAATAAAACAAAATTAAAAATAGCACCTTGAAGCTTCTCGGTGCTATTTTACAAATTTTATAATTGTCTTTAATACTTGATCTACTTCATCTCTAGTAACCATTTCTTTGTCTCCAATCAAACAATCCTTTGCATGTTCTTCTAAAATAACTAAACCTACCTTATGAACAGAAGAACGTATAGCTGCAATCTGAAGGAGTATATCATCACAAGTTTTTGTATCCTCCTCAATCATCTTCTCTATTCCTGCTATATGTCCCTTTATGGTTCTTAATCTATTGATAATATCTTTTTTTGCGTCTTCCTTAGCCATTCCATCATCCCTTTCATAAAAATCTTTTATTATACTCATTATATTGTACCATATCTAATTCTTTGAGTTATGATGAATTTTTCTCTTTTGAAATCTCGTGTATCTATAGATTTCTCAACAAAAAGTCAACAAAAGCCCTCAAAAAATTTGAGGGCTTCTATTTAAGTTTTTAATAATCTCCATATCCAGGAAAACCATACCCTGGTCTACCGTATCCTGGTTTGCCATAGCCAGGATATCCATAACCTGGTCCACCATACCCTGGATACCCATATCCCGGTCTTCTTCTTCGCCTTCTTCCTAATAATTGTCCTAATAACAATAGCCATATGACATTTCTAAACATCCCTCTCCCATAACCACCATCAGGAGAACGATACATGTTATCCTTTGTATACATTTCATATACCTCATCTACCATCTCTTCTACCATTTTTTCATCAGGAAATGGATACATTCTTTCATTATAAATATGATCTTCCCTTGCACATACCCTTTGCACATATGGAAGGAGCTCTTGACAATTTTTCGGATACATTTTTTCAGCTTCACTTTCACAATAAGTTATATAATCATCGTAGGAATACAATCTTTTCTCCCCCTTTTCATATTCTTTCCCTATTTTCATCATATGCTTTTCCTTTAAATATGTTTCAACTTTCTATGGACAAAAATGAAAATTTCAGTAATAATATAGCCCCTACACAAATATATTATTAGTACAATGCCACATTGTGAGGTGATAAGATGTTAAAAATTCTTGTTTTAAACAAACGAACCATGTATATTGCCCTAGGAATCCTTATCCTTCTTATTGTTGGAATCCTTGCATTAGCTCTATCAGGTTCAGATGAAACTTTCTCAGAAACTATGAAGTATGCTTACAAAACCATATCTGCTGAGCAAGCAAAAATACTTCTAGAAAAGAATTCAGATGTTACGGTTTTTGATATAAGAGATGAAAAAGCATATATAAAAGGTCATTTACCAAGTGCTACACAATTAACTTATAAAGATCTAAAGAAAAAATTAGATTACTATGGTAAAGACGACATATATATGATTTACGGAAAAGATGATCAACAAAGTGCAGAAGCTGCTGATATGATGGCAAGCAATGGATTTTCAAAGATATACATGCTTAATGGGGGTATTGAAAAATGGCCTTATGAGGTAAATTAAGAAAAAAAATCCTTTCATCTTAAATTTTGATGAAAGGACTTTTTTATCTACCTAAAATAAATTTTTCTTGTACTCTGTATAAAGACTTTCTAAAGTTTTCATTCTGCAGTCCATTTCTAGCTGAAGTCTTGAAACCTCGTCATACTCTTTTGTTTCAATAGCTTCTCTTATTCTTGTGAAAAGAGATTTGTGATCTAAACTATCCTTCATAAGATAACATCTTAATTGATTGATTTTTTCCCAATTCACTACATCTAAATCTGTAACATTTTCAGCACCATGCAGCTTTACGCAATTTCTCACGAATTCTCTATTGTTTGGAATGATTCGATTGTATAATTCTGTTGCCCACTGATTCAAAGTTGCAACCGTATAAGAATTAATAATTTCTTGGCTAAATACATCTCCCTTAAGCAAGGTACTCTTCTTAGCAGGATATTTCTCTAAGTTCATAAGATTTTCCCAAACTGTAGCTGGTGGAGTCCCAAATAATTCATTTCTCTCTTTCTCTGTATAATGCTCAAATACATCATCTTCACTTCGATATTCTCTATTTATTTCAAGGTAAAAGCTTTCTTCTCCAGTCTTTTTAGAAAATTCTGCTTCTAGTTCTGAACTAGTCTTTGAAGCTTCTAATGCAGCTTTAATCCCATCTAGCATAGATTGATAAATAGTAGCAAGGACAAGATACGTGTTACTTTTTGGATTAGGAGATCTTAATTCAAATCTAGTAGCCATAGGATTAGATAAATCACGTATAAGCCCTGCTAAAACTGTTCTATTTCTTGAAGGTGTATCTACTGTATGTCCAATAGATCCAACAATACATACAGGTGCTTCAAATCCAGGCTTTAATCTCTTTAATGCATCATTTGTAGCAGATACAAATGGATTGACTACTTCATAATTTTTGAGAAGTCCCATAAATGCTCCCCAACCAATAGGACTTAAGAAGTCTTTCTTCATATCCTTTGGTGCAAAAATATTTTTCATTTTTCCATTTTTTAATTTAACAGCTACACCTACATGCGTATGTTCTCCATTTCCTGCAACTCCTTCAATTGGCTTTGCTTTAAATGTAACATCTAACCCATAACCCATGAATACACCTTTTATTAATTGCCTTGCAAGTAATTCATTATCAGCAGTCTGAAGAGCTGTGCTATACTTCCAATCTATTTCTAATTGCTCCATGATATGGTCAAAGCCGCCACTTTCAGTAAGCTTTGCTTTAACTCCTCCTACTTCCTTATGACCCATTTCGACCTCTAATCCATAATAGTCAAGAGCTGTAAGAGATTTTTCTAAAGCTGTTCGAACAATTCCGATAGTTCTTTTCCAATATTGTTCTTGTAAAACTTGAGAAGTAGAAAGCTGTTCAATATCCGCTTCATAATCTGGAGTTTTCACCCAAAATTCAAGCTCTGTAGCAGATGTAAGCACTACATCTACAATATCATCTATTGAATCAATTCCTATAGTTTCTAAAACATAAGGGTTTTGTTTGATCAAAGAAAGTATTTCTTCTTTGAAATATTTCACAGCATTTTGAAGAACAGAACGAGAATCTACTCTTTTTGTATCATTATGAACTAAAAATGAAGGGATTCTAAGAGTTCCTACTGGAAGATTCGTAGCTTCGTCTATATTATCGTAATTATAATCCACAAACCAATCCACCTGCATGTCTGGAATCAAATCTACTCTTGCATCATTTAGTGTAGCAATTTCAGGAAGAACGACACTGGAACCATCTGTTTGAACTCCGTAATTTAAAAACTGCTCCACATCTTCTATGAATAATTCTACAGGGATCTTTTCATCCGTATCATTTCCACCTAAGTCAATTCCTACTAAAGAAACAAATTTCACCTCTGGATGTTTTTTTAAAATAGCAACAACTTCTTTTGCTTTATGTTCCTCTTTAGGCATAAAATATAATAATTTTTCTGACATATCCTCACCTCTTTAAATATTTTTAACCTTATCTTTATTCTTTCTATTATATATAAATTTATAATATCTAATTAAATATGTATAAAAATATCCATTATAGCAAATTTAGGTTCATCCCTGTTATTTTTAAAGGATGAAATGTCTAACCTTTCAATCAAAGGGATTGATTTGAAATTGAAATATTTTGGGATGAACCTAAACCCATTACCTTGTATTTTGAATACATTCTATATTGGGAAATATCTTTATGTCGAATTTTATATGATGATATTTTAACACAGTAAAATTTCATTGTAAATAATTTTCTTTTAATTCCAAACATTGCGACATCATTTTCCTTTCATTTTTTCTTCTTCCTTATCATGAATTTCATAAAATTTTCCTGGAAAACATTTTCTTCTGTATACAAGTATACAAAATTCACTGGCTGATTTTATGTTCATTTACTTATCCTATTTATTTCAAACTTCCAATTTTTTTATTTATTCTTATCAAATTATCATTGTTAAAGGTTTGGAGTAGCTATTATGGAATACCTTTTATTTCTTTAAAACGGCTCAATGCAAAAAGATTTTCATGCAAGTTTTAGAATCGTTTCTTGCATAAAAATCTTTTAAGAAAAAATAGCACACCCCTAGATGCATCATTATTTTCTATTTAGGAGGAATAGTCGGTTTCAATGGAATGGCTACATTCCCTGTTTTTGCATCTATATGGAGTATCCAATATCCATAGTCCCCTTTTTCTGGTTTCTTCTCTTCTATAGGATGCCAATATACAAAACCTGTCACTCCTTCATAAGGCTGTTCACTAAACATAAACCTTCCAGGAATCCCATAAACATAATAACTCGGATCATTCTTCTTATCACGCATCAAACCAAAAATATAATGTTTATACTTATAAATTTGTGGTGGACAGCCTACATAATTCCTATAAAGAGGATAGCAATACATGTTCCTAACATATCCATAAAAAGGTAAGAAATTTCTATATAACGTCTGCTGACTAGCATCGATTTTCCACCATTTACAATTTCCTATATTTTTTTGAAAAGGCTCTACTTCATGATGATATTTCAAGATATTTTCCACATATCCACAGATCATTTTAGCGTATTGATGATAATATTGATATGGATTTTTACAATCATAATACTTCATTTCCCCATAATCTATATGCTCATGCTGCCCCTTTGCTTCTTTACATCGATAGTTTTGTGTAAAATCTTCTCTTTTTACCTTTACTTCCTTTTGTCCTTTTATTTTTTCTTCTGTCTGATCTGTAAGTTCTACTCTTTTATCTTCTTCTACCCTTTCTTCTTTTAAAGCTTTTGTATCTTTTATTTCAAACTTTTCCTTTTCTCCTACCTCTTCAATATCCGCTTTTTTTATAGATGCCCTATGGATTTCTTCTACTCTTTCCTCTGTTTTTGTACTTTCTATACGCTGGTCTTCCATATTTTCTTTTTCTACTGTTTCTATATGATCTTCCTCTACAGCCTTCTCTTTTTTTATATTTTCTTCTTCAATATTTTCTTTCTCTACTACTTCTGTAATTTCTTCTTTTACAGACGTACGGTCTAGTTCTTCATTAGACTTTTCTTTTTCTTGTACAATTTCTCTTGTTTTCACAGCTCCCTTTATCTTTTCTTCATTTTTATATCTGTTTTTTAAAATATGTTTCCAATCTACTTTCTTTTTATCTATAAAACCCACTAAAGGAGCCACTGTAACTTTATCTCTTTGATCTATTGACTCTGCTACAACAGCAATTACATTAAAATCTCCTATAGAATTTCCTTGTCCATCTACATTTTCAGGGTCAAATTTCCAAACAAGTTCACCCTTTCCGTTTTTATCAATCATAAAGGTTCCATTATCTGAATAAATCTGTTTATTCCCTTTCGTTCCTATTAAGTACCCTCTATAAATATATTCTCCATCATCAAAATATTTCATATTTTGTATATACTGACTAAGTACACCTTTTCCGTTCTTTGTTTCTAGCTTTGCATATCCTTTCGTCTTTTTCCCCTGCTTGTTTTCAAAGCCACTATCTTCTTGATCTAGTATAATAAAATATCTTCTATATCGCTTTTGATCCATACCCACTCTCCCCCCTTTTAAAAAATACTTTTTTCACTTACTATTAATATATGTACCAAATAGAAAATAAGTTCATCTTTTACAAAAAAATAATCATGCCAGGCATGAATGGGATTTTTTATCCGCATACTCACCTGGCACATCTCTTTATAAACTTTCACAAAAAGTATCTGCAATTTTTGCAAACTCTTCTATTGTAAGGGTTTCTCCTCTTCTATTCCCTTCAATACCACTATTTTCTAACACTTTCTTTAATATTTCTTTATCTACCTGTAAAGGACTATTGCTTAGTGCATTCAAAAGGGTTTTTCTTCTCTTTCCAAAGGCTGCTCGAACGATAGAAAATAATATTTTTTCATCCTTTACTTGTACTCTTGGTTCTTGTAAAACTCTTAGACGAATGACTGTTGACTCTACTTTAGGTTGTGGAATGAATACAGATCTTGGAACCTTTGTGATGATTTGTGGCTCAGAATAATATTGAACTGCTACTGATAATGATCCATACTCCTTTGTTTTAGGTTCTGCCTGCATTCTATCTGCAACTTCCTTTTGAATCATTACAACCATATTCTTAAGAGGCACTCGCTCTTCAAGAAACTTCATAATAATTGGGGTAGTTACATAATAAGGAAGATTGGCAATCACCTTTACTGCTTTTCCTTCACATTTTTCTTCAATCAGTTTATGTATATCTAGCTTTAAAACGTCTTCATTTATTACTTCTACATTCTCTTGATCCCCTAAGGTCTCTGAAAGGATAGGAAGTAATGTTTTATCGATTTCAATAGCAATTACTTTCTTTGCCCTTTCTGCTAATACCTGTGTGAGTGTCCCTATTCCAGGACCTACTTCAATCACAATATCTTCCTTATCTACTTCTGCACCATCTACAATTTTGTATAATATGTTTTCATCAATTAAAAAGTTTTGTCCTAAGCTTTTTGAAAATTTAAATCCATATTTATTAACAATCTCTTTTGTTGTTTTGGGTGAAACTAATCTCTCCATAATATCTCCTACTCTATTATAATTTTTTTAATCCTTCTTCAAATTCTTCTCTTGTAATCCCATAGTTATTCAATCTATTTAAAAACTGCTTTGCATTCGCATAGCCAATCCCTAATAGCTTTCCTAATGCATCTCGTCTATTACTTGCTTCATTAGAGCCAACTAAATCATTTTTAATAAGATCAAGCTGTTTAAATTCACTTCTTTTTTCATTGCTTTCACTTCTAACCTTATTAAGAGCTGCCCTAATATTTTCAGGAGAAGCATTTTCTATACCTATATCTCCATTTTTCGTTGCTTGCTCTCTAGGTAAAAAAGCATGCTTACATCCTTTAACACGTTTAACGATATTTTTTCTGATTCTTTCCCCTGCATGATCTGGATCAGTAAAGATAATAACGCCCTTTCTTTTTTGAGCAAAGGCAATTCTTTTATAGGTTTCTTCTGTTATCCCAAAGCCATGGGTAGTAATGATTTCTGCATCTACTGCTCTTTTCACAGCAATCACATCGTCTCGTCCTTCAACTACAATAACTTCCTTAATCATAGTGTTCCTCCAAATATTCTTTAATTATTCTTAAAACATTCTATCGTATAGACCTCTAACTGTAAAGGGCTATGAATAGACCCATAAAAAAAGGTAAGGATTTCTCCCTACCTTAATCTAAAACATAAACGATTACCTTTCTCTTTCCATATCTTGCTACATCCTTGGAACTCTCAAAATAAAGGTCTATTTTTTTTCCTTTGATAGCCCCACCTGTATCTTCAGCACTTGCAAAGCCATAATCCTTTGAACCATCTAATGCTTTTACATAAAGCTTTGTTCCTAAAGGAATTACCCTAGGGTCTACTGCCACAACTCCTGGTCGTACCTTTGTTCCACTTCTAGTAATGCCATACTGAGGATGATCTGGATTTTTCCCACAGCTCTCAAAACCTGCATCATAAGCCGTGGCTGTCATCTTAATCATTTTCTTCGCTCTAAGCCTTCCTCTAGCAGTTGCCACATACATTGCCGTACCTTTTTCTACAATGGCATCCTCTACTGGTTCTAAAATGTTTTCTTCTAGCAATTCCTTAGATACCTCTACACCATCTTCATATACCATTTTATACTTCGCTTGTCGCTTTCCATTCTTTCCATCTTGAATAACCTTTGTTTTTCCATCTTCTACACGATCATTGTATTTGATAATGCTCTGATATGGAATCATTTCCTTTTGTGTCACAATCTTTTCTTCTACCCTTACTACTTTAATCGTTTCGTATTTATTTACCTTTTGATCTAATGCTGGCACAACAATATCCTTTTCTCCTACTGCTATATGATATTCAGCTAAGATGTCTTTTACTTTTTCATTTGCTGTCATAATTCCTTCTAATTTCCCATCTACTTGTATGTTTGCAGGACAGGCTCTTTTAATGGTAATCATCATCCCATTTTCTACTTTATGATCAGATGGCTTTGATAGTTGGTCATGTTCATTCAGTACAATTTTACCTTTCTTAATAACACTCTCTACATGAAAGAAAATCCCTTCTACCTTGATCTCCTTTTCGCCATCTTTGATGATGACTTCTTTTGTCAATGCATAACTTGTGCAAAATCCTCCAAGTAGCATGACAATCATAAGAATAATAAAATTTCTTTTTGTAAGAAACTTTCTATTCTTAAAATGTGTTTCCATAAAACGTTACCCTCCTTATTTATTGTCACAAAAAAAATAGACCTATATGTATTTTTATTTTTCATGACTTACATCAAAAATCTTCTGATGTTAATATTTACCTTATGTCTCTCAACAATCTTTAGTATTCTACACAAAAAAACTTTTTTCGTCAAATTTTTTAGCACTATTTTGTGTTATTCGCCATGATTTACATAAGCACTCACCTAATTTCTATCTCTTCGTCATATTTCCCAGGAAATTTTAGAATTTTGGTTGTTGATTGAAACTTTATTGTGATTTTAACAACTTTTTTATTATATTCTGTTTCTTTCTTCTTTATGTCTATTTTCTTCTTTACAGAGAATCTTACTTTTGTTTTTATTTCTTAATAAATCTTTTTTAGTATGTCCTTATCCTATCTATTTATATGCAAAAATATGAAATTATTTCTATTTATACTAAATAAATCTTATTTCCCTTTCTATTTCCTCTACTTTAAATATCATGCTATAAAAGGTCTCTATAACTCTTTCATAAAACATCCATACTTCTGCTTTACAAATATTCCATATCCTATTAAAAATTCCTTCTGTTTCGCGTATTAAATAGTCTTTTAACAGGAATTTTTTCACAACAGCATTCATCTTTCTTTTTCGGGATCAAACAAAAAATTATTTAAATTTATGGAATGCTGGTACAATAAAAGAATAATAAAAAACATAGGATAGATTCCCTATCCTATGTTTTTTATTTAATCCCAAAGAATTTTTTTGCATTTTCAGTTGTTTGATGGGCTACCTCTTCTAAGCTTAACCCCTTAATCTCAGCAATTTTTTCTGCTACATATCTTACATGAGCCATTTCATTTCTTTTCCCTCTAAAAGGCACTGGTGTTAAATACGGAGAATCTGTCTCAACAAATAAATACTCAAGGGGGATTTTCTCTACTACCTCTACTGTTTTTCTTGCATTTTTAAAGGTTACAGGCCCTGCAATAGATATATAAGCACCCAGCTTTATATATTGTCGCGCAAGCTCTGCACTTCCTGAGAAGCAGTGAAGGACTACACCCGTATCAAATGCCTTTTCTTCCTTGAGAATATGCATCACATCATCATTAGCTTCCCGATCATGAATAATGATTGGAAGCTTTACTTCCTTTGCCAAAGCAATCTGCTTTCTAAATATATCTCTTTGTATATCCCTAGGCGAATGATCATAATGATAATCAAGCCCTATTTCTCCTATAGCTACAACCTTAGGCTTTTTAGCAAGTCCCTTTAAAAGAGCTAGCGTCATATCATCCACATCCTCTGCATCATGAGGGTGAATCCCTACAGCTGCATAAATCATTGTATACTTACTTGCTAACTCTATAGACCTTACAGAGGACTCAAAATCTGCCCCAGGATTGACCATATAAGAAATACCATTGGCTCTTGCATTCTCTAATACTTTTTCTCGATCTTGATCAAACTTTCTATCATCCAAATGGGCATGAGAATCAAATAACATAATTATCCTCCTTTAGCTTACTTGTGCTCCATCTTCAATATCTGCTGTTACAAGGGTTAATTCTTTTCCATCTCCAGCAGCTAAAATCATTCCTCTAGATTCTTCTCCTCTTAGCTTGATTGGTTTTAGGTTGGTTACAACAATTACCTTTCTACCTACCAATTCTTCCGGTTTGTAATGCTTTGCAATACCTGATACAATTTGTCTTACTTCTGTTCCAATTTTCACTTGAGATACTAACAATTTATCTGCCTTTGGATGTTTTTTACATTCTAAAATTTGTCCAACCTTTAAATCTACTTTATCAAAATCATCAATGGTGATTTCAGGCTTTTGTGGCATTTCTTTTTTCTCTTCTTTTTTTGATTCTTCCTTTTTATTCGTCGCTTCTAAAGCTTCTAATTCCTTAGGAATATCAATTCTTGGGAATAATGCTGCCTGTTTTTCTACTTTCCCACCACTAGGAAGCTTTCCGAAGGTAAAAGTATCTTCCCAAGCAGTACCATTTCCTTCCTTAACACCTAATTGTGCCCAAATCTTTTTAGAAGTTGTATGCATAAATGGTAAAATTAAAACAGATATAATTCTGATGCTCTCAGCTAAATGATATAAAACTGTATTTAATTTCTCTTTCTCTGCTTCATCCTTAGCTAAAATCCAAGGTGTGGTCTCATCAATATATTTATTGGTTCTTCTTACAAGCTTCCAAATTTCTTCTAAAGCATTGCTATAATCTAAAGCATTCATTTTTTCTTCTAATTTGGCAGCAACACCTGTAGCTATAGACTTTAAATCCTCATCAAATTCTGTACCTGTCTTGGCCTTTGGAATAATACCACCATTATATTTTTCAATCATAGCAACCGTTCTACTTACTAGATTTCCTAAATCATTTGCAAGATCTGAATTGATTCTATGTAGTAGCACTTCATTAGTAAATACACCATCTTGTCCAAAGGAATATTCTCTTAATAAGAAATACTTCAGTGCATCTGTTCCATATCGATCTACTAGAATCACAGGGTCTACTACATTTCCCTTTGATTTTGACATTTTTCCGCCCTCAAGAAGAATCCATCCATGACCAAATACCTTTTTAGGAAGCGGAAGATCTAATGCCATTAACATTGCTGGCCAAATAATCGTATGGAATCTTACGATTTCCTTTGCCATTAAATGCACATCTGCAGGCCAATATTTTTTATATTTTCCATCCATCTCTTCTGGATAACCAAGAGCTGTAATATAATTTGAAAGTGCATCTAGCCATACATAAATAACATGCTTTTCATCAATAGGAACTTTAATACCCCAGTCAAAGCTTGTTCTTGATATACATAAATCTTCAAGCCCTGACTTGATAAAGTTAACCATTTCGTTTTTCCTTGATGCAGGCTGTAAAAACTCAGGTCTTTCTTCAAATAACTGAAGCAATCTGTCCTGATATTTTGAAAGCTTAAAAAAGTATGCTTCTTCTTTTGTTTTTTCTACAGGTCTTCCGCAATCTGGACATTTTCCATCTTCTACTTGGGTTTCTGTCCAGAAGGATTCACATGGGGTACAATATAATCCCTCATATTCTCCCTTATAAATATCTCCTTTATCATAAAGCTTTTTAAAGATCTCTTGTACACGTCTTTTGTGCTCTTCATCTGTCGTTCTGATGAAATGATCATAAGAGATTTCCATAGTTCCCCAAAGGTCTTTGATTCCTGCTACAATGGTATCAATATATTCCTTTGGCTCCATACCATTTTCCTTTGCTACATTTTGAAGCTTTTGTCCATGCTCATCTGTTCCTGTTAAGAACATTACATCATATCCTGTTAATCTTTTAAATCTTGCCATAGCATCAGCTGCTACAGTTGAATAAGTATGTCCAATATGTAAGTTAGAGCTTGGATAATAAATAGGTGTTGTAATGTAGAAATTTCCTTTACTCATGATTTTCTTTTCCTCCTCTTTTTCTTTCTTCTTCTTATTTCATTTTTGCATTTCGTCCATTCTACTATTCCAAATATCGCCATAACCAAATGTCCTAATAGAGTGATTTTTAGTTTGTAGTGATCTACTTCCTGAATATATGCAATCACAAAAATGGAAAAGGGCTCTGGTCGAAATAAAATCACTGTTATTCCCACAACAATATAAATAATAGAAATAAAAATAAACCCAATCAAATAGCCGTAAATAAATCTTAATAACAGCCCGATCTGCTTACCAATGGCCAAAAGCATCACCTACCTTTTTTGCATAAAAAAAAACGTCCCCTAACAAAGGGACGAGGAAGTTCTCGCGTTACCACCCTAATTTATCATCATCTCACGATGATGACCTCAGTAAGTGACTCCTATCACTTTGCAAAATTAACGGCTGCAAATCCGGCATAGCCTAAAGAAATCTCTCAGCTATGCAGTTTAGGGGCCATCTTCAGTATATTCTATCGTGCTAGTTCTCACTATTTTCTAGCTCTCTGTAACGCTTCTCTATACTTACTCTTCCCATCATTACTTTTATCTTATAAGGTTCGTATATATATTAATTTATAAAAATATGTGCGTATTGTCAATAGTATTTATGTTATATTTTGATTTTGACTAATAAAATTTACTTTTTCCATTTATCACTTTTAACATTTCATTCTGTATCTTTACAATTTATTTTACATCTTTCCCTTCGTACACTTCTTCCAATACAGTTACTTTTTTATTCGTTTTTTCAGTACAATTCATTGTTTTTTTATAAAATATTTCTTCTCTATATGCAACACTCCCTATTGTGATGATAAGAAATAAAATCGTTATGATCTGTAATAGCTTCTCTGCATTCTTTCCTATTATCAACGCCACCTTATTTAAAATGTTTTTTCTAGTATTCCCTGCTTTTTTTCGTTTATGCGAAGAGCTATATGATTTTTTAGAAAATATAGCTAAGGGATTACAAGCTTGCTATTTTTACCATGATAAAAAAGCTTGTTTCATATCAATTGAAGCATTTCTTTTTCCAACTGTATTTCACCGCGTATGAATACTATTTTCTTTATTTTATTATCAGCCTATTTCCTTTTCATACCAATCACCTTTGCCAAATCTTTACAATGCCCCTATTTCTTAAACATATGCTATAATAATTATATATTGTTAAATTTTCATTAAATAGGAGTGATTATATTTTGGAAGCAATGAAACTGCCAAAACATGCTGTTGAATGGAACAATTTACTACTGATCTATCGGTTCGCTTTAAGCGAAGTAAATACCAAACTAAATATACTCAATGAGGAATTTCAATTTATCCATTCCCATAATCCCATCGAACATATTAAATCTCGTGTAAAATCTACTGATAGTATTATATCAAAACTGGAAAGGAAAGGTTATGCAATAACCCTTGAAAATGCACAAAAATATATCCATGATATTGCTGGCATCAGAATTATTTGCTCCTTTACATCAGATATTTATACCATCTATGAATTAATAAAAAAACAAAGTGATATCAACATTATAGAAATAAAGGATTACATCAAAAATCCAAAGCCCAATGGTTACCAAAGCTTACATCTTATCGTGGAAATCCCCGTATTTCTCTCAGATCGCACAGCCCCTGTAAAAGTAGAAATACAAATTCGAACCATCGCTATGGACTTTTGGGCAAGTCTTGAACATAAGATTTTTTATAAATTCAATAAAATCGTTCCAGAAAGTATAACCGATCAGCTAAAGGAATGTGCTGATGTTATTAGCCATCTTGACTATACAATGCTAGATATAAAAAATAAAATGGCACAATACAAATAGCCACTAAAACAAAAATACCTCTTGGCTTTATTCTCCCAAGAGGTCTATATATTTTAATAAGTTAAAAATAATATCTACCAGTTCTCCACTATCCATTATTTTACTTGCTTTAACCTGGCAATATCTGCCCAATTATTAGCAGTAGCTTCTTCAACTCTATACATATCCCTCTTAATGATTTCTATATCCCCTTTAATGTGTGCTATATCATTTGACATACTATCATGCTCTGCTTTATTCACTTGTGCAGAATGCTCTAATGCCTTAACGATTTCATAAGTTTCATCTATCTTAGCTTTCATACCGGTTATTTCGTCTTTCATACCGGTTATTTCATCTTTCATTCCTACTATTTCATTTTTTAATGGCTTCAATTCTTCTTTAAGTATTTCTCTAATTGCTAATAGCAATTCTTTTTCCATGATTTCACCACCTACACCTTAAGTTAACTCTATTTTAACATCAAATTACTTTCAACTCAAATTTATATAAAAAAAGATCATAGCCAACTTAATTGCTGGTTATGACCTTTTTCTTTATTCTACTAAGCATTAAATACATCAAAATTCCAACACTTGCCCCAGCACTATCGATCAATACATCCATCACCTGACCTCCCCTACCAGCTACAAAAAGCTGATGAACTTCATCACTTATTGCATAAGCTATACAAAACACAAGTGATAATACACTTCCTCTAAAGCCAATGCTACCACTTACCCTAAACCCATTCATTACTAGTATTCCAAGAATTAGATACACTGTAAAGTGAGCATACTTTCGCACCATATGATTAAACCTTGCTACCAAATTTGTAGTTGTGCTGGTTTCATCTGCTATAGGAACAATTTTCCCTGCATTTTCTATAATCACCTTCGTCACCTTTTTGCTAAGACCATCTGACTGATTTGCTGGTTGAGCAGATAAACAAAATATAAGGACAAGCCATAAAAATACAGCTGTCCATGATAATACAACCTTTAAGCTTCTATCTTTAAGCATTCAATACCTCTTTCCCAATTAGTATGTCTACACAATCTATACCCTGTACTTTTTTCCAATATCTATTTCTTATATCATAGCTTATCCCCTTAAACACATTATTATACATAGCTTTTCTATTGATTATTATATTCATTCAAAAGAAGACTCTTACACCCGGTAACAGAAATGAATAAAAATATAATCATTGCAGATACTATATAGTACTTATATCTCTTAAAATTTCCTCCCTTTTATTAAATCGTTACACTAAGATTATATCATGATATGAAAGAAGAGCCAATCAAAGGATTTGGCTCTTCTATAGGTGATTAGTTTTCTTTATAAACAGTAACTATAACGGTTTTGTTTTTACTTGTTTCACCCTATCCTTTATCTGTTACACTGATTTTATTATCTTTACGTGATACAAGATATAAGTCAGACATAGTTGCATTTACAGTTAAAATAAACTTAGCTGCATCTGTTACTTTTACATCAAAGTCACATGAATAAAATCTCGTGTCATCCTTATCATGTAATATATACCATTATAATATAATAAAAGGAATAAATAATAAATCATGAAAACACCCACCTACAAACCCATATAGAAGCAAATATAGCTGCTATATGAGAGATTAACGCAGCTAGAAGAGTATGCCTCCCTCTTTTAATCCCTACAGCACCAAAATATACAGCCATGGTGTAAAAGATGGTCTCAGCTGAACCCATCATGGTAGATGCTACTCTCCCAATAAAAGAATCCGGTCCATAAGTAGTTACCAAGTCTTTTACAATGCCTAAGGAACCACTTCCTGATATAGGTCTCATAATAGCTAAAGGGAGTATTTCACTTGGAATCCCTAAAACCTTTGTAATAGGAGATAGTATTCGAGTAAATAGATGTAATGCTCCTGAGTCCTTAAAAATTCCTATAGCTAAAAATATAGCAATCAGGTATGGCATAATCCGAATAGATGTTTGAAATCCTTCTGCTGCCCCTTCTACAAAAGCATCATACATATTTATTTTCTTGATCATTCCATGTAATAAAATAATCGTAATCATGATAGGAATAATCATAATAGATAAAACCTTTAATATTTCAATCATTTTAATATTTCCTTTCTAATAGTTTACAAGTTATAATCCCTACAATCGTTGAAACGCTTGTTGCAACTAAAGAAGTTCCTATGATTTCTGTAGGGTCTAGACTTCCTGCATCTGCGCGAATTTTAAGTACAGATAATGGAATCAATTGAATAGATGACATATTGATAACTAAAAACATACACATAGAATTGCTTGCTGCTCTTTTATGGGGATTCATACGCTGAAGCTCATTCATTGTCTTGAGTCCTAGTGCTGTTGCAGAATTTCCTGCTCCAAACATGTTAACAACCATATTCATAACAATACTGCTAATAGCTAGATGATCTTTGGGGATTTCTGGGTACAATAATCTTATAAAGGGACTCATAAATTTCCCTATTTTTTTAATGAGTCCTGATTTTTCTGCTATATTCATAAGCCCTAGCCATACTGCCATAATCCCTGTAAGCCCAATTGCAAAAACGACTGCTTCTTGTGTATTTTTAATAACTGCATCATTGATTACATGGGTATTTTGGGTAAGTACTGCAACAAGCGTCCCACCTATAATCATCACGAACCAAATTACATTCATCATTCTTTTCGCCCCATTTCTTATATAAGTCCTTATGAAAGTATATGATGCAACTTAAAAGACATATGAATACAAATGATGAATCCTCTATTTTGTATAAAAAATTTGTAGACTTATCTTCATAAAATGTATAAAATTGAGATTAAACACACATTTAATCTATCCAATAAAAGAGTTGAAGCATAATCTATAAAATTTGTTCGTATAGATTTATGAAAGGAGTGATATTTTTTGAATACCCAAATTTCATTAGGCGATCTTGGCATTGTTCTACTAGGAATGGCTTTTTTAGTTTTAATCATTTATGCCATTATCCTTTTAAAGAATTTAAGTGATACGGTAAAGCTTGTACAAAACACGTTAAGAAAAAATCAATCTAACATTGATGGTATCCTTCAAGAGGCACCTTCTATTGCCAAAAATATAGAAAGTATCAGTAGTGATGTATCACAAGATATACAATCCCTTCAGCAAACCTTTGATACCATTACTAGTAATGCAGAAGCAGCTGCCACTTCTTTTTCAAAAAATTCAGCTTTTCTAAGTTGGATTATTCGAGGGATACAAATCATTTATTCTACAAAGGAACTGTTAGGAAATTCTTCTATTCGAAAAAGAAGAGAATAGCCATCTATTCTCTTCTTTTTTGATTAAATTACAATTATTTTCCATTCTTATAGCTACTTCTTTCCTACTTTTATATAAAATAATAAATTTCTATAAATTTTTTTAAATTTATAGTTGACTTTTATTTACAGTTCTGGTACGATTTAATTATACCAAAAAAAATGTCGAATATTGTAGAAGAGAGGAGATGGATATATGAAATCCACAGGTATAGTAAGAAAAGTAGACGAGCTAGGTAGAGTTGTACTTCCAATCGAGTTAAGAAGGACATTGAACATCAAAGAGAAGGATGCATTAGAAATTTATGTTGATAAAGATCAAATCATTCTAAAAAAATATGAGCCAGCATGTATCTTTTGTGGACAAGCAAAGGATATCACAAATTTTAAAGGTAAAAATATTTGCCCAGCTTGCATTGAAGAATTAAGTAAATAAATAAAAAAAATACTTGTGTGGATGCACAAGTATTTTTTTTATTGATCTCTTCCATATATTTCATGAATTTCATCTGTATAAGTTCCATCTTCATTATAAACATATAAGGGGTCCATAAATTTCAATTCAGGTCTTCCATATTTTACACATTGTATTAATAAGATATTTGGTTTTTTATTTTTGTTAGGATGTACAAATCTTATTTTCTTTGGCTCTAATTTATATTTTCTACATAAATAAATAATGTCTACTAATCTATGGGGTCTATGTACCATATAAAAATGTCCTCTGTCCTTTATAAGCTTACTAGAAACGGAAATAATATCTTCTAGATTGCATTTCACTTCATGCCTTGATATAGCTTTCATGCTTTCAGGATTTAAAAGCCCTCCTCCTGCATTCATATAGGGAGGATTAGAGGTAACACAATCAAAGGTATAGGCTTTCGTATGCTCTAAGATATTTTTTAAATCCTGTTGAATAATTTTCACACGATCTTCTAATTGATTTAACTTCACACTTCTTGAAGCCATCTCTGCAACAGATTCTTGAATTTCAACTCCTAAAATTTCTTTGGCATTTGTTTTTCCTGCTAAAAGTATAGGAATGATTCCTGTTCCTGTTCCTAAATCTACTACACGCCAGTTTTTTCTTATTTCACAAAAATTGCTTAAGAGTACTGCATCTATTCCAAAGCAAAACCCCTTTGGATCTTGTATAAGCCTGAGCCCTTTACACTGCAAATCATCTACTCTTTCATGTTCTTTTACTAAGTTTCCCATAATTCCTATCTCTCCTAATTCTAATCCTATTTATTTAATGTATTTTCGATTTTTTCAATCATGACTTCTTTCTCCATACTTTGAGTGACAGACTCCTCTACGATTCCTTCTTGATTGATAATATAGGTAGCAGGAAATGCATTCACCTTATATTTAACAGATATATTTCCATCTACATCATACAATATAGGAAATGTATAGCCTTTTTCATCTAAAAATTCATTTACTCCTTCTACATCTTTTTTTTCAGCAGCCAATACGTTTACAACTAAAAATACGATGTCCTTTTCTTTATACTGTTCATATACTTCTTGTATATAACGCATCTCCTGAGCACAGGAACCGCACCAAGTAGTAAAAAAATTAAGGAATACTACTTTCCCCTTCAAATCAGATAATTTTATTTCATTGCCTTCTCTATCTAAAAGTGTGAAATCATAAGCTTGATCTCCTACAAATACACCCTTTTCTTCTTTAGTTATCTCATCTTTTTCTTTAGTCTTCTGTGACTGAATAATTAGGTTTTCTTTTGGCTCTTCATTTTTAACAAATATAAAAAAAACAACAATTCCTAACAAAATAACTCCCAATAAAACAGCCCTCTTTTTATACATACTTCCCCCTCCCTTTCCCACTTTCATTACAAGGGTTTCTATACCATTATACTACAATCTAAAAAATAAATGCTGAAAACTATTTCTACAAAAAAACCCCCTTGTTACAGGGGCTTTTTGTCTATTCTGGTTTTGGTGCATCTACAGGACATACATTGGCACAAGCACCGCAATCAATACATCCTGCTGGATCAATTACATACTTATCATCACCAGCACTAATTACATTAACAGGACATTCTGGTTCACATACACCACAACTAATACATGCATCTGTAATTACATATGCCAAAATCTTCACCTCCAAGATTTCAATGAAATATACTTCTGACTAAGTATTTCCACTCCCTATATAAATTATAACAATCCTACTCCATTTTATTCCTCTGCTTGTTTCTCTCCTCCACTTACTATCTCTTCTTGGACTTTTTTGCAACAACATTTCATTCTCTTGATTTGTTCTTTATGATAGACAAATATATCATCACTTAACTTATTTTCTTGTCCTCTTTTTGTTTTTTCTAATATATGACGCACCTTTACAGACTCTAATAATACATTATTCGCTATAACAATTCCTTCCCCATCTGGTGTGATTACCTTCTCTCCCTGTTCTGGAAGGTTTTCTCTAAGGCATTGATAGGTTTCATGTTCATATTTTAAGCAACACATCAATCTACCACAAATTCCAGATATTTTTGTTGGATTTAGAGATAAACTCTGTTCCTTAGCCATTTTTATAGATACAGGTTCAAAATCCCCTAGCCAAGTAGCACAACAAAGACCTTTTCCACAAGGGCCTATTCCACCAATCATCTTTGCTTCATCTCTAACACCAATTTGACGTAGCTCTATTCTTGTTTTAAAAACAGCTGCCAAATCTTTTACTAGCTCTCTAAAGTCTACTCTTCCATCTGCAGTAAAGTAAAATATTACTTTGTTATTATCAAAGGTATATTCCACATCAATAAGCTTCATTTCTAACTGATGGGTATCAATTTTTTCTAAGCAAATTTCAAAGGCTTCTTTTTCTTTTTCTATATTTTGATTATTCTCTATTTCATCTTCTAAAGTAGCCACCCTCAATACTTTTTTTAATGGAGCTACGATATCATCTTCTTTAATTTCTTTTGGTCCTACAACCACTTCTCCAAATTCTACTCCTCTTGCAGTCTCTACTATAACATTTTGACCTTTTTCAATCGTAATTTCATCTGGATCAAAATAATATATTTTCCCTGCTTTTTTAAATCTTATTCCAACAACGGTTACCATTTTATACCTCCTGTATGGTTAAAAGCATCATTTCAATAGCTAATTGAAAGTTGACATTTGCTTTTATATCATTTTTTGTTTTTTCTATTGTACTAATAATATTTCCTATTTTATTATACCCTATAGCATACATATGCCTTTGTAAAGTTTCTTCTTGATCTATATTAATCAAAAACTGATCTTCCCCTGTTTGGCTTAACAAAAGTACATCTCTAAACCAAAAAAGCATAAAGTCTAATATTTCATATATATCCTCTTTATTATTTTGAAAAAATTCAACGAGATCAAATACGATCAGTGCATCTTTATTCAATAGTTTTTCTATTACTTGTATGGTTTCTTCTCTTTTATTTTTAAATTCTTCTGATTCTTTTAGCCTTAATGCTTTTCCTAAAATACCATCCGAAAAAGCAGCCAAAACTTTAGCTTCCTTTGAAGATACTTTGTATCTATCTTTTAAAAGTTCTTCTATGATTTTTTCTCCAATGGGTGAGAACTTTAATATCTGACAACGAGATTTAATGGTTGGTAAAAAACTATTTGCATGCATACTAATCAATATAATGATAGCGTACTCTGGTGGTTCTTCTAATGTCTTTAATAACCGATTTTGTGCACTGTCAGTCATAAGGTTGGCATCTTTTATGATATATATTTTCTTATTGCTTTCATAGGGTCTTCTTAATAAATCCTGTTGGAATTCTTCAATTTGTTTATTTTTAATACTTTTCCCCTCTGGTTCAATGATTTTTATATCTGGATGATTATTAGTATCTACCTTCAAGCAAGATGAACAATGATTACAAATAGCTCCTTCATAATTTTTACATTGTACGGCTTTTGCAAAAACTATAGCCCCATCAACTTTACCAATCCCCTTTGGTCCTTCAAATATATAAGCATGTGCAATTCGTTTATTTCTTATGGATGTCTTTAAATAACGAATTACCTTTTCTTGTCCTATTATATCTTTAAAATCCATTCAAGTCCTCCAATATTCTTATAGGTTCTCTTTTACGATTTGGTAAATCTCTTCATGAATTTCATCAATACTCTTCAATTCTTGATTTTTAATGCATTGAACTTTCCTCCAATCATATTTCTCTGCTATCCATAAAGCATTTTCATAGGTTTTTTGGAGGTATTTAAGATCCCTTTCATGTATATCCTTTTTCATCTCTCCACTTATTTTGTTCGCACGATTCTTCATTAATTGGTAGCTTACCTCTGGACTCATATTTAAAAATATGACTTCGTCTGGAACAGGAAGCTCCATTTTTTTAAACTCTAAATCCCATAACCAGTCTAAAAATTCTTTTTTTTGTTCTTGTGTACAAAACTTTGAAGCTTGGTGAACCATATTTGAGGTAGTATATCGGTCTGCAATAATAATTCCACCAGCTTCCAGAAATTTTTTCCAGTCCTTCACATATGAAGCATATCGGTCTACTGCATAAAAAGTAGAAGCTGTATAAGGATTCACATCATTTGGTTTACTTCCAAAGTCTCCATTAAGATACATCTTTACAAGTGCAGAAGAATCACTATCATAATTAGGAAATGTAATTTTTTTTATCTTTATTCCTTCATTTAATAATCTATTATATAATTTCTCTGATTGGGTAGCTTTTCCACTAGCATCTACCCCTGACTCAATAACAAATAATTTTCCCTTCACAATTGTTCCTCCTGTGCCTAAAATAATACGATAACTATTATTATTTTAACATATCTTCCTCTATCTCATTATATTTTTGTAAAAAAATAAAGTCACCAACAAGAAGCTGATGACCTTCACATTTACATAGATACCAAAAATTTATGCCATAGTCTTTTTAAAATTATATTATAATATTCATACTTTACATCATCCACATCTAAAGTACTTATAACTCTCTCACAGTCTTCACATATGTATCCATCTAATACTTTGATATACTTTTGTGCTTTTTCTTTGCACATACAACACGAGGCTGTCTGATTCATACAGCTCACCAACCTTTTTATTGTGATTATTAACCTATATTTACTATTATATTCACCCCTAGGATGTCTCGTTATTCTTTTTTAAAAAAAATCCCATGTCATAGACATGAGATTTTTTTATTTCTAACACATTTTTTGAAATGATAAGATTCCATTTAATATTTCTTTATTTGGTTCTATAATAAACATATATTTTTCATCACTTCTTGTAAACTTACCGATATACCAATTTTTTGTATTTTTCCCTGTTACAAATCGATAAATCTTCGCCTTATTATTTTTTGCTTCTTGTAAATCCATTTCATCAAAAGCCCTGAATTCTTGTAATTCATTAAGCTTTAATGTTAAAAACAAATGATTCGCTTTTCCAAAAACCTTTTCCATAATAAATTCATCGTCAATAATCTTATAATTGAAATAAGCTACATGGTTATATATGATCATCAAACAAGCTGCGACAGCTCCTGCAAGGGTAAATAATCCTCCAATAGTTCCTACAACAGGACTAGTACTTAATGCTTTTAGCCCTTTCATAGCCATGTCCATTGCAAATAATGGTCCACAAATCATAAATACTACTTTCCAAAATGAAAGCTTCTTTTGTTTTATGGTTTGCCTAATCAATGCCATATTTTCTTCTCCTTATCTCTCTTAATATTGATTCCCAATAGTATAAATATTATCATATCATCTTCTCTTCTTTTTCGCAAGATACAAAAAAAAGCTTCTATTTAGAAGCTTTGAGACCAATTTTTTTATTTTGCAATCTTGAGGTAATTTCCCCTTGTATTTTCCTTTGAATACATAGATTGTTTTGTTCTTTTCTTCGATTTCTTAGGATTTTTTAAATCCTTTACTGTATCTACTAATAAATATAATTGAAGACAAGCAATGGGTATGCACAACATAATAAGAAGTATCAATTTTAAAATCATCGAATCATCCTTTTCTTTGTTTTCCGCAGTTTAAGTAATTTAGAATAAATCTATATAATCTTTCTATGCATATATATTCTATATATCTTTTATTTTTCCTTTGTTGTAATCTTAGTTCTTTTGTCCTATTTTCTCTTTTATTGAATGATTTTGTCATAGGTATCCCTATATATATTTTTTTTATTTTTATGCATATTTCATGTATTCTTATTTTTCACATGAAGAAATTTCCATTATACCACCGAATATGCGCATCTCTCAAATTTCATTATAAAAGAATAGTTTTGTAATGAAACTTGCTCAAAGTGATCAAACATTTGATTTCTCAATCATAAGTTATCCACAAATTTTATACTTTCCTGAAGAATAACAAAAGAAAAAAGCTCAGAAAATTATTCTGAGCTTTTTCTAAACCAGCAACGACTTACTCTCCCAGGCAGTTACCCACCAAGTACCATCAGCGCTGAAGGGCTTAACTTCTGTGTTCGGTATGGGAACAGGTGTGACCCCTTCGCTG
>JAOARV010000063.1 GCA_025210395.1 Marinisporobacter sp.
AAATCTGTTTAAAATATCGTCCCAATCAATAGATGATGATTCTCCATTCATAACAGATAATTCCTCCTCCTTAGGTTTTATTATCTGTTATTCTAGCAAAGGAACGAAGAAACTACTAGGCGGAAAATTTTTGACGCTTACGCTGTTTGTCTTCTATATGTTCTGTTAAATACAAAAATCCTCTTTAGTTTTTTTCTAAAGAGGATTTTATAAAATCAATACATTTCCAATTTAATGCAGCAATTTTTCTCTAATTCCATTGATTTTTACATCATCTAGCTTTGTCTATTTCTTAATTTTTTCATTTTCTTCTCTAGCTACTATCATTTCTTCATTCATTTCTATTTTCGCTTTTTCTTTCCCTTTTTGTTCTCTATGCTTAAATTCTTCTTCCCAAATTGCTTCCCATTTCCGCCACCTCCATATGACAATTCTTCTGTAATAAACTATATATTTTTTCTGTTATTTCTTCATCAAATCTATTTTTAAAAATGTTAATCCTCCCTCTATTGAATGATTCTATTTATTCTTTCAAGCCTTTTTTAGAAAGAATTTTCTCTACTACTTTAAGTCTTTTTAAAAGTTCTTGCATTTCTACATCTTGATCTAATACAAATACAGAACTTCCTAATCATCTTTTCAAAATCCTATAACCGCTTAGATATATCCTTTATGAACACAAATTTTCAGTTTTATATACTTTTCTAAATATTGTTAGTTGCAGCAACTTCATCTATCGTATCTTTATTATAAAACATCCAACTTGGTAAATCCCAATTTTTTCCGCTAGCTCTTTTTAATCTTTTTTCAAATGGAATACTGTTATAGAAATTTAGTTGTTTATATTTTCCTATCCAACCTAACACTAACTCTCCTTCTGCATCTCCTTCTTCTGATATTTCATACCACCACTCTAGTGCGCTCATGCATAAATCTAACTTTTTCATAATTTCATCAGCACTTATCCAATCATTCTTTGTTTTAACTAAATTTAAAGCAATATTTATTTTAGCTTGGCAATCATTATTATGTAAACTTTTTTCTAATAATTTATCTACTTTTGGTATCTGAATATCTCCTCTAATTTCATTTCGTCTAACCATATATGCTAAAGATACACCTGCTGAATTTATATCATCACTGTATGCTTCATAAAATAATCTAGTAGCTAATTGAAAATTCTTTAGCCTGTATGCAATAATGCCAAAAGTATATTTGGTTACGCTATCTGCATTCTCAAGAACTTGTTCAACATATTTTTTCCCTTTATTAACATTTTTTCTTAAAACATTTCCCATTTGAAGTCGTAAACCATATTCAAATTTTGCAAACACATTTCCATTATTCATTGCTTTTTTAAATTTTTTTGTTGCATTTGAAACATGTTTCTTTAACCCTTTTCCTGCAATTAATCTTTTTGCTAACAGATAAGTAGCTTTAGAATTTCCTTTTTTTTCTGCATATGACAAATGTTTTCTTCCTTCAATTGAATTTTTTCCAATATACTTTCCATCTAATAAAAGTTCTCCATATTCTATCATACAATTTATATCTTCTTTTTTTATTAATCCCTTAATTAAGTCAATTCCATTTTCTATATTTTTCTTAATTCTATCACCTTTGATGAGTCTTTTAGCTAAAATTATTTGTGCTCTCCTATTTCCATCAGCAACTAACTCTTCAAGCATCTGTATACCTTTTAATTCCTCCTTATCAACTAGTTCTCCCTCTAATAAATATTGTGCTAAGTGAATTTTTGCCCGTTCACTTCCTTCCTTAATGGCTTCATATAAAAATGTTATCCCTCTATCAACATCTTGGTCAACTTTATTCCCTTCAATCAATCTTACAGCAAAAGAAACTTTTGTATCAGTATCTTTTTTAGCTATAGACTGTTCAATTAGTTTAACTCCTCTTCTTATATCTTGCTCCACATTCTCACCCTCTATAAGCATCTCTCCTAATATATGCATTGCTATTTCATCATCACTAGCAACACATTCTTCTAATAATTCTACTCCGTCTTCTATTTTATTAGTATTAAGATATCCATTAATAATGTTTACTGCAAGAATTCGTTTTGCACCCTTATCTCCTTTTAACATTACCTCTTTCAATAATTGTTCGCCTCTTCTAACATTCTTCTTAACGTTACCTTTTCCAATTATAAGTCTATTTCCATATTCTTTCATAGCTTCAATATTCTTTTGTTCAATTAGCTCTTCAAATATTTTCAATCCTTTATCCTCATTAATCATTATCCCTTTTCCCTCAATGAGCCTACTTGCGTACTCTATTGATGCTATATTATCACCTTTTTCTACTGCCTTGACAAGTAATTCCTCTCCTACAGCCTTATTCTCACATAGATATCTCCCATCAAGTAACATCGAAGCTAAAGCTATTATTGCTTTAGTGTTTCCATTATTCGAGGCAAATCTTAGTAATTCTTCTCCCTTTTTCTTATCTTGATCTACATACTTCCCTTCAATTAGAAATTCTCCTAATATCCTACAAGCTACAATCTCTTTCTCTTCAACTGCCTCTTCGATTAACTTTATCCCTTCATGAAAATTATAGTTGTTTGAATATCCTAATAATATTCCATGTCCTAACATGGTTTTTGCAATACAATTTCCCTCTTTTATCGCTTTAACAAGTAATTCTTCTCCCTTAATAGAATTCCTCTGTAATCCAATACCAAAAAATAACCTATAACCCAAATCTTTAATTGCAGATACATTTCCTGATCTTCCAGCTTCTTGAAGTAGTATCTCCCCACGTATAATATTTTTATCAATTACATCCCCATCAATCAATTCATTTCCTAAATATCGTTTTGCTATTAAACTCCCACCCACAATTGCTTGTTCAAGTAAATCTTTTCCTTTGTTTCTTTCCTGAATGCTATTTCCTTTTTCAAATAACAATATCCCATATGTTACTGTTCCTCGCAAACTATATTTAGAAACAGCTTCCTCTAATAAGCAATAACTTTTTTCCCTATTTTCAACTATTTCAATCTCATCAATTAATTCCATTGCCATATCAATATTTGCATCAACATTTCCTTCTTTTATTGCTAATTCAAGCAATTTCCTCCCTCTTTTATCGCCTTTTTCATAATTCAATTCTACTAAATCTCCCTCTAATATTCTATTACCTAATATCCTCATCGCCTCTGTCTCATTCTCTTCAATTTTTTCTTCAAGTAAATCTACTCCTGCTTTCAAATCCTTTTCAACATACTTCCCCTTAATTAATAAATTAGCATATATAAGAATGGATTCTATATCATCTTGATCCATTAGTTCTTTAATTATTCTCATTCCTTCATTTCTATTTTGTTCAGTAATAATACCTTCTACTAATATCTTTGCTAATAATCGTTTAGCATCTTTATTATTTTCTTCCGAAGCCTGCTTTAATAACTTTAATCCCCGATCAATATCTCGCTCTATACCTAAACCTTCAATCAATCTCATTGCTAAAATAAATTTTGACTTTGAACAGCCTAAATTTATTGCTTCTAAAAGCATTCCTTCTCCTTTTTTTCGATCTGCCTCTATTCCTGCTCCATCTAACAATCTATTTCCAAGTAATCTCAAAGCTTGTACATTGTTTTTGTTTGTTAACTCATACAGCATTTCTTTTCCTTTTTCAGAATCTATAATAACGCCTCTCCCTGAAATCAATTTATTCCCTAATGACAATTTAGCATCATCATCTCCGAGAAGTATTGCTTCTTTTAGAAACTTAATTCCCTCACTTTCATTTTTACTAATTATTGTCCCCTCAATTAACATCTCCCCAAGAATTTTCATAGCTTTAGAATTTCGTTGATTTATTGCTTCTCTTAATAATTTTTCTCCTCTTTCAATATTTCTTTCAATATTATTGTCATTCAAAAGAGAATGACCTAAAAAGCTCTTAGCATCTGAATTACCCATTTCCACTGATTCTTCTAGAATCCAAAATGCATATTCTGTCATTTGGCTATAGTCATAATATAAATGCATACCAATCTCATATAAATATCTCTCCTGTTTATTTTCTACTTTAACGCTAATAAACTTTTTCAAACTACTTTCAAAACTTTCATCATCAACTATTTGAGCATTTTTTATGCATCTAATAAAGTTTATAGCAAGATCATAATCACTATTTACTAGTTTTCCAAGCCACAAAAAAATTTCATCTATTATTAAGTTAACATCTGCTTTACTAAAATAACTATTAAGTATATAGTCTGCATAATCCTTATTATTTAATTTTAGCTTAGTATAATTAGTATAATTTAACTGTTGAGATACTTTATCAATTTTTTTTCTTATTCTAGGCAATTTATATTTATAGCCTTTATAGGATAAAAACGATTGTACATCTTCAAAACTTATTGGACCAACTAAGTTAAAAACTGCTAACAATAAAAGTATATCCTCTAAAAGCTGAGAATCATCATCAATCCATTCTTTTCCACATGCTTCATATAGCAAAATTTTATTCTGATCTATATTCTCGAGTTTAGAAAAATCATAAGTCCCATCTTCATTCCTAATTTCTGACATTAATACATTTATTAATTCAGCATTTCCTTTCGTCTTTTCATATACTTTATCGTTTATATTATTTCCTTTTTTATCTTTATGTTCTTCACTCAATCCTGTCACTATAGGAATTTCTTTTCTATTAAAATTCTTTAATTCAATTATTTTTTTGTCCAATTTATCATCACAAACAATAAATTCAACACACTCATTTTTCAAACCAGTAGATAATAGAATATGTATCCCACGAGGCATATTTGAAAATAACAATCTTCCCCCTGTGGTAAGATAGTTGTCGTAGGAGAAAATTAATGATATTCTCGAATAAAAATAAAGAAGGAGATTAAACCTATGGCAAAAAACAATAAAAGATATTCAATAGAAGAAAAACAGAGATTGATAAAAAGAATGTTG
>JAOARV010000005.1 GCA_025210395.1 Marinisporobacter sp.
GGAAGACGCTTTATTGTTGTACCCAAAACATCCCTTATTCAGCACTAGATGCTAATGAAATTCATAAAAGCTTTTTGAATAAATATGAAAAACTGAGATTAAGCGAGTAAATAAAAGATATTTTAAGATTATATAGGGAGGTACTAAAAGATATTTCTTTTAAAGCAAAGGAAAATACGGTAACGGCTCTTGTTGGGGCTTCTGGTTCAGGAAAATCAACTATAGCAAAGCTTATGGTAAGATTTTGGGATATAAAAAAGGGCAAGATAAAAATAGGTGATATTGATATTTTAGACATGTCCTTTGAGCATTTGATGAACCATATTAGCTATGTATCACAAGATGTATATTTGTTTAATACATCCATTATGGAAAATATTCGTATGGGAAAACCAGATGCTTCAGATGAAGAAGTAATAAAGATGGCTCAAATCGCCCAGTGTCATGACTTTATCATGCAGACAGAAAATGGATACGATACAAATATAGGAGATGCAGGCAATAAACTTTCAGGAGGACAAAAGCAGAGATTATCCATTGCAAGAGCCCTTCTTAAGGATGCTCCTATTATTATTCTTGATGAGGCAACAGCTTTTACGGATCCTGAGAATGAGGATAAGATCCAAGAAGCACTCAATGGTTTGATTGGGGGTAAAACACTTATTGTAATCGCCCATAGATTATCTACAATTATCCATGCAGAAAATATCATTGTTATGGATCATGGTAAGATTTCAGCCAAGGGTACCCATGATGAACTGCTTAAAAAATCAAAGCTATATCAAGCTATGTGGAAGGCGCATACAAAAGCTAATGATTGGGAAATCAAGGCTAAGGAGGGGAGTCTATAATGTTTAGCATTATAAAAAGAGTTTTAATCCTTGCAAAGAAGCATGATGCAAAAAGAATAAAATGGGCTTGTGTTTTTGGTTTTTTCGAAGGAATATTTATGAATATGCCTATTTTTGCTATGTTGTTTGTATTAACAAAAATAGTTGATAAAACAATTGTCATTAAGGATGTTTGGATGAGTGGCGGTTTAATAGTGGTAGGGGTAATTGGTAGATATATAGCTAAACGGATTGTATATGTTTTACAATGTGCTACTGGGTATGAAATTTTTGAAAAAGAGAGAATCAGTATAGGGGATCGGTTCAAAAGATTTTCAATGGGCTTTTTTAATGATCAAGAAATGGGAGATATTTCTTCCGTTGTAACAACAGATTTTACCTTTATTGAGATGTTTGCTATGAATACAATCGATAAAGTGGTGAATGGTTTTTCATCCATTATAATAGGATGCATATTTCTTTTGATTTTAGATTATCGTATTGCCCTAGTGTCTATTATAGTGAGTCTTTTGTCAATGATCATACTCAGGAAAGTTCAGAGAATTGCAAAGGAGCAATCAGCTAGAAAGGCAAAAGTTCAATCAAAGCTAATTGCCAGTGTTTTAGAATATGTACAAGGAATATCTGTGATCAAAGCTTTTAATATGACAGGAGATCAATCTAAAGCTACTAAAGAATCTTTCAAAGAAACGAGAGATAGTTTGATTGGATTTGAAAAAGCCTTTATTCCAATTTTATTTAAATATGAAACTTGTTTTTCAATTGGAATTGCTGGGACCGTTTTTTTAGTAAGCAGTTATTGTATGAATAAAACCTTAAGCATGCAGGTAATGCTTATGATGATCGTATTTATTTTCGAGCTTTATTTACCTGTGAAAGCTTTAGGCGCTTTAACGGTTAAAATTAGAATCATGGAAGCAGGGCTTGATCGATATGATGCTATAAAGAACGTTGAAATCATTGATGAAAATGGGAAAGATATGAAGCTTCATAGGTTTGATATAGCCTTTGAAAATGTATCCTTTGCCTATGAACAAAAAGAGATTATAAAGGATGTAAGCTTTAAGATACCACAAAATAGCATGACGGCACTTGTTGGTGCATCTGGTTGTGGAAAAACTACTATAGCCAATTTGATTGCAAGATTTTGGGATGTACAAAAAGGAAAAATATTAGTAGGTGGAGTGGATGTAAAAGAAATGACTTGCGATAGTTTATTATCTAATATGAGCATGGTTTTTCAGAAGGTATATTTGTTTAATGATACCATCTATAATAATGTTATATTTGGAAGAGCCAATGCATCAAAGGAAGAAATCATAAAAGCTTGCAAAAAAGCAAGATGCCATGAGTTTATTATGGAGCTTGAAGATGGTTACGATACAATGATTGGCGAAGGGGGATGCACTTTATCTGGTGGTGAAAAGCAGAGAATTTCCATTGCTAGAGCCATCTTAAAAGATGCACCCATTATATTGCTTGATGAAGCAACAGCAAGTGTTGACCCTGAAAATGAACAAAACATCCAACAAGCTATTAATGCATTAATCAAAGATAAAACATTAATCGTCATAGCCCATAGATTATCCACAATAAAAGCAGCAGATCAGATCCTCGTATTAGAAGAAGGAAAGCTTGTGGAGAAGGGGATACATGATGATTTATTAAATAAAAACGGAATCTATGCAGACTTTTGGAATAGGCGGCAAAAGGCTCGAAACTGGAGATTTGGAATAAAGTCTAATGATAAAAATAATTTAGATGCAGTAACTAAAAATATATAATAGTCTAAATGATGGTGGTGTATTTAAAAGGGCAACAAGAAAAACAATTAAAAAATCTCCTTTTAGGCTGTTGTTGATGCTTGTCTGAAAGGAGATTTTTTAGGATTATTGTACCCATGTTAGAATAATGATTTCGTGTTATTCATCTAAATGAATAGAATACATATTGTTAGTAGTACTTTCAACATAGCGAAGTACCCCTTTCTTGATGGATATAGCATTTATGTCAGCAACGTCGGATGTTTTAAAAGCTATATTCCCTTCCTTGTCATAAAGAATGATTCTGTAGGGATTATTATTTTCTTCCTTAAAGGTAGCAATCAAATAACCTTCTTCTATTCTTATTCCAGTTATTTTATGACCATCATTTAAGGGGGAGGAGGAACCTATTTTATATAACTTTGTATCATTATAGTTATCTTCATTTGGACGATGGACATAATAGATATTTTCACCTAAAACTTGTAGGTTAAAATCATGTGTTACGATTTTTTCTGATTTCAATAACTCTTCTTGCTCATCAATCAATGAAATTTTATAAATTTTTCCGTTACTAACCCCATAAATGAAATCTCCTTTAATAACAAAGGAGCCTATTTCTAAGCTACTAACCTTTGAAGTAGTACCTGTATGGATGTTTACTTTACAGATTCCCTTTAAATACTTATCATTTTCTGTTTTAGCACCTATTAAATAAAGAAAATCATTGATTAAGTAGATATGATCTTTAGCATCTGAACAACCATATAAATATTCAGGACTTCCTATTTTTTTATATTCTTCATCTTTATATTTTATAGAAAGGTTATTACCAAAAGTTTGAGGTCCGTGGAAGGTTCTTACAGTTACATTTTTAAATCTTTGAATGACGCCATAAAAAGTATCTTCTTCATAAGTGCCATTTTCCTTTAAGTGGACATGATAATTTGTTCCCATGACAGCACCACCTTGATGATAGGTAAGATATGCTTCTCCATTTTCTTCTTTTAAGGAAGGAATTACATAATTATCTCCATAAGACCACATAGGTAGTTGATAGACTTTCTTTTGTTTACTTAAATCAGCAATAGGTGATTGGTAGATGACACCCTTTTCTCCAGCATAATAACAAAATCCATTAGCAATGATGATAGAATCAATAGAATTATTTTTAAAGGATTCTTTTTTCAATCTTTTATTTGTAGAATGGATTACAAGTCCACCATTAGGATCAAATTTACATACCCAACCAAATTCCTTTTGGCAAAAGCTTTCTTCTATAGGCATATAGGTTACATTTCTATATAAAAGAAAGGGTGGGATTTCACTAAGCATTTTGTCGTTTATAAGGATACTGGAGGTGGAAAGGGTTGCTCTATCTTTCTTTTTATTTTTACTTGTTCTAGTAAGATTTTTATAACCTGCTGTTATATCTGATTGATCGAGTGTAAGAATCTTTTCATATCGATCATTCCATTTGGTTTCTACCCCTAAAAACCGAGCATCATAATAAGTCATAGGCATATAGGTAGTGCCATTATATTGTATTAAAGGATACTCTCTAAAATCATTATTTAAGACATAATCATTGATTTTTATAGGAAAATCAGGCAAAGTCACTGTAACCTTTTTTTCCTCAGTAAAGCCAAGGGTAGGCATTAAAAATATGAATAAAATGATTATACTGATGATGGTTTTATTTCCTTTTGGCATCATATATTTTTCCTCCTTTGATAGACATAGATGATATAGGATAATTCTATACTATTTTAACAAAATTGTAAAATAGAGGAATAATCAATATTTTCTCGAGCGAGCTCCATTGACGAATATCATAGAAAGGATTATAATAAGTTTGATTCTAATCAAATATAAAAAGGGGAGCTTGTACAAGCAGGCTGAGATGAAATCTAATGTGATGAAGACTCTATAACCTGATCTAGGTAATGCTAGCGTAGGGAAAGTTTTAATGATCTGTATGTTACCTTCTTTAGGGAAACATGCTTTTTATTTTAGGTAAAAGAACTTCACATAGATCCACTCATATCCCTAGAGGGAGATGTTATGATGTTTGAAAAATCATTAGAAAACCTAAAGAAGAATCCACCCCTTGTACATCATATTACCAATTATGTAACGGTGAATGATTGTGCAAATATTGTCTTAGCAGCAGGGGGATCGCCTCTTATGGCAGATGATTATGAAGAAGTAGAAGATATAGTAGCTATAAGCAGTGTATTATATATCAATATAGGGACTTTAAACAAAAGAACTATTGAGTCTATGATCAAAGCAGGAAAGAAGGCAAATGAAAAAGGAATTCCCGTAATCCTTGATCCAGTAGGGGTGGGGGCTTCTCAATTAAGAAACGAAGCTATAAGGAAGTTAATGGAGAATGTGCAGTTTTCAGTTATTAAAGGGAATATGTCTGAAATGAAAGCACTCTATACCCATGCAAAAAATACAGGGGGAGTAGATGTACAAGAAGAGCATATGATTCATGATCACAATTTAGATGAGAATATTGAATTTGTTAAAGGAGTAGCCCGTAAATTCAAATGTATCATAGCCATTACAGGTGTTATTGATATAATAAGTGATGGAGAAAAAACATGTTTTGTTCGCAATGGACATGCTATGATGGCTAAAATAACAGGAACAGGCTGCATGACGGGAAGTGTTATTGCGACATTCTGTGCTTCAAATAAAGAAAATTATTTAGAAGCTGCCATTACGGCTATTACAGCTATGGGCATATGTGGAGAGCTTGCTCATGAAAAGGTCATGGCAAGATCAGAAGGAAGCAGTAGCTTTAGAACCTATCTGATTGATGCTATGAGCTTGATGGATTTAAATAAATTAAAAGAAGGTGCTAAAATTGAATTTAAATAAAAAAGCATTACAGCTATATCTCGTAACAGATTCTAGCTGGACAAAGGAAAAAACATTGATGGAGCAGGTAAAGGAAAGCTTAGAGGCGGGTGTTTCTTTCCTACAATTAAGAGAGAAAAATCTAGAGTATGATCCCTTTTTAGCATTAGCTAAAGAAATGAAGGGATTAGCCCGTTCCTTTCAAGTACCTTTTGTGATTAATGATCATGTAAAGATTGCCCTAGAGAGTGATGCAGATGGAATCCACATCGGACAAAAGGATATGCCTATTGAAGAGGCGAGAAAGTTAATCGGAAAAGATAAGCTTTTAGGAGTTTCTGTAGGAAATGTGGAAGAAGCTCTTTTAGCAGAAAAATTAGGCGCAGATTATTTAGGGGTAGGGGCAATGTTTTCAACAGATACAAAGAAAGACGCAAAAAATGTTCCCATTGAAACTTTAAAGAATATATGTGAAGCAGTTTCCATCCCTGTAGTTGCTATTGGAGGAATCAATAAAGAGAATATTTTAAACTTAAAGGATAGTGGTGCTGATGGTGTAGCAGTGATTTCTGCAATCCTTGCAAAGAAGGATATAAAAGGGGCAACAAAGGAGCTAAAAAGTATTTGTGAAAGAATATTTTAAATAGTGTAGTGGGTTGGGCAGTCTAGTTGTATTACATTGCTCTATCTGAAAAGGAAATAAAAAAATCTCCTCTTAGGCTGTTGGTGATTGCCTGAAAGGAGATTTTTTAGATAATTATTTCTTTTCCATACTACTTGCTACAAATGGATCACCTAATTTTTTAGTTGTACGTCCATTACGATCCATGATGAAGAATAATAATTCATCATAAAGTTTGTCTGCATCGTTGCAAGCTTTTTTTGCAATATCCATATGTAAATTTGTTACATAATCAATTGCTTTCTTTGGATCTTTTTCATAAAGAGCGATCATTTCTTGTTCAGCTTTTGTCATCTCTTTGTACAAGTCTTTTTCATAGTTTTTCCAATAATCTTTTACGCCTTGTCCATAGAAAGGTCTGTTTTGTTCTGCTAAAGCACAAATTCTTTTAAACTTCCAATAAGCACCATCATAGTTAGGCGCATCTCCATCTACTTGATAAGCTTTATAAGTATCGTTGATTCCACTAAAGTTTGGAAGAAATACAGAGTGCTCAGAATTACCAAAAGCTAACCATTGAAGTGCTGATATTTCTGCTGGATAATTATCCTTAACTTGGATGACATGTATTTGTGATTGACGTTCTACACCAATAACACGAAGATCTTTATTTTCAGGTAAAGAAGCATCATATTTAGTTCCTTCATAACGATTACGAAGTACATCCATTACCTCTAGGGCAGAAACTTTCTTGTCTGGACTATAGAAGAATGGATAATAATTTTCTGTTTTATATTCTCCTGCAGTAGATGGGGCAAGTAGACGATGTCCTATCCATGTACGCATGTTAGAATAATGATCTCTTGGTTCGCCAAAAGTTGCAGCAAGATGAACTTTACCATTTATTTTAGTTGTCCATCCATTTTTATCAGCAGTAGTAAATAAATCTTTATGGAACATTACATTTTCTTTATCCGTTGTGTCTAAGTTTTCAATCATAAATTGATTTCCAAAAACAGCTACTTGATCAGTTGGCATTTTTTTAGCAGCCCATAAATGGCCACTATAAACTTCAAATACCCAAGCTTCATTCTGATCAGCAATCATGATGATATTTCCTTCTGCTGAACCATAGTTTTCAACCATATCTGCTAAAAGCTTAACCCCTTCTTTAGCAGTCTTACATGTTGCAGCTACGATTCCATCAAGAACAGATTCACGTAAGCCTTCTTCAACAAATGGGTCTACTGCTAAAACGTTTTCCTTAGGGTACGCAGAAACAGTTCCAGTAATAGATAATCCATATTCATTTGTACAAGCTCCATAGTAAGGTCCGTCTCCACAAGTTGAAGAATCTGGAACGATTGTGTATTTAAAAGTAGTATCTGGTAATTTGTAAGAAAATCCATTGACATCATCAATTGTACGTCCAGGTGTATTTTCAACTCTCTTAACCACTTTAAACATCTTGTTGTAAGCACCTGTACCTTGGTCTTCACTTCTTGCTAAGATTGTACTTCCATCAGTACTTACATCTTTTCCTACATAAACAGCAGTACAGGCAAAGACGCTAGTAGTACTTAGTAATAGGACCATGACCAATGTGAAAGCAATAATTTTAAAATTTTTCATAATTTTCCTCCTTTAAACTATAATGTTATATTTTTCCGTCGAATCATATTATAACATGGCTATAATGAATTAGCTAGTCTTAATTATATAAGTGTCACGATACAAAAAATATATTTATTCAAGAATAAAGTGAAAAATTAGCTTAAATGTATACTGTTTTTGGGATGATGGAAATTTTTAACAATCCTAAAATGATGATATAATATAAATGTTAAAAGAATTACATATTTTATCAAAAAAACACAAGGGCAAATGGATTGTCCCTGTGCTTAAGCTTTATTTACTATTTGGATCATCTGGGAAGCTTACGAAATCATAAGCTTTAATTTTTTGTCCCATAAGACTACAATTAGGAGGCATCATATCTTTTGTTAGGGTGATTTCTTTTATAGTTCCTAGTTCAGCACCATCATTTACGCCATCTCCATCTGTATCTGCCTTATTTGGGTCAGTATGAACAATCATACCATTCTTAAGCCTTATTCCCATAAGTTCATATATATCATTTATGCCATCGGCATCAGTATCAGTACAAAGTCGAGTATGTTCTTTTATATAATTAAACTTATCATCAATGTCTTGTGCAGTGGAAATATGATAATATTGTCCACCACTTAGTTGAGCTATTTTTTTAAGTAAAGGTACATCAAGATTATTTCCAAGCCCCATGGTAATAATGGTGATTCCTTTTTCAGAAGCATCTCTTATCATACCCCAATGCTTTTCACTTGGAGAATAGCTGTTTCTACCATCTGTAAGAAGGATGGCAATTCTTCTTTGTTTGTCTTTACCGTATACGGAATAAGCTACAGTGGCTTCTTCAATACCAGCAAATATATCTGTACCATTTGAGCTATCAATAAAATAAACAGCATTTTCTACAGTTTGCTTGTCTGCTGTAAAGGTAGAGAAGGTTTTTGCACGATTATCAAAATCGATAACTGCAGCTCTATCGCTTTCAGCATACACATGATTGGTTACTGTTTTATAAGTGTAGGATTTATTCCAAGAGCCATATACAGCAGTGACAACTGTAACGGATTCATTCGTAGTTCCTTTTGCTGCATCAAAGTTGAAAGTTTTAGCTATATCAATAACTGCTTTTTTTCTGAGGTTATTACGGTCATTACTATGCATACTTCCAGAGCTATCAATAATAAACGCAAAGTCTATATAATCTCCACTATATACACTATTTTCTACAGTCATTTCTTTTTTCCATTGTTCTTCCCACTTTTCTGTATCTATCAGTAAATACTTACTATTGTGAGTTGTTGTGAAGGATACTTGTTTATTAACTGAATCTACAGTAGTTGGTAAAAATTCGAAGGTGTGATTTGTTTCATTGTAATAAACAGCGTTAAGCTTATTAATATCTGTACTAGTTACATTTGCTACATCAAAGGTCAATTTAGCTGATGTAAATCTTTTTCCGTTTGCATCAAACTCAAATACTGATCCTGTAAGTCCTGGTAAAGTTCTAGTGTTTGTACCATTCATTTCAGTTCCTAATAAAGAGCTTACAGCATCAGCAGAAGTAGCTAATGGTTTAAAGGATAAATCATCAACACTTCCATTAAAATTAGATAATTCAACGCCAGCTAATTTAACTGATTGATCTAGATTAGAGCCAGTAGTTAATTCTTGGTTGAAACTTGTGATTTTATCATTTTTATCATCTATGGTGATATTGGAAGTGTTACTATTGTTATCATCGTCATCATCGTCATTATTACTGCTACTACCACCTCCACCACCACCACTGCTAGAGGTTTGATCTTGTGTTTCTTCTTTTGCTACCTCTTCCTTTTTCTCAGGTAAAGAAGCTTCTTTTTTCATATGCTTTGCAAGGACAACCATTGCTTGGGCTCTTGTAGCAGAATCAGAAGGTTTAAAATACATTTTTTTATCCATCTCTATTCCTTTGATTAAATCGTTAGCAACAGCTATTTTTATATATTCATAAGCCCAATGGGATGAATCAATATCTTCAAAGCTTAATTTTAAAGATTTTTTCTGCGCATTATCCATTTTTAAGTTGTAAGCATTGACGATAGAAGTTACCATTTCTGCTCTTGTCATAGGATTATTGGGTTTAAAGGTATGATCTTCATAGCCATTTATGATTTTATTTTTCTTTGCTGTTTCTATGTAGTTAAGTGCCCAATAATCATTTTTTACATCTGAAAAAGAGCTTTTTTCAAATTTTTCTATTGCTATGCCCTTTGAAGCTAAAAGCATTGTTACATATTGTGCTCTTGTTACTAGAGCGTCAGGCATAGCAATAAATTGTCCATTCTTTTCTACGCCTTTGATGATTCCTTTTTCCTGTAGGTATTCAATTTCTTCTTTTGCCCAATGTTTTGTTACATCGGTAAAGGAAGTAGCAAAACTGAATGTCATAGAAGGAATCATCATAACCATGATGACCATAAGTGCTACAATTTTCTTTACCATTTTTTTCTTCAATGAAAATAACCTCCTAAATGTGTATTTTGTAATTTAAAAAATGTTTTTTCAACCCTCCTTTACAATGGTAATAATTACACATTAACAATATTCTTCATAAAACAACAAAAAACCTTTATTTTTTTTACAAAATTAACAAAATAAAGAACTTTTAGTAGAAACCTGTAGAATATGGTTAAAAATTTGAAAAATATAAGCACAAAGTAGCTTATTCAATAGACATATAAATGGAAAGGGTGAAGCTTGAAAATTTTATTGATTCAAGCTTCACCCTTTATTTTAATTAAAGAAACTTTTGATAAATTCTGGAGCATTCTCCTTTGTCATCCACTCTATTTCACTATCTCCATTAGTAAAATAAATACCGATAATATAATTTCTTGTATCTCTATAATTATATCCTGCACTGAATAATATTTTTTCCATTTGATCTTTATCTTTTATTTCAAGTTTCTTTGTATCTTTATTTGTTGTTAATTCTATTGCTAACTCAGATACGTTATAGCTATGAAAATCCTTTGTGTCTTCATCTACTTTTTCAATAATCATAGAATCTATATTTTTTGGAAGAACTCTTGATTTTTCATAATATCCATTTTCCTTTAGCCAGTTCGGTAAATACTGATAATGCTTTTTCCATGAGGTATATATATGATCTCTTTTGGATGAATCATCTAAAGATTTTTCTCCATCAATATATATTCGTATACTAGCCCAATAATTTTTACTATCAATGGACTCTTCATAGGTTTCCTCAAGTATATCCATTTTTAGAGCATCTGTTAGGGTACGAATTTCATGAGGATCTACGATTTTTGCCTCATTATTGTTATGATTTAACGTTGGATAGATACAAATATAATTTACATGATCTAGATTTAAATGAAAAAGATCATAATCATGAGTATTGACTTTGTATTCTTTGGATTCATATATCTTAGGAATAAACTCATTTTTATAGACAAATTCTTTAGGAACTATATATTGTCTTGTAATAGTTTCTCCGTTTTTTAGCTTATAAGCAATCCCAATAGACTCCATAAAGACATTTTCTTCTTCATGGGTAAAAATTTCTTTGTTTTTTATGATCTGTGAATGAAGCTTTCTAACTAAATCAATACTTTCTAAGGTTTTTAAATGAGGCTTTTCTTCATTTTGCCAATAACCATATAAGCCATCTCCATAATAAACATGCTCTATATCCTCAGGACTTGGAATATTTTTTTCATAGCCCATCAGGTCAAATTTTATTCCTGCAAAAATAAGGAGAATCACTATACTATAAAAAGCAAAGCCCTTCAAGTTTTTAAAAATCCAAATAGATTTTTGAATAATCATCTCTGCAATGATATAGCCTAAAAATGCACCGATAAAATATCCTATATAGAGCCATGAATCAATTTTTTCCAGCATATAAAAGTAGCCACCACTTAAAATCATAGAACAAAAGGTAAAGCCATATTTGAATAGAGGCTGCAATAAGTTAAAGGCAATAGGATCTGATGCACTTTCTAAATTTCTTTTTTGATAGAAGATATAAGCCATAAAATATAGAAGAATACTTAGAAGAACATACCACCATAAAAAGTCTGTGTTGATTGTTTTTTCACTTAAAAATCCTGTAACTGGGATGATTTTTGTAACAAAACTTTCAAGAGATTGTTGGTTTATAGTAAAGCCATATAAAAGCTGTTCAAAGTTAACAGCAAGAAGCATACTAATTCCTGTAGGTAAAAAGAGAGTGATAAAGGATAAAATCATCTGAATCAAGGATATACCCGTAACCATTGCTACTAAAACGGATATAAAATATACCACTAGATTTGCTAGTATACTAAAATAAGTCCATCTGAATACCTTCGAAGCTGTAAATATTTCTTTAAATAATTCACTTCCATCATGATGGATATTAAAAAAAACTAAAAAGATTATCCCTGTTAACAATATAGGAAAAATAAGTAATAAAACACCTGCTATATTGTGACTATGAAAAAGCTGTCCTCTCGTAATAGGAAAGGAATGGATGAGTGTTGTTGATTTACTCTGTTGTAAATATCGAAAAAGCAGTACGGATAACAATATAGGAAATATAATGGAAAACATCATTTGTGAATTTGCGTGTCTTAGCTCTAAAAAGTTATTGATCCTTTCCTGATAATATCCATCGGAAGGATTAAATAAAAGGATGAGATCTAATGTAGTTGAAAAAAATAAACTTAAAAAATAAAGAACAGCAATTCCCCAGTATCTCTTTAAATCTTCTAAAATAATAGCTGTATTAAAAAATGACATTTTGGATTTCATAGCCCGCACCTCCTAGTTCATATATAAAAATCTCTTCTAATGTAAGGGGCAAAATATCTAAAAGGACTGGATGATATTCATGAAACTTAGAAACAATTTTTTCTTGATTACCCTTAAGGATAAAAAGATGAACAGTTCCACGTTTTTCTTCATGTAATATGTGGATATCTTTCCTTAAACCTTTAGGAATTTCTTCCTTATACACAACCTGAATTTTATGAATATCTGATTTTAAATCGTCTAAATCTCTTTCAAGTAACATCTCACCCTTATTTAAAATACCAATAAAGTCGCAAATACTCTCAAGCTCCTTTAAATTATGAGAGGAAATAAGTACGCTAATTTCTCTTTCAGCCACATCCTCAACAATATATTTCCAAACCTTCTTTCTCATTAAAGGATCTAAGCCATCAATAGGTTCATCTAAAATCATCACCTCAGGCATGGTTGAGAGGGTAAGGATAAAAGCAACCTGCTTTTGCATTCCCTTTGATAATTTAGCCACTCTTTTATTTTCATCTAATTCAAAATCATTTAATAAAGATAAATATCTTTCTTCATTCCAATGGGGATACATCTTTTTATAAAAGGCTGCCATGCCTTTTATACTATACATGGGGAAATGATAGAAATCATCAGGAATATAGCCTATACTCCTTTTGATAGGATTATTTTCATAAACTTTTTTACCCTTTATAAGAATTTCGCCTTTGTCTTGTTTATAAATGCCTACTAAATGCTTGATCAAAGTAGTTTTCCCAGAACCATTTGCACCAATCAACCCATAAATAGAACCCTTCTTTATAGTTAGATCAACATTTTTTAAGGCTTCATGCTTTTGAAAGGCTTTTGTTAGATTTTTTACTTCAATCATTTTTATTTCCTCCCTTGACCATTAAATAAGCTGCTTCGATTAATTCCATTAATTCTTCTTTTTCTATTCCCATATAAATAAGCTCAGATAAGGAGCTTTGAACTTGCTTTTTTAATTGATTCAATTTTTCTTCATCCACCTTTCTTATTTTCCCACAAACAAAATTTCCCCGACCCTTAACAGAATACACATATCCTTGCCTTTCAAGCTCTCGATATGCTTTTTGGATCGTATTTGGATTGATGGTAAGTTCCTTTGCTAATTCCCTTACTGAGGGGATTTTTTCATCAGCTGTAAGGATCTCTTTTATAATTAATTGCTTAAATCCATCCATCACTTGTTCATAAATGGGTTTTCTACTGGTTAAATCGATTTGGAACATAGGACACCTCCTCTGTATTACATGTATTAAGTGTATTAGTTTAAATAGTACACAATAAGGATAATCAATTTATTCCTATTTGTCAAGTGAAAATAAAAAAGAAAAAGCTATCGAAGGGAAAATCCCTATGGATAGCTTTTTTATGAAAAGTAGAGCTATTTACATATTTTGATCCATATACAGATCTTTGAGGATATCTTCTAATTGAATTATATAAGATACCATATCATTAATATGTATAGAGGATTGTTTTGAAATAGCGATTGATTTTTTTATTTTTTGTACATTTTCATCGGATGTGCTTTTAAGAGCATTTAAAGATTCCATCATAGTATTTAATTTGGCATAATTAGAATCAATTAATCTTTCGATATCTTTCATGTCTCCAATGGTTTGATGGTTAGATTGTTGTACATTATCAAAAACTTTAAAAGTTTCTTTGGAAGCTTCATTTAAAGAATTCATTTTGAGAACATTTTCTTCAATATGCTTAGATAAATTCTCAGTTTCTATATGGATATCATTCACTGTATTTTCAATTTGCACAGAAGCTAGTGCTGTTTCATCTGCTAATTTTCTCACTTCGTTTGCTACTACTTGAAAGCCTCTTCCAGCTTCCCCTGCTCTAGCTGCCTCGATGCTTGCATTTAACGCTAACAGGTTTGTTTGAGAAGAAATACGATGGATAATATCTGTAAACTGATGGATACTAGATATTTTATGATTAAGCTCTGTAAAATTACCATTTAGAGAACTGATATTATTAGCGATCCCCATAATATCTTCTTTTAAATTATTTACAGTTTTGTTACCACGAATGATCATTTCCTCACTAAGCTGGATACTTTCTTCTATTTGAAAAGTAGCTTTCAAAACGCTTTCATTATCCTTTAGAATATGGGAAGCCATATGGTTTTGATCCTCAAACATTTCCATCTGTTTATTTAAATCTTCTACTATTTTTAAAATTTCTAAATTGAACTCCGTATTATTTTTAGAATTTTTATATAAGGATTCATTCACTAATTCAACTAAATAATTTGAAGCATTTTTGATCTCTTCATAGGAACTAGTGACTGTTTGATTATTTTGATCATTTTCTTTTACCTCTACTATATTTTCTTTTATATCTACTATTTTTTCCTTTTTTATTCGATTCATTATTTTTCTAAACATTATTCATTCCACCCCAAAGCTAAAATTGTAAGTGTTTCATTCATATGAAACTTTCCAAATTGTTCCCCGTATGAACTAAAACCACATAGCAAAGGAACATATTGATTAAATATATTTGTTAAATCACTAGTGAGTTTTTTCTCTTTAAAATAAAGTGTTCTTAAAAGACAATTAAAGGCGATGACTAATTTTAAGTTAGGAACATTTTCTTTTACTTCTGATAAAGTTTCATGAAGAACTGCCTTAGGATCTGTGGGCTCTAAAATGTCTACGATAGAATTTGGAAGTATTTGAGCAAACAAAGTGATAGATTTATCAGGACCAATTTCTGTTGGTGTAGCAATGAAGATTTCATCACCTATCATTCTTCCTAAGGGGTTAATTGTAAAATATTTATTTAAATCCCTTTCAGGAACGCCTAAAACTCTGGCATACTCAGTTGATGCAGGTTTTCCGTTAAGTTCATAAATCACTCTATTTCGTACATTTACTTTCGTGGCAATCATGGTCTTTCCAGATTGCGTAAATATATTTTCTTTTTTAATATAAAAAGGCATATCTGTTTTTACAAATGTTACTACGCAACCATCATGAATCGCCTTTCCATTATGAGAAATGAGTGTGCTTTTAAAATTTAAGCCATCTCCAGCACTTCCCCCCACTATTTTAAAATCATAATCTTTAATAACAGCGTATATTACAGATAATAGCTTTTCTTCCAGACAAAATGCTCCATTAAACAATCCTATTCCAAAGCCTTGACGGGATATATTTGATGAATTTGGATCGAGTCCCACGCTTTTCATAGCTTCTGATAGTTGATCTTTATATAAAATAGGATGCTGATTTCCGCTTTCTATCATAATACTTTTTACTTTCATTTCCTTTGAAGAAATAGATATAGCCAATAACCCATCATCATCAAAGCCCTTGTTGTATATTTCTCCAGCAGTTGTTGCTCCGATTACTTCACAATTTGAAAACTTATTATGTATTTCCTTTGATACATATTCAAAATCATAAATAGGAGAGACAAAGAACATAACTAGCTTGATATTTTCTTGATCTATTTTTTTTATGATTTCTTGTACAGCCGCTTGTGTATTTTTATTTTTGGAATAATACACTTTTGCATGCATGATCCATCACCTTCCTTTAAATAGATAGTACAATATTTTGGTATATACAACCGTTATAAGATATAATAATTTAGGAATAACTACAATTATTTAACAAATTATAAATAGTATATAGAAATAATATAATTACAAATAAAATTCGGATCAAATTTGTATTATAACAAATTATAACATAATATAACATAAAATTTTAGAACTTTTACCTCTAGTTTCCAGTAAAAAAATAGTATTTCTACTGGAAAAGAGCATTCCTATATAATGCATGATATAAAAATAAGAGTACTAGCGGTTTCATTAAAAAGATAGAATTTTTCTTTTTCAGGAGGAAATATTATATTTATCTAAAGAAAAGACAACAATCCCCAGTTTATTACATAACTAGTCATAGACATTTAGAGGGACAAGTTATATAATAAAGACGAACGCATGTTCCTTAAAGACTAAGGGGTGATGTTATGAAACATATTGAAGACATGATAAAATTAGGCATATGTGTATTGTGTCCTACCTATGAAAAAAACGTAGGAAATGTGACAAGAATTATTACAAAAGATGGAAAGATCTTTATGGATCAAAGAACCATGAAAACTATATTAAAAGTCATTGCTAAATACCATGAAGTCCACATTGAAACCTATAGAGAAAAATATGCAAAAATGCTACATCAACGATTAAATCTACCTATATTTCTAAACAAAAAACTACTCCTAGTGCCATTTAAAATGAGAAGACCTAAATTTAAAAAGGATGGGGCTAAGGGGTATATTAACCTTTATGATATAGAAAAAATAATAGAAAAAGAAACAAATACTCTAGTAAAGCTAAAAAACAACATAGAAATTACTGTATTGAGTAAGCTAAAAACTGTACAAAATCAAATCAACAAAGCAAAATTCATCGAAAGAGAAGTTGATCTGAAAACAAAAGATGACCCACTCAATGAAATAGAGGATTTTTACACAGAATATAAACGACCCGCCACAAAAGGAGATGTAGCAAGACTTCAAGAAGAAATCGAGAAGCTAGCAGATGCACTCAAAAATATACTACATTAAAGGGAGCTAAAGAAGAAAAAGATAGAGTACTTCCTAAGGGAAGGAAATATCTTTTTTATTCGTTAGGAAATGACAAGACTTAGAATCTGTGGATAACTTATGATTGAGCAATCAAATGTTTGACTACTTTGAGCAAGTTTTATTACAAAAGAGTGGTTTTGTAATAAAACTTGCGAGATGAGCATATGCGAGAGCGTAATGCGAATTTTTTTATTTCACAAAAACCACAAAGAAACCTATAGTTACCATATATTGTATAAATTATTTCAATTATACTTTTACAAATTTATACAATATAATAGGTATAGAATAATGTGATAAGGGAGGCTTTTTAATGGATTCAAAGGGAAGTACATTAACATTTGCAGCAATGGGGATTGTTATTAATATTGTATTTGGAACAGCTGTAAAAATGTTACATTTACCATTGTTATATTTAGATACAATAGGTACAATTTTTACATCAGTGATTCTAGGACCGTGGTATGGAGCTATGACAGGAGGTTTAACAAATATAATACAAGGAGTTTTAACAAATCCTAAAAATATTCCTTTTGCACTAGTAAATATTACTATTGGTGTCATTGTAGGTTTTATTGCAAAAAAATATAAGTTTGATTTTAAAACAGCAATCATTACAGGGTCAATTTTAGCAGTGGTAGCTCCTCTTATTGGGACACCTATTGCTGTTTGGATCTATGGAGGAATAACAGGTGATGGAAATGACATTATTTTTACTTGGTTAGTACAATCAGGAAAAACCATTTTTACAGCAGCATTTATTCCTAGGATTACAGGAAATATTTTAGATAAGCTTGTGAGTTGTGCTCTTGTGGCATTATTAATCAATCGTATTCCAAATAGAATGATTAAAGGAAAAGGGACCAATGCATAGAGCTAAGAAAGTGATTATTCTTTCACACTGTATATTAAATCAAAATACAGTAGTAAAACCTTTAGCAAGAGCAAAGGGAGCATATAATCGTATTGTAAAAAATATATTGGATTTAGATATTGGCATCCATCAATTACCTTGTCCAGAATATTTATTTTTAGGACTAGATCGAAAACCTATGAGCAAAAAAGATTATGATTCCTATACATATAGGAAAATATGCAAAGAGATTGCAAGCTCTAGCATAAAAGTAATAAAAGAGTACATCAATCAACAATATGAAATCATTGGTATAGTAGGGATTAACTGTAGCCCAACTTGTAGTATAAGGGGAGAGAGAGGTATTCTAATGGAGGAATTATTAAAGCTTCTAGATGATGAAAAGATCAAGCTCCGTTTTTTTGAAATCCCTACCCATTATACTGAAGCTGGTGAAAACCAAGAGATACTCAGTGAATTTCATGATTTTCTAAGTATGAGAAACAAGGAAAATAGTAAATAGAGATAGAGTACTTCTTTAGGGAAGGAAATATCTTTTTTATTTTATGAAATAAAGTATAAATAAAACCATTATTGGAAGAATTTCTAGGAATATTCCAAAACTGATTGATTATGATGATTATAGCAATCAAAGGAGCGAGGAGGATCAAGTAGGATATATGGTCTTAGAAAGTATAAGAAAAAGACAAATCTTTTTTAATTTCACCGCATAAGTCCTAGAACAAAGCCACTATTTTTGATAAAATAAAGTTAAGAATAGCTATAAAAAATAATGCACTAGGAAGTGATATAAATGTCTAATAAAAGAGTAATAGATGATCCATTTATCATGTCTCCCAAAGTAGACTTTGCCTTTAAGCTATTATTTGGTGATCCTAAAAATATAGACCTATTAAAAGCATTATTGATAGCCATATTGAAAGTACCAAAGGATGAATTCGAAGACTTGAAAATCATTAACAATGAATTACAAAGAGAATTTCAAGAA
>JAOARV010000064.1 GCA_025210395.1 Marinisporobacter sp.
AACATTTTATAAGTATGGTTTATTTAATTTGCAGTGATTTAAAATTTAATCTACCAAAAGCCTTCGAATAATTATAATTTCAATTTACATAATTGTAAAAAATATCAAGTGATTAAATCCACACAAAATAAGAAAGAGCCACTTTATTTATAACTCCTACCATTGGAATTTTTTTCTCTTTGATTTTAGCAATCATTTCTTCATCAAAAGTTGTAATCCCTTCACTAGCTGTTACTACAATAACCGCTAATTCTGTTTTATTGAGTACCTCTATGGTTTTTTTAATCCTTAAAGACCCTAAAACTCCCTCATCGTCGAGTCCTGCCGTATCAATGATCACAGCAGGCCCTATAGGTAAAATCTCCATTGCCTTATAAACTGGATCTGTTGTTGTTCCTGCAACATCTGATACAAGAGCTATGTCTTGATTTGTCAGCACATTAATCAGACTTGATTTTCCTACATTTCTCTTTCCAAATATAGCAATATGTAATCGATTACTTCTAGGTGTATTTTGCATCTTTTCTCCCTCCAAATTTTAAATAAGGTGGAAATTTCATTCCTTGTAGATTTTATCACCTTCTAAAAATATAAATCCCTCTCTCCATTCTCTATTCTCTTCAATCTCTTCAAAGTCTCTTCTTTCATCTTTTCATCATCAATTTTCTCAAACTCTTTTTGGATCATTTTTTCCCCTTTTTCCTTTGTCTGATCTGACGCAAATTGTACTAAATTCTCTTTAAAGGTGAGGATAGCATTCGGTTGGCAAAACTCATGAATATGAGCATCCTTTGCAAGCTCCATAAAGACTTCTCCTGTTCTATTTGCTCGATAACAGGCTGTACAAAAGCTTGGAAGATGACCTTGTTCACAAACGACTTGAAGCATCTCATCGAGACTTCTTTCATCACTTGTTTGAAATTGTGTAGCTTCCCGATCATCCTCTTCATATCCTCCTGGATTTGTCTTAGAGCCTGCTGAGATTTGGGATACACCTAAAGATAGTAATTCATCACGAAGAGATGCAGCCTCTCTAGTGGATAAAATAATCCCAGTATAAGGAACCGTTAAGCGATAAACACTAATAATTTTTTTGAATTCTAAATCACTTATAGGGTAAGGAGTCTCACTAAGCCCTGATCCTAATGCAGGTCTTAATCTTGGTACAGATATGGTATGAGGTCCTACATTATATTTTTCATCCATATATTCTGAATGCATTAAAGTTGCTAATACATCAAATTTGTAATCATACAGTCCTAAGAGTACACCAATCCCAAAATCATCAATCCCGGCTTCAAAAGCACGTTCAATAGCTGTTAATCTATAGTCATAATCTCTTTTAAAGCCTGCCTCATGCATTTTTTCATAGGTTTCTCTATGATAGGTTTCCTGGAAAATCTGAAAAGTTCCAATACCTGCTTTTTTTAGCTTTTTAAAATCCTCTACAGACATAGGGGCAGCGTTTACATTGATTCTTCTAATATCTACATCCTTATAAATGGCACCTACTGCATCTGTAATATGATCAACATGTGTCTTTTTAGGATCCTCTCCACATACTAATAAAACCCTCTTATGTCCTATATTTTCAATAGCTTTTGCTTCTGCTACAATTTCCTCTTTACTTAATGTTCTTCTATGGAGTTCTTTATTTGCTGATCGAAAGCCACAATATAAGCAATTGTTTGTACATTCATTGCTTGTATAAAGGGGTGCAAAGATTACGATTCGATTCCCATATATTTTGTCTTTTATAAACCTTGCGCTGTCGAATAAACTTTCTAGGAGATTTTCATCTTCTATTTGAAGAAGAATTGCAGCTTCCTTTAGACTCAGACCATAGCAATCCCTTGCTTTTTTAATAATGGCTGAGATTTCTTCCTTACTAGCTTTTTTTCCCTTTTCTAAATATTCATTAATTTTTTCTTCATTAATAATATCATGTGTATTCATCTTTTTCCCCCTTCTTGCTATCCTAATTGGCTTCTTCACCTTTTTCATCTATGTTCGTATATTTAAATCTATCTAAGACTAGATTGTGATCCTTTATTTCTTGGTCAATGCGCTTTTTACTGTAACACCCTGTATTCTTCCTAATTTTCCAGTAAGTGCTCCTATTTCATCTGTTGTTCCATCTACTATAATAGAAATAACACTTACATGCTTTTCCTTATAAGGTACCCCCATTCGCCCTAGGATAATCTCTCCAAACTCACTTAATAATTTATTTACCATGATTACACTATCTTTTTCTTCAACGATAATTGCTACAACACCTATTCTTTTGTTCATATATTTAACCCCTTCCTAAGATTTAAAAACAAAAAACTTTCCTTATAAAGATAAGGAAAGTTTGTACGTCAAAATCAAATGATTTTCAACTGAATCACCCTCTTACCTTTTGCTCAGAAAAATCCTTGCAATTAGTTTTATTCTCTTATGCTCCTTCGAATGAAATCAATTCATCCGTCAGATGATATAATTACTTATATACTACCCCAAAAAAAGCATCCATAGCAATAGTAATTTATGGAATTCGTTAAATTAAAAGGGTAGATGCAAACATCTACCCCCTTAATTTTAGCAATTTTCTTTACAACCGCAGCTACATTCTTCCTGTGTAGCATATTTTTCTCTCTTTGTATAGTGGGTGTGTAATAACTCATGTGCCTTATGACTATTAGGTTTTCCTAAGAAGTCATCATAAAGCTTAATGATTTGTGGATTCTCATGAGATTTTCTAAATTCTAAGATCTCATCTTCTTCGTATAATGCTTTTGCTCTTTCCACTCTTATGTCTACATCCATTAAAGTTTTAGCATCCACATGTGGCTGTCCTCCACCACATACGCATCCACCACTACATCCCATGATTTCAATGAAGTGATATTCTTTTTCTCCATTTTTAACCATATCTAAAAGCTTTCCTGCACTAGCTGTTCCATGGGCAACAGCTACCTTTACTTCCATTCCACCTAATATTAGGCTTGCTTCTTTAATATCTTCAATCCCTCTTACTGCCTTGTATTCTACATTTTCAATAGATTTTCCTTCAAGTACCTCTGCAACAGTTCTAAGAGCTGCTTCCATAACTCCGCCTGTAGCACCAAAGATTACTCCAGCACCTGTGTAGTCTCCTAATAAATCTTGATCAAACTGATCATCCTCTAGCTCTAAGAATTTGATTCTTGCTTGTTGAATCATCTTTCCCAATTCTCTTGTAGTAAGCACTGCATCTACATCACGTAGTCCTCCTACTTCCATTTCTTCTCTACTCGCTTCAGTCTTTTTAGATGTACATGGCATAATAGATACGACAAAGATTTTCTTAGGATCAATATTATGCTTCTTAGCATAATAAGACTTTATGATTGCACCCATCATTTGATGAGGAGATTTACAACTTGATAAGTTATCTATAAACTCCGGATAGTTAAACTCACAATAACGAATCCATCCTGGAGAACAAGAAGTGATCATTGGTAGTGTTCCACCATTTTGAATTCTACCTAATAATTCATGACCTTCTTCCATAATGGTAAGGTCTGCTCCAAAGTTTGTATCATACACTTTATCAAAGCCAAGACGCTTTAGAGCTGCTACCATTTTACCTGTAACACGTGTTCCGATGGGTAAATCAAATAATTCTCCTAAAGCTGCTCTTACAGCTGGAGCTGTTTGTACTACTACATGTACATCTTCATTATCAATCGCATCCCATACTCTTTCAACATGGTCCTTCTCTCTTAAAGCAGCTACTGGACAGGCAACAATACATTGTCCACAATAAATGCACGGCGCATCTGCCATACTCTTATCAAAAGCAGGTGCTACTTGTGTATTATATCCTCTATTTACAAAATCAAGAATACCGATCTTTTGTACATTTCTACAGGTACTTACACATCTACCACAAAGAATACATTTGCTTGGGTCTCTTACAATTGAATGAGATTTATCATCAATGACTGTCTCTATTTTTTCCCCTTCAAAAGGAATTTCTCTGATTCCTAATTGATCTGCTAAGCTTTGAAGCTCACATTTATTATTTCGATCACAAGTTAAACATTCTCTATTATGATTAGAAAGAATCAGCTCTACGTTAGATTTTCTAGCATCTCTCACTTTTTTAGAATTTGTCTTAATGACCATTCCTTCAGCAACAGGATGTACACAAGATGCTTGAAGGGCTCTTGCTCCTTGTATTTCAACTAAACACACACGACAAGCCCCTACTTCGTTTACATCTTTTAAATAACATAAAGTAGGAATATCTATGGAAGCTTCCTTTGCAGCTTGAAGGATTGTATAACTCTTTGGTACTTCTACTTTTATATCATCAATAGTCAAAGTAACTTTTTCCACTTTTTTCACTCTCCTCTTAATGGTGTTACAGAAATCTTTGATTTCGTCGTAACACCTTACTCATCGCTAGATGAGTTTCCTTAATTGTTACAGAAATCTCTGATTTTGTCGTAACACCTTACTCATCGCTAGATGAGCTTCCTTAATGGTTACAGAAATCTTCGATTCTTCTTACTTCTTACTAATTGCTTTAAATGGACACACTTCTATGCAAGCGCCGCACTTGATACACTTATCTTTATGGATTTTGTAAACTTCTTTTCCTTTTACCCCTTCTATACAATTGGCAGGACATTTGTTTGCACAAAGACCACATTTTTTACAAAGGTCTGGGTCTACTGTATAAGATAACAATTCTTGACATACACCAGCTGGACATGTCTTATCCTTTACGTGGGCCTCATATTCATGTCTAAAGTATTTTAATGTTGAAAGTACAGGATTTGGAGCAGTTTGACCTAGTCCACATAAAGCAGAAGCCTTAATGTTTGCAGCCAATCTTTCTAATTTGTCGATATCTTCCATTTCTCCCTTACCCTCTGTAATCTTATCTAAAAGCTCTAGCATTCTCTTTGTTCCGATTCTACATGGAGGACATTTACCACAAGACTCATCTACTGTAAAGTCTAAGAAAAATCTAGCAATATCAACCATGCAATTGTCTTCATCCATAACGATCATACCACCAGAACCCATCATAGAGCCAAGAGCAATTAAGTTATCATAATCAATTGGTGTATCTAAGTAATCAGCAGTGATACATCCACCAGATGGTCCACCTGTTTGTACCGCTTTAAACTTCTTACCGTTTGGAATCCCTCCACCTATTTCATAGATTACCTCTCTTAGAGTTGTTCCCATAGGAATCTCTAAAAGTCCTGTATTATTAATCTTTCCACCTAATGCAAATACCTTTGTTCCTTTTGATTTTTCTGTTCCCATGCTTGCAAACCAATCAGCACCATTTAAGATGATTTGAGGAACATTTGCATAAGTTTCCACGTTATTTAACATAGTTGGTTTTCCCCATAGCCCTTTTACTGCTGGAAAAGGTGGTCTTGGTCTTGGCATACCACGCTTCCCTTCTATAGAGTTAAGGAGTGCTGTTTCTTCTCCACATACGAAGGCTCCTGCACCTAGTCTTATCTCTAAATCAAACTCAAAACTCGTTCCGAATATTTCTTTTCCTAACAGTCCATATTCTCGAGCCTCATCAATTGCAATTTGAAGTCTGTGAACAGCAATTGGGTACTCTGCTCTTACATATACATATCCTTGATTCGCTCCAACAGCATATGCAGCAATAGCCATAGCTTCTACTAATGCATGAGGATCTCCTTCAAGAACAGATCTGTCCATGAATGCACCTGGGTCTCCTTCATCTGCATTACAGGCTACATACTTTTGGTCATCCTGTGACTTATAAGCAAATTCCCACTTGAGTCCTGTAGGAAAACCTCCGCCACCACGACCTCTTAGTCCTGATTTTTTAATAGCGTCTATTACTTCTTCTCTTGTCATTTCTGTAAGTGCTTTTCCTAATGCTTTATATCCATCAAAAGCAATATATTCCTTAATATCTTCTGGATTAATTACCCCACAATTTCTAAGAGCAACTCTTTTTTGCTTTTTATAAAAATCAACTTCATTAATTGAACGTACCTGTCCATCTTCAACAGCTTCTTTGAATAGTAAATCTTTTACGATTCTTCCTTTTAAAAGATGTTCTTCTGTAATCCTCTTTACATCCTCTACCTTTACATGACTGTAAAAAGCACCTTCTGGGTAGACAATGACAATAGGACCTGCTTCACATAATCCGAAACATCCGGTTTTAACTAATTTTACCTCATTTGCTAAATTGTTTTTCTCTAAATGCTCATGAAAAGCTTCTATCAACGTTTGAGAACCTGAAGATGTACATCCTGTACCTCCACAGATTAGGACATGCGATCTATAAAATTCCATGCTTTGACCTCCTCACAAAATGATTTAACAGTCTACTTAGCCGCTCCAATAGTATACTCGTCTACTACTTTACCATTAACAATATGCTCTCTTATTACTTTCTTTGCTTTTTCCGGTGTCATTTCTACATAAGTTACCTTTTCTTCCCCTGGTTTATACACTTCAACGATTGGCTCCAGCCTACAAATCCCGATACATCCAGTTTGACTCACTGTAACTGCTGTTAAATTTCTAGCCTTTACTTCTTCAAGTAGTGCCATAAGTACGGGTCTTGCTCCTGCTGAAATTCCACAAGTAGCCATCCCTACAACCACTCTTGTACCTTCTCTCATCCCTCTTATATCTACTTTCTTTATGGCTTCTTCACGAATTTTTGCTAATTCCTCTAATGATCTCATTAAGGGTTCCTCCTCCTTTAGGATCTTTGATAATCTTTTCATTTTCTATCTTTTATCTTAATATTTTGCTAAAATACCAGGTACATCCTCTTCAACTAATCTTCCATATACATCTTCATTTATAGTAAGTACTGGAGCCAATCCACAAGCACCAATACATCTTGTTGCTTCTAGTGTAAATTTACCATCCTTCGATGTCTTACCTACTTCTATATTGATTTCTTTTTCAATTCTGTCAATGATCTTTTGTGCACCTTTTACATAACATGCTGTTCCTAAGCATACACCAATTGTATATTCGCCCTTTGGCTCTAGTGAAAATTGTGCATAGAATGTAACTACTCCATAAATTTCTGCCATAGGAATATTTAATCCCTTAGAAATTTTGTTTTGCACTTGTAGCGGAAGACAGCCAAATAATTTTTGTGCATCATTTAACACAGGCATTAGAGCACCTTTTATGTCTTTATGTTTTTGAATGATTTCTTCTAGTTTTGCAAAGTTTTCTTCAGTAAAAACATTCTTTGCCATAGTACCTCCCCCTTTTTAGTTATCATTGTTTGAAAATTCATATTCTTGGTCATATTGAAAACTTTTTGTCTTTTTATCAATTTAAGCTTATTATATCAAATAATCCATCCTTTTTCGATATTTTTTTATCAATCTTTTAAAGTTTTTTTCAGTTTTCTAGGATTCTTTTTTTGAAATTTATAAATTTAGAATAATAAGATAACACATCATCCCTTTTGCCATATTGATAATTATATTTATCTAGCCTTTTACATATATTTTTTCATCTTTAACATTTGAATGAACAATAACAAAGTTATTTATTTTTGTTTGTTTTGTTAAATTTATATCAATTCAGCGAGTCTTAACCTATAAAAATGTTTTATGAAAAAATTTCCATTATACTACCGCATTTGCTCAAAGTGGTCAAGCATTTAATTTCTCAATCATAAGTTATCCACAGATTTTAAATTTTATAATTTCCTAAAGAATAAAAAACATAAGCACTATGAAATTTCATTGAATTTCATAGTGCTCCTCCTTACGTTACTTAAGTAAAAATTATCTTATCTACTATTTATTTTCTTTCCCAACAACAATTTCTTTACAACCGCTCTTCCATTGTTGTAGGAAATTTTTCTCTTGCTTGATAGTGAGTATGTAGTAATTCATGGGCTTTATGGCTATTTGGTTTTTCTAGAAAATCTTTATATAATTTCTTGATTTGTGGATTTTCATGGGATTTTCTAATAGGACGACTCACATCTTCTTCATATAATACTTTTGCTCTTTCTTTCTTTATATCTACTTCCATCAAAGTCTTCCCATTTACTTGTGGTTGCCCGCCACCACAAACACAACCACCAGGACATGCCATAATTTCAATAAAATGATATTCTTTTTCGCCATTTCTCACAAGCTCTAATACTTTTTTTGCATGAGCAGTCCCATGGGCAACAGCGATTTTAACTTCCTTTCCGCCTAAGGTAAGAGCTGCTTCTTTGATTCCTTCAACACCTCTTACAGCTTGATACTCAATGTCTTCTAAGGATTTTTCTTCTAAAACATCTGCAACAGTCCTTAGTGCTGCTTCCATTACTCCTCCTGTTGCACCAAAAATAACGCCAGCACCTGTGTACTCTCCTAGTAAATCTTGATCAAACTTTTCATCTTTAAGGTCTGTAAACTTAATCCTTGCTTCTTTAATCATTCTTCCTAATTCTCTTGTAGTAAGAACTACATCTACATCTTTATATCCTGTACCCTTCATCTCAGGTCTAGTGACTTCTGTTTTTTTAGAAGTACAAGGCATGATAGATACGACAAATAGATTCTTTGGTTCTATATTATTTTTTTCTGCATAATAAGATTTTATAATTGCACCCATCATTTGATGAGGAGATTTACAAGTAGATAGATTTTCTAAAAAATCTGGATCGTTAAATTCACAATAACGAATCCATCCTGGTGAACAAGAAGTAATCATAGGAAGAGTTCCACCCTTTTGAATTCTACCTAATAATTCATGCCCTTCCTCCATAATGGTTAAATCTGCTGCAAAATTTGTATCATATACTTTATCAAAGCCAAGACGCTTAAGAGAAGCTACCATTTTCCCCGTTACTCGCGTACCAATAGGAAGATCAAAACATTCTCCTAAAGCTGCTCTTACAGCTGGAGCTGTTTGTACTACTACATGCTTATTTGGATCATCTAACGCATCCCAAACTTTTTCTATATCATCCTTTTCTCTTAATGCAGCTACGGGGCATACAGCAATACATTGACCACAATAAGTACAAGGGGCATCTTTCATGCTTCTTTCAAAGGCTGGTACTACTTGGGTATTGAAACCTCTATTAGCAAAATCAAGAATACCGATCTTTTGCACATTTCTACAGACACTCACACATCTACCACAAAGAATACATTTACTTGGATCTCTTACAATAGAATCCGAAAAATTATCAATCGTTCCTTCTGATTGAACCCCTTCAAAAGGAATATCTCGAACCCCTAAGCTTTCTGCTAAAGATTGAAGCTCACAATTTTTATTTCTAATACAGGTTAAGCATTCTCTATTATGATTAGAAAGAATGAGTTCTACATTGGATTTTCTCGCATCCCTTACTTTTTTAGAATTGGTCTTTACAACCATTCCCTCAGCTACTGGATGAACACAAGAAGCCTGAAGAGCCCTTGCCCCTTCTATTTCAACTAAGCAAACTCTACATGCACCCACCTCATTGATTCCTTTTAGATAGCACAAGGTAGGAATATCAATGGAAGCACTCTTTGCCGCTTCTAGAATTGTGTAGTTTTTAGGCACTTGTACCTTTATATTATCAATAGTCAAAGTAACTTTTTCCATACTTTTCACACTCCTCTTGATTGTTACAGAAATCTCCGATTTCGTTTACTTTTTGCTAATAGCGTTAAATGGACAGCTTTCCATACAAGCACCACATTTTATACATTTATTCGTATCTATTTTAAATACTTCTTTTCCTTTTACTCCAGTTATACAATTTTCTGGGCATTTACTTGCACAAATACCACATTTTTTACAAAGCTCAGGATCAATGGTATATGCTAATAACTCTCTACATACCCCTGCTGGACATCTTTTTTCCTTTACATGGACCTCGTATTCATCTCTAAAATATCTTAATGTTGATAATACTGGATTTGGAGCAGTCTGGCCAAGTCCACATAAAGCAGAAGCCTTGATATTTTTTGCCAACTTCTCCAATCGATCAATATCCTCCATCGCCCCGTTCCCAGATGTAATTTTATTTAAAATCTCTAGCATCCTCTTCGTTCCAATCCTACAAGGTGGACACTTTCCGCAACTCTCATCTACGGTAAAATCTAAAAAGAATCTTGCAATATCAACCATACAATTATCTTCGTCCATAACAATCATCCCACCTGATCCCATCATAGAACCAAGGGCTATTAAGTTATCATAATCTATAGGCGTATCTAAATGTTCACTCGTAATACATCCTCCTGATGGTCCTCCTGTTTGTACTGCTTTAAACTTCTTCCCCTTAGGAATTCCACCACCGATTTCATAAATAACTTCTCTTAGGGTTGTTCCCATAGGAATTTCTACAAGCCCTGTATTGTTGATCTTTCCACCTAATGCAAATACCTTTGTTCCCTTTGACTTTTCTGTTCCCATGCCAGCAAACCAGTCCGCACCCTTTAAAATGATCTTAGGAATATTGGCATAAGTCTCTACATTATTTAATAGAGTTGGCTTTTGCCAAAGTCCTGCATTTGCAGGAAATGGGGGTCTTGGTCTTGGCATTCCACGTTTTCCTTCTATAGAATTAAGAAGGGCTGTTTCCTCTCCACAAACAAAAGCTCCCGCACCGAGTCTAATCTCTACATCAAAATCAAAACCTTTATCAAATATATTTTTACCAAGAAGACCATATTCCCGTGCCTCATCAATGGCAATTTGTAATCTATGTACAGCAATAGGATATTCAGCTCTTACATATACATATCCCTGATTTGCTCCTACTGCATATCCAGCAATAGCCATAGCTTCAATAACGGCATGAGGATCTCCTTCAAGAACAGACCGATCCATAAAGGCTCCTGGGTCTCCTTCATCTGCATTACAAGCTACATATTTTTGATCTCCCTTTGCTTTATAGGTAAATTCCCATTTCATTCCTGTTGGGAATCCTCCGCCACCACGACCCCTAAGTCCTGATTTTTTAATGCAGTCTATAACCTCTTCCCTTGACATTTCTGTTAATGCTTTTCCTAACGCCTTATATCCATCAAAAGCTATATACTCTTTAATATCCTCTGGGTTAATCACTCCACAATTTTTCAGTGCTACCCTTCTTTGCTTTTTATAAAAGTCTACTTCATTAATAGATCTGATTTTGTCTTCTTCTACTGCCTCTTTGAATAATAAATCTTTTACGATTCTTCCCTTTAATAAATGTTCCTCTGTAATCCTTTTTACATCCTCTACCTTCACATGGCTATAAAAAGCCCCCTCTGGATAAACGATGACAATAGGACCTGCTTCACAAAGTCCAAAACACCCCGTTTTAACAATTTTTACTTCTTTGTGTAAATGATTTTTTTCTAACTCTTCATGAAAAGTGTCCATCAAAGTTTGTGACCCTGAAGAAGTACATCCAGTCCCTCCACAGATTAAAACATGTGCTCTGTAAAATTCCATTCCTTTACCCCCTTACCGTTATTTTAGATTTTACTCTTCCGCTCCAATGGTATATCCATCAACAATTTTACCATTGACAATATGCTCTGATATAATTCTTTTTGCTTTTTCAGGCGTCATTTTTACATAAGTTACTTTTTCTTCTCCTGGTTTATACACTTCAACAATTGGCTCAAGTCTACAAACGCCTATGCATCCAGTCTGACTTACTATTACATCTTGTAAATTCCTCACCTTAACTTCCTCTAAAAGAGCAGTAAGAACAGGTCTTGCCCCTGCTGCGATCCCACAAGTTGCCATGCCTACAACGATTCTTGTTCCTTCTCTATTCCGTCTAATATCCACCTTTTTCACAGCTTCCTCACGAATTTTTGCTAATTCCTCTAATGATTTCATCCATTCTACCCCCTTTTATCTAATATTTCTGAAGAATCGAAGGAATATCTGACGCTACTAACCTTCCATAAACATCTTCATTAATGGTCATGACAGGAGCCAATCCACAGGCACCAATACATCTTGTAGCTTCTAATGTGAATTTACCATCCCTTGATGTTTTCCCTACTTCTATGTTTAGTTCTTCTTTAATTCGATCTAAAACCTTTTGTGATCCCTTTACATAACAAGCTGTTCCTAAGCATACCCCTATAGTATATTTTCCTTTTGGTTCTAATGAAAATTGGGCATAGAAAGTAACAACACCATAAATCTCTGCTAATGGCATATTGAGTCCTTTCGATATTTCCTTTTGTACTTCTATGGGCAAACATCCAAATATTTTTTGTGCCTCATTGAGTACAGGAATCAATGCTCCTTGCTTGTCTTTATTCTTTGCAATGACTTCTTTCAATTTTGTAAAGTTTTCTTCCGTAAAGGTATTATTTGCCATAATCTTTCCCCCTCCTCCTATTTCAATCCATAATATTCTTTATTTTCTGTATATAGGTTTTATTCCTATTTTCGTACCTGTAACATTTTAAAATTGGTATATTTTTACATCATATATATAAATATTATATTTATTTTAATTTTATGTCAATCATAATTTTCTAAAAAATAACAGAGTCTGTTCCATCTCTATTGTTAGTGATCTATGCCAATATGCTAATACCTTTATTTTTTCATATTTTAGACGATGGAAACCATTTTTCTATTCGTTACGACTGGTCTTTTTCTGTATTACCTCGTTTTACAACAAAAGGCTATTCCTCTCCCACTTATAAAAGAGGGAAGAGGAATAGCCTCAACGCGTTAAAAAGTTAAATGATTTACAAAAGCTCTCAGAAGTCAAAAAGAGAATGGATATAACATTAAAATTTATATAGATTCTCTTTCTATTTATTTTTTATACAATAGTAACTCTATCAATTCCTTCATATACACTTAAATCGTGTATAATCCTTGATGAATTTAAGTTTTTAGGAATTAATATAGTATATATGGCTGTTTTTAAAAGTGATTCATAATCTTCATCTATATAAAATCCTATATTTTTGATTTTAATATTTCTATTTTCAAGATATTCATATATGCACTTAGCTAAATCCTTTTCATTTGAATATTCTATTTCAAGTTTTATAATATTTGTTCTTTCAATAATCCTCGTTTCAATTTTTTTCAAAGTTACTAATACTCCGTACATTCCTATTGTAGCTACTGCTGTTAAAAAATAATATCCCATTCCTATACAAAGCCCTATACATCCAACTACCCATATACTTGCTGCTGTTGTTAATCCTTTAATGGATCCCTTTTCATGTATAATTGTCCCTGCACCTAAGAAGCCTATTCCTGAAATAACTTGAGCACCAATTCTTCCAATATCAGCTTTTAATGCATTTGCAAGCCTAGGATCCTTCCCTATCATTTGAACAGTATCATCTATCATATGTACTTGTATCATAGATATAAGAGCTGCTCCAACACAAACTAATATATTCGTTCTAAATCCAGCTGGTCTATTTCTATATTCTCTTTCATATCCTATCATTCCTCCAACCAATATAGATAGCATCAACCTTAATATAATTTCACTATTTTCCACTTTTATCCTCCTATTTTCTTCTTTATTTTATAATTTAAAAGACATGCACGATGATTACTCATTTGTACACGTCTTTTATCAAAGTTTTATATAGTAATTTTCTATTATCTATTTATTACTTCTTCTTTTTTATGTATTTTTGAGAAATAATCCTTTGTTTGTGCACTAACCTTAGGGAATAATACGATTAATGCAATCATATTTGGTATTACCACTAATCCCATAGCTAAGTCCTGAATAGTCCATACAAGACTTATTTTATTTGTAGCTCCCACTATACATAAAAATGGGAAAATATATTTAGCTTTAGATGTTACTTTTGGTCCAAAAGCATAAGTGAAACTCTTTGCTGCGTTGAACCATTGTCCCATAAGTGTAGTAAAACAGAATATAAGAAGTGCAAATGCCCCTGCATGCTTTAATGGCATCCATACTGTTCCTAAAGAATCTATTGCCATAACTGCTGCATTTGTACTAGGATCATTATATATTCCAGTTACACCAATAACTAAAGCTGTTATTGTACAAACAATGATAGTATCTAAGAATACCTCTGTAACACCAGTTATACCTTCTTCAACTGGATGAGAAACGATTGTAGATCCATGTGCAAATGGGGCAGTACCTTCACCAGCTTCATTTGAGTACATACCACGTGTTATACCAAACTGCATAGCTCTTGCGATTACAAATCCACCAGTACCGCCTGCAACAGCTTGGAATGAAAATGCTTCATGGAATATTGTAGCGAATACGCTTGGTACATTTTCTATGTTTAAGAATATAACAAATACACCCACAACAATGTAGAATATTGACATTATAGGAACTAAAGTTGTAGCGATGTTCGCAACTCTCTTTAATCCTCCTAAAGTTATCGCCATAAGGAAGCATATTAAAATCATACCTGTAACATATGTTGGTACTCCATAGTTTGTGTTAAGTATTCCAGCAATGGTGTTAGATTGAACTAAGTTAGCTCCCATCATCTTTGTACACATTAGTATGGCGATTACAACACCAAGCCACGGCATACGTAATCCATCTCTTATGTAGTACATAGGACCACTTAAAAGATTTCCCTCAGAGTCTTTACCACGATATAACTGAGAAAGTACGATTTCACCATATTTTAATGCCATACCAAAGAATGCAGCAATCCACATCCAGAATATTGCTCCAAGTCCTCCAGAAACAATAGCTGTAGCAACACCAACAACGTTTCCTCCTCCAACATTCCCTGCAAGAGTAACCATCATTGCTTTAAATGATGAAATAGAACCTTGTCCTTTTTCACTATTTCTGTCTTTGAATGAATCAATTAAAGTCTTTTTCATTATAAGTCCAAAATGTTTTACCTGAATAAAACCGTTAGTAAATGTATATAAAATACCCAGTCCTAATAATACATATACCAGCCATTTCCCCCAAATAATTGAGTTTAAGCCAGCAAGAATGCTTTCTAATTTATCCATTATTTTCCACACTCCTTAATTTTAACTTATATTATTAACCCATTGATATGAGTTATGAATAGAATTTAAGCTTAACCTTCCATTTATGATTAAAGTTCTATAAACAACAGTTTCAAGACTTTGTATAATACCTATGTATCATATATATTTTTACCTATTCCTTAGTACAATTGGTCTATGCCATCATAAATAATTTATTTTATAACTATCTTAAGCTTAAAGTTCTCCTTTTACATTCCTAAAATTTCTAACAACAGCCATAACAACTTATAAGAACATCTCTTTAGTTTTACAAAGCAAGTAAAATTTTTATTTATCCCCTGTTAAAATGATCCCTCCCCCATAATACAATTATTTAAATCAGTTTAAACATATATATGTACATTTAGTCAATTGCCCCATGTCTTCAATAAGTTGTCTTAAAAACATCCGCAATTTGAACTAAGGAATAATGATTTTTCATAAGATTATAGTTTTATGAGCAAGCATGCTCTTCTCATCTCTTATTTTTTTGAGTGATTAAACTTAATACCCTTGGTTTTCTATTTTCACTTTATTACATATATTGGGTTAATTTATATCAAAAATGATTCACCCATTAAGCCTGTCTAACTTTATTCACCATGTCTGGGAAATTTCCTATTACTATATCAATCCCCTTGTTGATCAGATCTCTTACATCTTCTTCCGTATTCACTGTATAAGTGTTTATTTCAATTCCATACTGCTTTATTTCCTTTACTACTTCCTCTGTAAGATTTCTAAATAAAGGATGATAACACTGAACACCCATATTATGAGTATATTTTCCAGCATCTATTAACCAAGTTTCACTAAGCAAACCATACTTTAAATTTGGAGCAATTTTCTTCATTCTAAGTATACTGAAATGGTTAAAGCTTGAAATGATAACTTTTTCCTCTAAATTGTGCTCCTTTACAAGCTCCCATACTTTGTTTTCTATTCCTAAATATTCAAAAATACTGGTTTTTAATTCTATATTTGTAACAATATCTTTATCTTTTACAAATTCACAGTATTCTCTTAAAGTAGGTATTTTATTAATTCCATATTTTCCAGTATATATATATGAAGCATCTAATTTTGAAAGTTCTTCATATGTATAA
>JAOARV010000065.1 GCA_025210395.1 Marinisporobacter sp.
AAATCTATTTGATTAAACATATAATATACCTCCCAAATATAAGTAAACAACTCATAAAAAAAGTATATCATAATTGGAAATTAAAAAGCCCCATTCTTAACTCTTAATTACTATAAATCCACACAATATGAGAAAGAACCAGAAATATCAACCCATCTTTAAAGATAAAAATATTTATGCAGTAGTACAGAAAGAAGGAGAGAATTTCAAAGTAATAGGAGAAGCTTCAAAAATAGAGCAGGTTTTAATGAATTTTATAAATAATGGAATAGATCATATAGGCCGAGAGAAAAATATAACTATTTGCATAAATAGCAATGACGAAACGGTAAAAATTGGAATATATAATACAGGAGAGCTTATAGAAGAAGAAGAAATGAAAAAAATTTGGGATAGTTTTTATAAGATTGATAAAGCAAGAAGTAGAGAATATGGGGGAACAGGACTTGGACTATCTATTGTAAAGGAGATTCTTAAACTTCATCATAGTAAATTTGGTGTTTTGAATAGAGATGAAGGTGTGGAGTTTTGGTTTGAGTTAAGAAAAGGAGATTAAATATGTTTAGTAGTAGAAAAAATAAAATGCTCTTGAAAATTTTGTTTCATTTGAAATTTTCAAGAGCGTTTTTATAATTGGAATAAATGATTATTTTTCAGTAATCTTAAATTCTTTTTGTATATTATGTAAAAGATGTTTATCCTGTATGACAGCTATAGCAGTAAGAACTAACGCATCAATGGTTTTTATCATATTTTCATAAGCAAAAGGTTGATTTGTAGCATCTCTAAATGCTGTTGTATGGGCAACGATCTGTTTTTGACTGATAGCAAAGTAAGGATGAATAGTAGGACATACATGGCTTACATTTCCTGCATCTAATGAACCGTAGCTTTCTTTTGCTTCATGGATTTTTTCTACGCCTAATTTTTCAAGGTTTTCACAATAAATTTCAGATAAAATTTGATTAGTCACTAAATTATCATAGCTATATTCATAATTACGGATTTTAAGCTCTGTTCCAGCAGCTAGAGATGCTCCTTTTGCACAATTTTTTACCTTTTCTACAAGCTCTTTTAAATAGGTTTTAGTTGTTGCTCTTACATAAAATTGAGCAATGGCTAGGTCTGGAACTATGTTTGCAGCTTGACCTCCTTCTTTAATGATTCCATGTACACGAGCAGTAGCTTTTATATGCTCTCTTAATGCGTTAATATGATTGAAAGTATTAATGACTGCATCTAATGCATTGATTCCCGCTTCTGGACATGCTGCTGCGTGGGCAGTTTTTCCTTTGAATGTAAATTCTATGGCTTCCATAGCTAAAGAATCTCCACTTTTATAATGATTGTCTGCTGGATGTGCCATCATAGCAATACTAATATCATCAAAGGCACCTTTTTCTGTCATATCTACTTTGGCTCCGCAAGTTTCTTCAGCAGGAGTCCCGAATACAACAACTTTTCCACCTATAGAAGATAGAATTTTACTTAAAACAATACCTGCACCTGTACTTGTTGTACCTAAGATATTGTGACCACACCCATGGCCGATTTCAGGAAGTGCATCATATTCAGCTAGATATCCTATAGTAGGTCCCTCTATTGAGCTTTCAAATTCTGCACGAAAGGCAGTTTTTATGTTAAGATAATTTTCTTCAACCGTAAATCCATGTTTTTTTAATAAGTCAACATGAGCTTTACAAGCTTTTATTTCTTCATTTCCTAATTCAGGATTGTTTAAGATATACTCATTTAAAGCAATTAATTCATTTTTTATTTCTTCAGTAAGCTGTGATACTTTTTGAAACATTTTATATCCCCCCATGAAAAAAGTCTTTTCTTTTTATTATACTATTTAATAGGATCTGTACAATAATATAGGTCCATGTAATCCAAAAAAATAATTTGTAATGAATTCTTTAAGTACCATAAAGATAAGATTTTAGATTTGTTAAAAATTAAAGATACTAGGTTGACAGACAGTATATTTAAATATATAATAACGATAATCAATATCAATTAAAAATGGGAGGCGAAAATATGACTGCATTAATCGTGGGCGGAGATCGGTTAGGAAGTATACCACAGATATTAAACGACAGAGGGTTTGAAGATTATATTCATTGGACAGGACGGAAAAAAGGAATGAGAAATAAGACAATTCCTATGAATATAGATATGATCATCGTGTTATATGATTTTATTGAACATAATTTAGCAAATATTATTAAAAAGGAATCAAAGAATATGGAAGTTCCATGTGTATTTGCAAAGAGAGCGGGAAGTGATTTAGCTATGAAGCTAGATATTTGTAAGCATTGTAAAAATAGGTGTAGATAAATATACATAAAAAAACAAGGAAGGAAAGGATATCATTTTCTTCCTTGTTTTTTTATATTCATTCAAGTGTAGGGAATCCATTGAATGAAAAAAACATATAACTTATTGACAATTATAATCAATTGGAATATAATATCTTTGAAAGTGATAATTAAAATCAATTAGAAAAAATAAACAAATGAAAGATCTTTGCATCGAAAATAGGATGTAAAGGTTAAAAAGTGATATATATAGAGGAGGTATATATATGGCTAGTACTTTAGTAAGTAGAATGATGAATAGAATTTTTGAAGTTGAAAGAGGTAAAGGTGATTCAGCGAGAAGAGTATCTGAAGCAGAAGTAGATGTAGAATATACAATAAAAAAAATTGAAACCAATGATGAGGAACTAAAGAATTTCTTATTTACCCTAGGATGTTACGAAGGTGAAAAGCTAACAGTAATATCTATATTGGCTGAAAACTATGTTATAACTGTAAAAGATGCAAGATACAGTATTAACTCAGAATTGGCAGAAGCAATTATCATATAATTTTTACAAAAAGCTATAGAGATATAGCTTTTTAAAAGGTCATAAAGTTAGCTTAGGTTAACTTTGATATTTGATTTCATATATAAATTATTATTAAATTTTACTTATTTTAAGTTAGCCATGCTGACGAAATAAGATTTAGGAGGGAAACTATGAAAATAGCATTAACAGGTAATCCTAACAGTGGTAAAACAACCATGTTTAATGCCATAACAGGTAAAATTGAACGTGTTGGTAACTGGGCGGGTGTTACTATTGAGAAAAAAGAAGGAAATATTAAAAGCAATTTAAACAATACTGGTGTAGAAATTACAGCAGTGGACCTTCCAGGTGCATATTCTATGTCACCATTTACATCTGAGGAATCCATTACTCGTGATTTTGTTAAAAACGAAAATCCAGATGTAATCATCAACATTGTTGATGCAACAAACTTAAGCAGAAGTTTATTCTTCACAACACAACTTTTAGAATTAGGGATTCCAGTAGTTGTAGCTCTTAATAAGAGTGATTTGAATAAAAAGAAGGGAACAGTAATCAATATAGCTGGATTAAGCAAGGCTTTAGGATGTCCAGTAATCAAGACTGTATCAACAAAATCAAGAGAGAATGGTTTAGAAGCATTAATATCAAAAGTTGTAGAAGTTAAAGGTAAAGGTCAAACAGCTCCATATAATAGCAAGGGGGTTGACCTTACAAACGAGAAAGAGGTAGAAATCTCTGATAGAAAGCGTTTTGAGTTTGTTAATGGCATTGTTTCAAATGTTGAAGACCGTAAGGTAAGTAGTAATAGTCAAACAAAGCAAGATGCGGCAGATAGAATTTTAGCGCATAAATGGTTAGGAATTCCAATTTTTGCTGTGATTATGTGGGCCGTATTCTCTGTTTCGCAAGAGTCTCTAGGACCATTATTAGCAGATACATTTGTTGGATGGATTGATGGGATCTATGCATGGGCGGAAGGTATGCTTGGAGAAGGTGTATCACCAATTCTTAGCTCATTGTTATTAGACGGTATTATTGGGGGTGTTGGTGCCGTAGTTGGATTCTTACCACTGATTATGGTATTATTCTTCTTATTGGCTTTACTTGAAGACTGTGGTTACATGGCACGTGTTGCTGTAGTAATGGATCGCTTCTTTAATCGTGTAGGTTTATCAGGTAAATCTATTATCCCTATGGTTATCGGTACTGGTTGTGCAATCCCTGGGATTATGGCAACGAGAACCATCAAAAATGAAAGACAAAGAAGAACAACTGCAATGTTGACGCCTTTCATGCCTTGTGGAGCAAAGCTACCAGTTATTGCATTATTTGCTGGTGCATTCTTTGACGACGCAGCATGGGTTGGTACAACAATGTATTTTGTGGGGATCGCGATCATTATTCTTGGTGCATTAGTGGTAGTAAGAATTACTGGTGAGAAAAACGCAAGATCATTCTTTATTATGGAGTTACCAGAATATAGATTCCCAAGTATTAAAAGGGCAACGATTTCAATGTTCTCAAGAGCAAAGGCATTTATTATTAAAGCGGGGACAATTATCCTTTTATGTAATGCAGCAGTACAAGTTATGCAAACATTCAACTGGCAATTTGAAGTTGTTGCTGAAGGAGCAGAAAATACAAGTATATTAGCAAGTATTGCATCACCATTTGCTTTCTTATTGATTCCATTAGGATTTGGTGCATGGCAGCTTGCGGCAGCAGCCATTACTGGTTTTATTGCAAAAGAAAATGTTGTTGGTACTTTAGCAGTAGTTTACTCTATTACGAACTTTATTGATACAGAAGAATTAGCATTAGTATCAGGAGGATCTGATGTTGCAAGTATTATGGGGTTAACTTCAGTAGCTGCTTTATCGTATCTTATGTTTAACTTGTTTACCCCTCCATGCTTCGCAGCCATTGGTGCAATGAACTCAGAAATGGAAAATAAAAAATGGCTTTGGGGAGGTATTGCATTCCAATTTGGAATGGGCTATGTAGTAGCATTTTTAACTTACCAAATTGGCACATTAGTAACAACAGGTGCTTTAGGAACTGGTTTTATTCCTGGAGTAATTGTTGTGATAGTATTAGTAGCATATACTGTTCACCTTATGAAAAAAGGTGAGCAAAAAGCAGCGCAGAAGTTAAAAATGACTGCATAGGAGAAATATTATGGAAAATATAATAGCTGGAGTGGTGATCTTATCAATTATTGGTTTATCTATTGCAAAGATTGTTAGGGAAAAGAAAAAAGGTGTTAAATGTATTGGTTGTCCACATGCTGGAGTTCATAATGAAAAAGGTAGCTGTAGCTGTAATATAGAAAAATAAATGAATTATATTGAAAAACCTGAGGAGATTTTTCCTCAGTTTTTTTGTTAAAATAAAAAGTAAGCAGGAAGAATAAGATAAAAATAAGAAGAGGTTATAAGGGGGAGAAGAAGATGGAATTATTAAAGGAGATTGACCAAATACATAAAAAATTTCCTATTGTGGATGCTCATTCAGATATTTTATTTGATGTGGTAAGACAAAGACAATTAGGACGTAAAAGGGTAATAGAGACAGACTATTTGCCGAAGTTTATAGAGGGCGGAGTAAATATTATTGTAGCATCTTTATTTATTGATGACATGTTTATTCCTGAAATGGCTTTAAGAAGAGCATTAGATCAGATTGCTAGCTTACACATGGAAATGGATGAATCAAAGGATAAAATCATGCTTTGTAAAAGCTATAAAGATATAGAAAAAGCTATGAAGGATGAAAAAATAGCTATATTATTGTCATTTGAAGGGGTAGAACCTTTATACAATGATTTAAATCTTTTAAGGGTCTTTTATGAGCTAGGGGTAAGAATGGTAGGACTATGTTGGAGTAGAAGAAATTATGCAGCAGATGGATGTTATTTCACTCCTATGAAGGAAGGGAAAAAAGGAGGACTTACAGCTTTTGGGGTATCTCTTATAGAGATGGCAGAAGCTTTGGGGATGTTTATAGATGTGAGTCATTTAAATGATGAAGGCTTTTGGGAGGTTTTAGAGATTGCTAAAAAACCTATTATTGCCTCTCATTCTAATTGTAGAAGCTTAGTTCCTGTTATGAGAAATCTTACAGATGAACAAATTAAAGCTATTGCAAAAAAGAAAGGTGTAATAGGAATGAATATAGCAAATAAATTTGTTGCCAAGGAGGGGAATCTGGCAAATACAGAGAAATTGGTAGATCATATTGACTATATTGTAAATCTAGTAGGAATCCATCATGTAGGATTTGGATTTGACTTTTGTGATCCATTAAGAAAGTATGATTTACCAAATCCTAATCCTTCAGAAGATAAATTTTTTGATACATTAAGTGGACATGGAAAGATTAAAAGTATCACAAAGGAATTAATAAACCGAAAATATAAAGAAGAGGATATAAAATTGATTTTAGGAGGAAATTTTTTAAGGATTTACAAGGAAGTATTATAGAGGAAAGGGGATGTCTTGATGATAGAATCTATCATCAAGACATCCTCTGTTTATGTAAAACATTGGAAATTAATAGCATGATTATCTCATTTTTTTACAAAAAGAATATGGAATATAAGTTATTTTACAAATGAATTAAAAGGAATTTGGGGCAATTTGTAGAAAATATAATTAATGCAAATTATTTACAATATGCAACAGTATAGCTTGTACAAAAGCTATCATCAGGGGGACTTAGCATGTTATACGAGGAGGGGATGAGTTGAAGCTTGAAGGATACGAAATTAATGAATTGATTTATGAAGGAAAAGAAACACTTATTTATCGGGGTTATAACAAGGAAAAAGAAAAGAATGTAATTCTAAAGACATTGCATTCAGATAGATTGACATTAAAGAATATTGAAAAATTAAAGCATGAATATGAGATGGGTCAAAAAGTTAATGGTATTAAGGGCGTAGTAAAGGTATACGATATAAAAAAACATAAAGGTAGGATCGTTTTAATTAAGGAAGATTTTATTGGAAATTCTCTTAAGCAATTAATAAAAAGTAGAGAGATTAAACTAGGACAATTCCTTGATATAGCTATTGGTATCGTAGATATTTTAAATGAAGTTCATCATAATAAAATCATTCATATGGATATTAATCCTAATAATATTCTAATAAATAATGAGGGAGAAATAAAGCTTGCTGATTTCGGGAGTTCTATATTTTTGACAAGAGAGAAGGAACAAGAAAAAAGTCCTGACCAATTAGAAGGCACAATAGCCTATATATCACCTGAACAAACAGGAAGAATCCATAAAACTGTAGATTATAGGGCAGATTATTATTCTTTAGGGGTGTCCTTTTATGAATTATTAACAGGAAGATTACCTTTTGATAGCTCTGATAAATTAGAGATTATTTATGCCCATATTGCAAAAAAAGCCCTGTCTCCATCAAAGGTCAATGAGCATATACCACAGGCAATATCAAATATTATAATGAAATTGATGTCTAAAATGCCTGAAGATCGATATCAAAGTTTAACAGGTCTCAAAAATGATTTACAAATATGTCAAGAAAGCTTTAAAGATCATAGGCAGATAAAAGATTTTAAAATTGGGAAAAAAGATATTTCTGATACATTTAAAATAGTAGAAAAGTTATATGGTAGAGAAGAAGAAATTGAAAAATTAATTTCTGTTTTTGAAAAAGTAAATAAGGGTGGAAAAGAATTAGTCTTTATTGAAGGTTATTCAGGCGTAGGAAAGTCTGCATTAGTAAAGGAACTGCATAGTCAAATTCTAGGAAACTGTGCGTATTTTGGTTCAGGAAAATTTGAACAATTTCAGAGGGAGAAACCCTATAGTGCACTAATTTTGGCACTGGATCATTTTATCAATCAATTACTTTTGGGATCTTCAGATCAATTAGCTAGGTGGCGTGAAAAAATAGTACGAGCAGTAGAAAATAATGGAAAGGTCATTACAGAAGTGATCCCGTCTTTAAAGCTCATTATAGGCGAACCAAATCCTATTCCTGAATTAGGACCTATAGAAGCTAAAAATAGATTTAACCTTGTTTTTGAAAATTTTATACAGGCAATTGCTCAAAAAGAGCATCCTCTTGTTTTATTTATTGATGATTTACAATGGGCAGATCCTGCAACCTTAGAATTTATAAAAATGATCATGACAAATCAATCAATAAAGTACTTATTGCTTATAGGAGCTTATCGAGATAATAAAATTAATTTACTTCAACCCATTCGGATGATGAAAGATGAGATGATTAAAAACAAAACGAGGATGAATATTATAAAATTGAAGCCCCTTCAAAGAAAATATGTTCAAGCAATCATTGAAGATACTTTGATTAGTTTAAGAAAAGATTTAGTTGCATTGAAAGAATTATCAGATTTCACCTACAATAAGACCCAAGGGAATCCATTTTTTGTAAAGCAATTTTTACAGTCTTTATATGATAAAGAATATATTTCTTTTGATGATGATTTAATGGAGTGGTATTGGGATACAGAACAAATAAAACAACTTGATATAACGGAAAATGTGGTAGAACTATTAATGAAGAAAATCAATACATTAAATCATTCAACGATCCAGCAATTAAAAAATGCTGCTTGCATAGGGAATCAATTTGATTTAAGAACCATGGCTTTAATTAACGAGAAACCGTTGGAGTCTATATTGGATGATTTACAGTGGGCTGTTAATGAAGGCTTAATAGCTGTTGTTAAAGATGGAAATAGGGAAAGCTCTCAAATTAATATTCAATTTCGCTTCCTGCATGATCGTATACAGCAAGCTGTTTATTCTTTGATTCCTGATGAGAGGAGACCGGCTATTCATTTACATATTGGAAGATTGTTGTCAAAAAAATATTTAGACGGTAAAAAAACGGAAGAACTATTTGAAACAGTAAGACAGCTTAACTTAGGAAAATCTATTATAAAGGATCAGGAAGAAATTATGAAGCTTGTACAATTGAATTATAAAGCAGGTTTGGTAGCAAAAAGTACTTCTGCTTATGAAGCCGCATTTATTTATTTTCGAACAGCTATTGAAATGTTAAGTAGTTATGCATGGCAAGACGATTATGAGTTAACTTTACAACTATATTCAGAAATAACAGAAATGTCTTATCTTACTAGTGCTTTTGAAAAAATGGATCAGTATGCAGAAATAGTTTTGCAAAATGCAAAAACATTAACGGATAAAGTGAAGGTATACAATCTAAAAATACAAGCGTATCAGGCACAACTAAATTTACAGGAGGCTTTAAAGGTAGGCATATCTGTTCTTAAGTTAATGGGAATAAATCTCCCTAGTGACCCCAAAAAAACTCATATTGATAAAGCTTTTTCTAATGTAAAAGAAGCTATGAAAGGAATGGAAGTAGAAGATTTATTAAAATTACCGCCTATGAGTGATCCGATAAAATTAGCAGCAATGGAGATTATGGTAAGTACTGTACCTACTACCTATAAGGCAGCGCCTATGTTGACACCTATATTAACCTGTAAAATAGTTGAAATGTCAATAAAATATGGTAATTCTCCTCTTTCAGCAGGAGTGTATGCTTTTTATGGAATGATCCTTTGCGCAGGAACAAATGATATAGAGCTTGGATACAAATTAGGGAGGATGAGTATTGAACTGATAGAAAATCAAAATCTAAAACAATATAGAGCAATGATTTTAGAAATAGATAATTATTGTATAAAGCATTGGAAAGAGCATCTTAAGTCAACTCTTGATGCTCTTGTAGAAGGATACAGAGCAGGAATGGAAAATGGAGATTTTCAATATGGTGCTTATTGCTTCGTAGCTCATGCTAAAAATTCATTTTATATAGGACGATCCCTTTGGATACTAGAAGAAGAAATTGTAGAGAATGTAAAAAATATAGAAAGAATCAAGCAAGGTTTATCCTTAAACTATGAAAAAATATTTGGTCAACTTGTTTTAAATATGCAGGGGAAATCAAAAAATTCAGTTAAGCTTACAGGTGAAATGTGTGATGAAGATCAAATGCTTTCTATTGTTCGTGAGAGTGGTGATTTATGTGGAATGTTTTTTCTTTTTTTAAGTAAAACCATAGGATATTATCATTTTGGAGAATATGCTTTAGCAGTTGAATCTTCAAAAAAAGCAGAAGAAAATTTAGCAGGAGTTGCTGGAATGGTAGATATTGCTATACTTTATTGTTTTGATTCTCTTTCAAGACTAGCAATATATGCTACTGCTTCAGATGATGAAAAGGAAGCTATTTTGAAAAAAGTTTCAGAAAATCAGGCAAAGATGAAAACTTGGTCTAAATATGCTCCAATGAATTATTTACACAAATTTTATTTGATTGAAGCAGAAGCTTTGCGAGTAACGGGTAAAACGGATGAAGCGATAGACTATTATGAAAAGGCTATTTCTCTTGCAAAGGAGCATGAATATATAAATGATGAAGCTTTAGCCAATGAACTAGCTGCGGAATTTTGGATGAATAAAAATAAGTATAACTATGCGAAATTGCACTTTAAAGAAGCACATTCGGGCTACAAGCTCTGGGGGGCAGAAGCTAAAGTAAAAGATCTACAAGATAAATATTTAGAAATTTTTCATGAAAAGATTGAAGGAAATACAAATGAGCTACAATCTACAATAACTGCTTTCGAGTTTATAGATATTCATACGATTATGAAAGCGAGCCAAGCTATTTCACAGGAAATTGTTTTAGAGGAGCTGACAAAGAAATTAATAGATATTGTTATTGAGAATGTAGGGGCTCAAAAAGTGGTATTTATTATGAAGGAAGCAGACTGCTTTATTATTAAAGGAAAAAAAGAAATGGAAGAAGAAAAAATAAATGGTGTTCAAGATATAATCCTTGAGGACTATGATCAGATTCCTAAGAGCATCATCAATTATGTAAGTAGAAAAAGGGAAAGTATTATCTTAGAAAATTCTATGGATTCCATAAATTTTAGTGGGGATCAATATATTGTTAAGACAAAACCTAAATCAATTTTATGTTTTCCTTTAATTAATCAAAGGAAATTGAAAGGGATACTTTATCTAGAAAATAATCTTATGAGAGGTGCATTTACTAGGGATCGCTTGAAGGTTTTAGAAATACTTTCTTCCCAAATAGTAATTTCTCTTGAAAATGCAAAATTATATAAAGGATTAGAACGTTCTAACGAAATATTAGAGACGAAGGTAAAAGCCAGAACGGCTGAGTTGATGAAAGAGAGAGATACTTTGCAAAAATATCTTGATATTGCGGAAGTTTCATTTTTGGTTTTAGATGAAAAGGCAAGAATTACATTGATTAATAGAAAAGGCTGTGAAATTTCAGGTTATTCTGAAGAAGAAGTGCTTGGGAAAAATATATACGAAAGCTTTGTGAAAAAAGAAGAAAATGAATTTGAAACTTTAATAAATGGAGAATTAGTAGAATATGTAGATAGAGTTATTATTACTAAAAGTGGTGAAGAAAAAATAGTATCTACTCATAATGTTGCATTAAGAGACCCAGAGGGGAAGATTAAAGGCGTATTGAGTTGTGGAGTAGATGTTACTGAATATAAGCTGTTGAGAGAACAGCTTGAATATAATCAATTCAGGTTAGAACTTTTTTCTAATTTATCTCATGAGTTAAAAACACCATTGAATCTTTCTTTTTCTGCCGTACAAATGTTAGATATGTACGGAAGGAATGATTTGAGTCCAGAGGTCAATGAAAAAATTGGGAAATATACACATATTATAAAACAAAATAATTATAGGCTGTTGAAGTTAGTTAATAATATTGTTGATATCACCAAAATAAGCTCTAATTCCTTTGATTTGAATTTGCAAAATCATGACATAGTAGAGCTTATTAGAAAAATAACTTATTCAGTTTCAGATTATGTAGAGAATAAAAATCGAATATTAGAATTTCAGTCAAATATACAAAGTAAGGTGATAGCATGTGATCCATTTAATATAGAAAGAATTATTTTAAATTTACTTTCGAATGCCATCAAATTTACAGATGAAGGAGATAAGATTTTTGTAAGTATGAAGGAGCAGGAAGATTCAATTCGTATAGTAGTAAAAGATACAGGAATTGGAATATCAAAAGATAAACAGAAAATCATATTTGAACGATTTAGACAGGTAGATAAATCCTTTACTAGAAATAGTGAAGGAAGTGGAATCGGATTAACCATTGTGAAATTACTAATTGAATTGCATGATGGAGAAATTACAGTAGATAGCCAGTTAGGTGAATTCACCGAATTTACTATAGATTTACCTATTAGGGAATTAGAAGAGGAATATATTTCTTCAAATAATTATTATGCTGTAGGAAATAGCTTAATTGATAGAATAGATATAGAATTTTCCGATGTATATGGAATATAAACAGAATGATTGATCATTAAAAATTTATATGATTATATGCTATGATGAACAAATAAAAAACATCCTGTATTCAAAATGAATTTTTTAAATACAGGATGTTTTCATAATAATCCTTCTTATGCAGGCATGCGATATAGCATTATAGTAAATAAAATCATGCCTAAAAGGGCGAAGGGGTAAGTAGCTCCATAGCCTGCTGCAACGTCATCGCTTTTTGTAGCTTCCATGGCAGCACCTAGTCCAGGTGTACTAGTCATACCTCCACAAAGGGCACCAGAGAGCATGATCCAATTTATTTTAAAGACGTATCTTCCTACAATAAAACCAACGAATAATGAAGTTAATCCACATAAGAACGATATACATACTAGGTAAGCACCTGATCCTGTAATGGAATTGATTGTTGTATATCCATATTTTAAACCTACCATAGAAAGAAAGAATGCAAGGGCTAATTCCTGGATAGATCCTAAAATCTTACTACTCATTCTAAAGTGCATAGGACCAATTTTACCTATATATCCTAATATAAGGGATGCCACAAGAACACCACCTGTTGAACCTAAACTAAAATATTCTATAGTAGCGCCTAAGTAAATTTTGATCTTACCTAATAAAAACCCGATTAAACAAGCGAATACAAAGGCAATTAAATCAAAGCTTACTTCAAAATTTAAAACAGGGTCCTCAGGGGAAGACATCTCTTGTCTAAACAATTCTTTTTCTTCCTCAAGATCTATGCGAAAAATAAATGGTAGAAATTGCATTAAAACAATAACAATAAATACACCAGGAACATAAGCTACAGCATAGCCGAATCCAACCATACTTTCAGCTTCATTCCCATAGGAAGTAACGGCTTCTAGTGCAGCAGCTAGTCCTGGTGAACTAGTTAATGCACCTGTATAAACACCTGAAACAGCATAGGGATTTTGTCCCTTACTAATCATAGACATCATATAACAAATAAAAGCGCCAGTAAAAGTGATGACAAAGCCTAATAGTATAAATTTCAATCCATATTTTTTTAATACTTTACCTAAATCTTTAGATGCTAAAAGACCTACAGCAGCTACAAATAGGATCAGGCTAAATAGGAAAAGCTCATTTGGAATAATTCCTTCTGTGAGCATCCTAGTTGCATAGGCAGGTAAGTTTTCTACGTTTTTGTAAGGAGCAGCATATTTTCCATAGATATACCAGCCTGTAATAAGACCAGTAAATAAGCCCCCTGAAGTTCCTAGCTTGAACTTTCCAAATTCAATTTTTCCTATTAGTAATCCTGTTACAACGGAAAAAAAGATGAGTACAAAATAGTTTGTGATAAAAGCCGTATTATTAAAAATCATAGTTGGTCTCCTTTGTTTTGTCATAGGTATTTTGAAATAAAAAAAGCACCTTTTTAAAAAAGGTGTTTGATCTCAATAAGTATACTGATAAGCAATTAGACAATAATTGCCCCTTGCTAATCTGTAACACCTCCTTATCCGCGTAAGTTATAACGGTATTGTTGAACATGGCAGGTCTCCTGACTTAGATTCATCACACAACTATTTCCTTCCCATTTTAAAATAAAACAGTGGCACATATATAGCTGTCCTCTTCTTTACAGTGGCGGGACCGTGTCGGATTTTAACCGAACTTCCCTTTTAAGCTGTTAATAATGATTAACAACACCATGTTAAAGGGATTAAATTGACAAACACATTGTATTAGACTCACTCAAGAATGTCAATGAATATACGAAATGTTGAAATAGTTTTTATCTTGAAAGAATATTTAGAAAATACTGCAAAGCTGCTTTGGGTTTTCAAAAAACATAAAAAATGGTATACTAGGGATAAATAGGATAGTGCGGAGGAAAATATGAAAAAGATAATATGGATGAGTATGTTGTTGATTCTTCTATGCTCTTTGAATGTGTATGGAGAACCAGAAGATGCATTGAATACTTATGAGGATTTTGAAAGTTATACAGAAACAGGCGAAATTTTAGAAGCTAGTGAAGTAAAGGTAATCCAAGAATATGAAGGATTTACAGAAAAAAACCAAGCTGTAAAATTAAAAGTTACTAGTGGAAAATATAAAGGAAAAGTTTTTGAAATCAATCATAATATACCAGACAATTATGTATATGCTATTGAGGTAAAAAAAGGAGATCAGGTTGTTATCAATATTGATGAATACATAGATGGCAAATTAGATGTAGCAGTAACGGATTATAAGCGTCAGCACTATGTACTTTATTTATATATAGTGTTTATTATACTTATTATGATCATCGGAAAAACAAAAGGGGTAAAGGCTGTTATCACCCTTTCTCTTACCATGTTTGCTATTTTAAAGATTCTTTTACCAGCTATGTTAAACGGAATGAATCCTATTCCTATTACCATTGCCATTTCCATTGCAATTACAATTATCACCATGTTTGTTATTGGAGGATTTAATTATAAAAGTATTGCAGGAATTATTGGGACTAGTGGAGGGGTAGTTATTGCAGGGCTTATTGCCTATTTTATTGGTAGTAAAGTTAAATTAACAGGGCTTAGTAGCGAAGAAGCTGTTATGCTTATGAATATCCCACAAAAGGTAAATTTTGATTTCAAAAGTCTTTTATTTTCAGGAATTATTATGGGGGCATTAGGTGCTGTAATGGATATAGGTATGTCTATTTCTTCTGCCATGGAAGAAATTCATAATGCGAATCCAGCCCTTACAAAGAAAGAATTATTCTCAGCAGGAATGAATGTAGGAAAGGATGTTATGGGAACCATGACAAATACCTTAATCCTTGCTTATACAGGAAGCTCTATTCCACTGCTTTTATTATTTATGGCTCATGAAACATCTATTATAAAAATACTTAATTTAGATATTATTGCCACAGAAGTAATTCGGTCATTAGCTGGAAGTATTGGATTAGTTCTTACTATTCCATTAACAGCTTTTGTTGCTAGTATAATGATGAAAAAAAATAAGGATGCTGCTTAGAGGCATCCTTATTTTTTTTGATAAAACACACCAAATATAGTCACTAGATTTAAAAAGAAGAAAAGAAATGTTGTAGGATGTGTACGACAATAGGGTGTATCTTTTAATATGAGGATGATTAGTAAAAAGAAAAATAGGAGACTGTCTCTAGAACAGTAGTATTCAGATGGTTCATTCATTAATAGACCCTCCCTTTATAGATTTCTCAATGGAAGCTTTGATTGATTATGAATTCTTCAAACGCCTTGAAGGTGCTATCGTATCCTTGGATTTTGTTAATACAAATAGTAACTTCACGAAGAAGAGAAGGAGCATCATAAATTCAATATATAAATGAGAAATCTATCAATACGAATAGAACATAAACCTTTATATAATATATGAGCAAGTCCTTTAGATCGGAACTTAGAATAAAAAACATCCATAATAATATATTATTGCAAAAATAAGCAAAACATTAGAAATTTCATGAATATTCAACGTTGTATACATTACAAAAAGTTAAAATATAGATGGCTAAAAGTATGATATTATAGAAAGTGCGTGTAGGTACGTGGTGGTGTTTTCCTAGAAATAATATTATATATATGCAATTATAAGAATAAATATAAACACATACCTAGGTGCGGAATTGTCAGAATTATTAAATTCTACTAAACTTATCAAAAGGAGGAATTATAGTGGCAAGTCTTTCAAAAACTTCTCAACAACCAAAGAAGGGAATATTCAACAAATTTTTAAATGGTGTTGAGGCAGTAGGTAATAAATTACCACATCCAGTAACGATATTTTTATTATTAGCAATTGCGGTAATTATTGTTTCAGAGATTGCTTCACGTGTAGGGTTATCAGTTAATTTCTATGATGCTAAATACAAAACAAACAAAACAGTTGAAGCAATTTCCTTATTAAATGCTGAAGGATTAAGGTATATGATCAATACAGCAACGAAAAACTTTACAGGATTTCATCCATTAGGAACCGTTTTAGTTGCTATGCTTGGAGTAGGTGTTGCGGAAGGAACCGGAATGATCAATGCAGCACTAAAAAAATTAGTACTTAGTACACCAAAAAGATTAATTACGGCTGTAGTTGTCTTTGCAGGTGTTATGTCAAATATAGCATCAGATGCGGGTTATGTTGTATTAGTTCCATTAGGTGCTATCGTCTTCTTAAGCTTTAAGCGTCATCCTCTTGCTGGTATGGCAGCAGCTTTCGCAGGAGTATCAGGTGGATTTTCAGCGAACCTTTTAATCGGAACATTAGATCCATTACTAGCAGGGATTACAAATGAGGCATTAACTGCTGGTGGGATTGAATTAAGTATATTACCAACAGCAAATATGTATTTCATGATGGCATCTACATTTTTAATTACCTTTATAGGAACTTATGTAACGGAGAAAATTGTTGAACCAAGACTTGGAGAATATAAGGGTGAATATAAAGCAGATGATAGTATGGAAGTTACAGAAACAGAGAAAAAAGGATTAAAGGCAGCAGGACTTTCGTTATTAGCTTTTGTTGTAGTTATGTTAGCTTTAACAGTACCTGAAAATGCAGCATTAAAGGTAGTAGACGCAGAAAAACCATTAAAAGAATTTATCTATAATGGATTAGTTCCAACAATTATGTTCTTCTTCTTAATACCAGGTTTAGTTTATGGTATTGTAGCAAAAACCATTAAGAATGATAAAGATGTAATTAAAGCTATGAGTACAGCTATGAGTGGTATGGGAGGATATTTAGTATTATGTTTCTTTGCAGCTCAGTTTATTAAATATTTCTCTTATACAAATATGGGAATCATTTTAGCAGTAAGTGGTGCAAAGTTCTTAAAAGCTATTGGCTTTACAGGATTACCACTGATTCTTGCATTCATCATTGTTGCTGGATTTATTAACTTATTCATCGGTTCAGCATCTGCTAAATGGGGAATTATGGCCCCTGTATTTATCCCAATGATGTATCAATTAGGATTTACACCAGAATTTACACAGCTTGCATATCGTATAGGAGATTCTTGTACAAACATTATTTCGCCACTTATGTCCTATTTTGCAGTAATCGTAGTATTTGCACAAAAATATGATAAAAATACTGGAATTGGTACATTGATTTCTACAATGCTTCCATATTCTATAGCATTTTTATTAGGATGGACAGCATTGATGGTAGTTTGGTACTTATCAGGAGCACCAATTGGACCAGATGCATTTATCCACTTACCTATGTAATAAAAAGACACCTTTTAGGTGTCTTTCTATATTGGGAATAATTATAAAATTTTAGTGATCAATAGAGGAAAATGAAAGAAATGATAGAATACAATAAATGGCAAATTTAAAGGGGAGGTAAATAAAATGATTAATCAAGAAAGAATAGTAAATGAATTTTTAAAGTACGTACAAATTGATAGCCCTACAAAAAAGGAAGGGAAATTCGCAAGGTTTATTGAAGAGGAATTAAAAAATATAGGGCTTGAAGTTTATGTAGATGATGCAGGAGATCAGGTAGGCTCTGATACAGGAAATGTTATTGGTAAATTAAAGGGAAGCAAGGATATGGAACCCATATTATTTAGCTGTCATATGGATACTGTAAGTCCTGGAGAGGGAATTAAGCCAGTTATTAAAGATGGTGTGATTTATAGTGACGGAACAACCATCCTTGGTGGAGATGATAAAGCAGGTATTGCTGCTGTTGTAGAAGCCTTAAAAGTGATTAAAGAAAATAATATAGAACATGGACCCATTGAAGTGGTGTTTAGTATCTATGAAGAAGGTGGCTTATTCGGAGCTAAAAATTTAGATTATACAAAAATTGAAGCAAAGCGTGCCTTTGTATTAGATAGTGGTGGAGATCCAGGTCAAATCATCATAAAAGGACCTGCTCAAGATAAAATCAATGCAAAAATAATTGGAAAGCCAGCTCATGCAGGGGTATGTCCAGAAGAAGGAATTAGTGCTATTCAAGTGGTAGCAAAAGCTATTAGTAGTATGAATTTACTTAGAATTGATGAAGAAACAACAGCTAATATTGGTGTGATTCAAGGTGGAAAAGTGACAAATATCGTATGTCCAGAAGTAGAAATACAAGCAGAAGCAAGAAGTTTAGACAATGATAAATTAGATAAACAGACAACACATATGGTGGATTGTCTTAAAGAAGCGGCAAAAGAATTCGGTGCAGAGGTTGAAATAGATACAAAGAGGATGTATAGTGCCTTTGTTATTGAGGAGAAGGATGAAATTGTAAAGGTTGTTAAAAATGCTTGTAAAAATATTGGATTAAAACCTTTTACGCAAGCTTCTGGGGGTGGAAGTGATACCAATATTTTAAATGGAAAGGGTATCAAAACTGTAAACTTAGGAATTGGAGAGAAAAAAGCGCATACGTTAGAAGAACATTTAAAAATAGAAGATTTGGTAAACAGTGCAAAGCTTGTATTAGAGATCATTAAGACGGCATAAATTAGATAAAAGAGACTATTTTAAATAGTCTCTTTTATTTTTTAATACGAATAATTAAAGGGAATTTAATATTTCTGTCGAATAGGGTAAAAGATACTTGAAAATCATAGTGTAAGGAAGGGTTTACCAATGGATTATTCATATGTTGATAAATTTAATATTCTGCAAACATTGGAAACGAATATCAGGCAAAAGATTTTGATGGGATCAATAAAAGATCATCCAGAAGAGCTAGTGATTATCAATATATTACATAATAGAGACACTTCAAGAGAAAATATAGGAAAGTTGAAAAAGGCATGCAAAACTTTGCAACATATAGAAAAACTAGATCAATCCATTGTAATTGTTACTAAAACTCAGGAGGGGATTCCTTTAGAGGCTTATCTTGAAGAAGAAAAAGTAACTACAGAAAGTCGATTGAGTATGGTTTTTCAGTATCTAAAAAATATTAAAAGATATGATGTACTTGAGCATAGTCTTCAGAGTATTTTAATCAATGAGTCTCAAATTGTTATACAAAAAGGGAAATTAGCATGCAATGAACTCATTGTTGCAGAAGAAAATTTTATAAATATTGACAGCTTTAAAGAAATTCAAAATAAAGTTGGTAAAATTGCAAAAAAAATACTTTCCTATGCTGAAGAGGATGATGCTTATAAAAAATATATATCTCCTGATTTAGTAAAATTTGTTGAAGAACTTAGAATGGGAAAAAAGGAATATAAAAATTTAGAAGAGATTTATGATACTTTTAAAGGGCTTTATCTATACAATGACCATCAAAAAAATAAGGGGATGTCCTTGAAGCATAATAGTGATCGGATAGGGAAGAAGCTTAGTAGGACGAAAAGAAATAAGAGCAAGTCCAAAAAGAAAATTTTCAAATTTGCCATAGGGTTAATCCTTATGGGGGGGATCATATTTGGTATGATCAATTGGATGCAGCAATCTGTTGCTAAAAAATATGTAGTACATATACCTACTGCATATTTTGAAAAAATACAAATGAAAAATCAATGGCAATTTATTAATAAGAGTAAAGACCTAGAAGCTATAAAGCAGTTTGCTTGGGAAGTTAGGAAGGGAAATAAGACGATTGAGAGTAAAGGTACAAAGGACTTAATCGTAGATTTTGAAGAAACAGGAGAATATGATATTGCTTTAAAAGTACAAGATAACAATAATCAATGGAGCAAGGAATATATTGAAAAAATAAAGATTACAAAAGCAAGAGATAATCAAGAAATAGAAGAAATAATAACTATTCCTTCACATGAAAAATTAGAGGATTTGAATATCGTTTATGAGGATGAAAACATCATAAAGGATTATGATGTATTTAGAAATGGAGAGTATGCTATAAAGATTGGGAATACAAAGGAGCAGCAAAGTAGTATTACAATTAAGGATCTAGATCTAAAGGGACCGAACTTTTTGTCCATGTGGCTCTTGGCTGATGATATGAAGCCTATAAAAATAAAAATAGAAACTTATAAAAATGAAAATATTCGACGTGCAAAATCAGTAGTTTATCATCCTGGAAATGCCAATACATGGGATTTGATGAATATTGATGAGGATATGGATCAAGTAGATCAAGTGAAAATTATTCTATTGAATGATCAAGCTACAGTATGGATAGATGGTATAGAATTTGCTAGTTATAAATAAGTTGTTTTTAAAAATAGTATAAAAAACCATAAAAAAAAGGATAGCTTTTAGGCTATCTGTTTTTTTATGATCATATCATATTCATTTAATACTTTATCTAATTCTTGGCTGACAAATACTACTTCTGCTGCCACTAAGGGTTTATTTTCTTTGATTAGATCATACAAATAGCTTCTTAAATCTTCTATTTTTCGCCTCGTTTCTTTTGTTTTCTCCATATTCCCATCTCTTTCCTTTTAAAATGACATTATACTACATATAGTGGATAAACAAATGGAATTCCTTGGTATCTACTATATATATGATACTATATTTCTGGAAATTTGTAAACATTTTCAAAAAATATTTTGATATAAGCATTTTTCTTGTGGATTGCTGTTTAAATCTTAAAAAGAATTACTAACTTTTTCCTGTACTGCGATGATTACTTTAAGGACATAATATATCCATATCTATACTTGAGAGGAGATTCATTATGTTCATAAAAAGAAAACAGGAACAAAAGGAAGAAAAAGTATATGAATTAAGAGCTGTAGAGATATGGCAATGTCCCCAGTGTATTGGATGGATGCAAAAAGAATTTACTACTTCACAAAATCCCACATGCCCATTTTGTTCAAGCAATATGGTATCATCAGTAAGAGATGTAAATGTTATGCTAGAATAGTCCTATTAAATATAAGGACTATTTTTTTAATGTATTGATAAACTGAATAACGGCAGGACCTAGAAGAACAATGAACAGACTCGGAAAAATAAAAAATACTAAAGGGAAGAGCATTTTAATAGGAGCTTTCATAGCTTGTTCCTCTGCTCTTTGCTTTCTTTTTTTTCGTATTTCAATAGATTGGGTACGAAGAATTTGAACCATACTGATTCCTAATTTTTCAGCCTGTAATATGCTATTAATTAAAAGGTTGATTTCATCTAAAATGAGTCTTTGAGTAATTTCCTTCAGTGCTTCGCGTCGAGGCTTACCTAGGCGGATTTCTTCTAAGCAGCGATGGAATTCACCGGCAATGATTCCATTATTTCTAGAAATTAATTTATGAAGAGCTAAATCAAAGCCAAGTCCTGCTTCAAGGCTCACCGTAAGAAGATCTACGATATCAGGAAGTTCTTTTAAAGCAGATTTACTTCTTTTCTTTGTTTTTATAGATAAATACAAATTAGGAATAGCTCCTGCAAATAGGATGGCAAAAGGCATCATAAAAACAATTATAGGAATAGAAAAACCTAAAAAGATTCCAAGGGTTGAAGAAGATGCAGGAAATAGAAATATCAATATTATTTGAATCATGCGAAAGTCAATAGGACTCATATCAAAAGGACTTCCAGCTTGAAGAATTTTTATTTCTAGTTGATCCTGCTTTTTTCTTGAAAAATTTCTTCGTAATGTTTTTTTATATTTTCTAAATGTTGGAGATAAGACTCTTTTTATAAAAGAAAGATTATTTTTATTGTCTTCTTTTTTGATCAAAGAAATTTTTTGTCTTTTTTTCTTATTCTTATTATCCATAATAGAAAAAAATAGGAGAATGAGTAAGGTTATACTACAGAAAAAAGTAAAATACATCATAAGCTACACCTCGATTGTTGTGATCTTTTGTATTAAAATAAAACCAATAATTGCCGAGAATATGCCCATTCCAATCATAGTAAGACCGATTTTTTGGGTAAATAAAATAGTAATATATTCTGGATTAATAAAATAAATGGCAAAGCTTAAAATAATAGGTAAAAGACCTATAATCAATCCAGACAATCTTCCTTGTGCCGTAAGGGTCATGACTTGACGTTGGATAGCATTTCGATCACGAATGGTCTGGACAATAATATCTAGGACAGTAGCTAGATTTCCGCCCACTTGTCTTTGAATTAAAATGGCTTGAATCATTAGCTCAAGATCTTCGCTATTCATTCTTTCCTTAAGATGATATAAGGCTTCTTCTATATTTCCACCATATTGCATCTCCTTTAAAACGAGGGAGATTTCTTCTTTGACAGGAGAATCTGATTCTTCTACAACAGATTTTAAGGCTTGAGGGAAACTAAAACCTGCTCGTAGGCAACCTACAATAATTGTAATCATATCTGGAAGAGATTCGTTAAATTTTAATAGACGATGAGAAGCCTTTCTTTTTATAAGCAATTTTGGGAAAATATATCCTAAGAAGGCGCCTATGATAAAGAATATAATATTTTTTGAAAAAATATATAATAAACTTCCAAAGAATATAGTAGCCATCCATCTAAATAAAATAAACTCTTCTGGTTTAAGATCAAGTCCTGCCTTATTTAAGAGAATTTCTAGCTGGTCAGTAGCTTTTATAGAAGGCAACTGTTTTTTGATTTTTTCGTTCATGAGTTGTATTTGAACCAATAGATTAAAATTTTTCTTTTCTAATATTTTTTCATCATCTTTTAATAAATAGTAGGATATTCTTTTTTCAAAACGCTTTTGAGAAAAAAACAATGTGTTGAAGAAACTTAAAAAAAATAAAGATGTAGTAAGTAAGAAGAAAAAAAGCAAGATCCATTTCATATAAGCCAATCCTCCTCTTCCATAAACACGGTTGTGGGTATGTGTATACCACTAGTCGTTAATGTTTCATAGAATTTTGGACGAATGCCTGTAGGAACTAATTTGCCAAGGATTTTTCCTTCTTCATCTACGCCTTGCTGCTTAAAGATAAAGATATCTTGAAGAACAATCACATCTCCTTCAAGACCTTGGACTTCTGTGATATTAGTGATTTTTCTTGAGCCATCCCTTAGTCTTGATTGCTGAACGATTAAGTCAATGGCACTTCCGATTTGTTCTCGTATAGCTTTTATAGGTAAATCCATTCCAGCCATTAAAACCATTGTTTCTAGACGAGAGATCATATCTCTTGGACTATTAGAGTGACCTGTGGCTAAGGAGCCATCGTGCCCTGTATTCATGGCTTGAAGCATATCAAGTGCTTCCCCACCACGAACCTCTCCTACAACAATTCGCTCAGGCCGCATACGTAGGGAGTTTCGAACAAGATCACGAATGGTAATGGCGCCTTTTCCTTCTATGTTAGGAGGACGAGATTCTAAGGATACCACATGATCTTGCCAAAGCTGAAGCTCAGCTGCATCTTCTATAGTGATAATTCTCTCATCATTTGGAATAAAGGAAGAAAGAACATTGAGCGTTGTTGTTTTACCAGAACCTGTGCCACCACTGATAAAGATATTGAGTCTTGCTTTTACGCACGCCTCTAAGAATATAGCCATTTCTCGCGTAAGGGTACCAAAACGAACCAAATCATCTATAGTAAAAGGGTCCTTTGAAAATTTACGAATGGTTATAGTAGGACCGTTTAATGCAAGGGGCGGAATGATGGCATTTACACGAGAACCATCAGGAAGTCTTGCATCAACCATAGGACTGCTTTCATCAATTCTTCGTCCAAGGGGAGCAACGATTTTTTCAATAATATGCATGACGTGTTCATGATCTTGAAAGGTTATATCTGTTAATTCTAATTTGCCATTTTTCTCAGCATAGACTCGAGAAGGACCATTTACCATAACTTCTGTAACTTCAGGATCTAATAACAAAGGATTAATAGGACCGTATCCTGTAAGGTTATTGATTAATTCTTCTACAATCTTTTTTCGATCTACTTTTCCTAAAAAGGATTCATTTTCTTTTATGATTTCAACAGCCATTTTATCTATTTTTTCAATGATATTTTCTATAGAATCTTTTTTGATTTCTCTTAGAACTTGTTTATGAAGACGATTTTTAAATGCTTGATTTTCATCTTTTGTTTGAACCATTTCTTTTTCAGGAGTAGGAGGAATAGGTTTTTTGTAAGGGGTAGATGGAGAAGCTTCCTCTACTTTTTCTATAGGATTTATGGATACTTCTTCAGGAGAAGAAGGCTTTTCTTGATTGATTGTTTTTAATTTTTTTAAAAGGCTCATCTAAATCCCTCCTTTAAGTATCCTTTGAAAGAAGATCTGCAATATGAAAAATAGCTTTTGAAAGCTTTGTTCTTCGATAATGCATTACAAAGGGAATGCCTATATTAATAGATTTTGATACCATTTCAAAATGATTTGGAATACAGAGTAAAGCTTCTTCTTCTAAAATTTTAGGGACATCCTTTACTTTTAAAAGACTTTTCATGGTAGAACGATTGACTATAACTTTTACTTTTTGGTTTAAATTTAAAGCCTTTAGTATAGATAGCATAGACTTTGCATTTTTCAAGGAGGTTATTTCTAAATCTGTCATAAGAATAATTTCATCTGCTTTTTCGATGAAATATAGATTCTGTTCGGGGAGTCCTGCTGTTGTATCTATAAGAAGATAATCACAACGATTTAGCAAAGAAGTACAAATCTTATCAAGAAGATCTAAGGTAATCAAATCAGCATATTCAGGACTTGGAGGTGACGGTAATACTTTAACACCACTTTCATGATGGGTAAGATAAGAAGTAAGAAGGTTTTCATCTAAATCTTCAATCTGTTCAGCTGCGTCTTTTATAGTAAACATAGGTTGAAGGTCCATGACCAAATGAATATTTCCAAACTGAAAGCAGCTATCTAAAATAATTGTTTTTAATTTTTTTTTAGACAAAGCAACGGAAAGGTTTGCTGTTAAGACTGTTTTTCCTATACCGCCCTTTGCACTGCAAATGACAATCATTTTTCCTTTTTTTCTTCTAGTATTTTCTTGACTCATCATGAACACCTCCTTTACTGAAGCTTACTATGAAGAACGAGATGGATATTGCCTCTTTCGCTAGCATTGACTAATTTTACTGTATCACTTTGCAGCAGTTCTAAGGTAATAGAGCTATATTCTACATAAGGGTTTTCTTTTTTTGATGTAATCATTCTTCTGCCTACAGATAAAACACGTACCTTAGTAAGAATAAGCTCTGTTTTAACGGTTTTTTGATTATTTCCTATCTCTATTTCTTCGCTAAAAAGCACATCAACAAAATCTTCTGGTTCAATTAAATTAGTAACAGATTGAACAATATTCACACCTACAGATACGGCTCGGTAGCCTTTTTTTACTTTTCTAGAAACAAATAATGTTTCTTCTGATTGTTTTTGAAGGCGATGCTTTAGAATAGGCTCTCCCTTTATGATATCAGCTGTCACAATTTCATCTTTAATTTCTGAAAAGTCTTTTATGGCCTGTGGAGGAATACTTTTTTGATGGATCTTTTTTGTTGTGACCATAGATTTTAATAGCTTTTGATTTTCTTGTATATTCTGCTTAGCAACAAGAATGGTTTCCAAATGGTTATTAGCTAATTTTTCTTTATTGAGATTTTTTGTATAATTATAGAATAAAAAAGTGGTAATAAGACCCATGATGATGGCAAGAAATAATATTAGTTTTGATCTCATTTTTTCACCTACTTTACTAGTTTTACAGTGTATGCACCTTTAGCTATATTGTTTTCAGATCCAAAGCCTGTACCGACTCTTTCTATAAACATGCCCGTTACAGCTGTATCATGGCTACTCATTGGTTCTAGAATATAAAAGTATGCAAAGCCAGTAACTTTTATAGATTTTAATTGATTAGAAGTAAAATTATAGGGTGTATAAACAGGAACCAATAGGATTCTAGAACAATCCCTATGATGAATATCGCCTGGTAGATAAGGACAAGCGTTGATCCTTTCGTCGATAACAGTTCTTGTTTTTCCAGCAATATTTCCTGTTTGTGTTTCAATAATATCTCCAACTTTAATTTCACCACTATAACCATTTCTAAGGTTATCTTCATAAGTTTGAGCACCAGGACCTTCCAAAGCTAAAATACCAAAATTTCCAGCACTTACTTCTGTTTGATCTACCTTTAGCTTATAAGCTTTATAAAATTCTAAGGGGATGGCATCATCAATGCCTAAAGGAGCTGCCCCTCTTCCTTTTCCCATAGAAAAGGCTTTTGCAGTGGCATTAGCTTTCACAATGGTATCGCCAAAACCAAATAGAGGCAAAAAGGATAAAGATACTGTTTTTCTTAAGTCAACATTTACTTGATTGCCCATTTCTATAGTAAGGGTATTTAAACTATTTTGTTCATTATGTTTATTTAAAATATCATTTACAATGTTTGTAATGGTGGTTTCGGTGTTGAAAAGCTCTTGCGCACCAGATAATGCAGCTGCATTGGCTGTCTTTTGTAAATGAGTTTTTGCAACAAATAAAATGCCTCCATCTAAAGTTATACCAATCATTCCAAGGATCACAATTAATAATAGGGAAAAGATAATAAGGGTACTTCCTTTTTCTTTATAAAGCAAATTTTTAATTTTTTTATTCATTTGATTTCACCCTATTCTATACGAATTGTAGAATCTGTAATAACCCTGTGAGGAGATGGAAAAATAGTTGAAAGAAAAGGTGTAACGTACGTAACTGGATATTCTAGGGTTACAGTTATATAATCTCCAGACTTTCTTTGAGATTCACTAGGGGAAATTTGAATCTTTAAAAGATTTACATCTCCAACATGAAAATGATTTTGTACATATTGGGTAATTGTTGCATCAGTATCTCCAAGTCCTCCTAGCCTAACTGTTTCTTGGGAGATAAGATGAAGATGCATATAAGTATACATAACTCTTCCAAAGTCAAAAGTGGCACATATTAGCAGGAGCAATATAGGTAAAATTAATGCAAATTCTACAAGGGATTGACCCTTTTCCTTTTTCAACATAGGAGGAATCTCCATTCTAAAAGAAGATTAATGATGGCTCCTGCTGCAATAGCTGTACCATATGGATAGGTATTAGAAAGATCATCCTTGTTGATCATGGAAGATAATTTTACACCGTTCTTTAAGCTGTAAAGATAATAATAGAAAGATTTTAATGTAGTGTGTAATCGGTTTTGAAAAAGTAGCAGTATAAGTGCTATAAGTCCTCCTACAATTGCCATATAGATACTTGTATGAAATACAAAGGTAGGACCCTTGAGTGCGCCGATTAGAGCGAGAAGCTTTACATCTCCAGCACCCATTCCTCCCAAAAGGTATGGAATAAGAAGAATGAAAAATCCTACAAAAAAACCAATAAGGGAAGAAAGAAAGCTAATAGGACCATCTAAAAAAAGATGAGATAAAAAAGCAAGGATTAGACTTGGAAAGATGACCTTATTATAAATTTTTCGTTCCCTTATATCTGTAATAACACAAATACTTAGGATGATGATTAATAAATAATTGAACCACATATTATCACCCTTCTTTCTTGAAAATCTTTGAAAAAGATTATTTATTGAAAAAAATGCCCCTACATTTTAAATGTGGGGCGTTTGTATATATTAAGAACCTGCAGGAGGATCGATAGAATCGAGTGTATCAGTAAACATACTTGTAATTCTAGGACCGAATAAAGCAATGATTGCGATAACTGCTACAGCAATAGCCCCTAAGATTAAACCGTATTCTGTCATACCTTGACCTTTTTCTTCAGTGATTAACCCTTTTAATTTTTTTAGCACGTGAATCACTCCTTTTACATTTTTTTATTTCAATTTAACTTTATGTCCTAACTTTGTCTGGGTTTTTTCAATTTTCCCAGCTGGAAGTTCTATAATTTCTGTTGTAAGAGGATGGACTTTTCCAATTTTTCCAGGACGTAAATTTTCTTCTATGGCTACAACTTTCTTAAAAGAATCCAGATGTAACACATCAATATTGTAATTCATGAAAAAGGTGTGGATACCACGGCAGGGTTGAATATAAAGCACATCATCTGGAGGTAGATTTTTTGAAAACATAAGTCCTTTTAATCTTTTGTAAAAAGTATTAGCTATATGGACCCTTGTTGCTAAAATCTGACCATTATCTAGATTGACGAGCTTCAAGTACATTCACCTCCTATAAAAAATTAACCCTGCCTTACCGAAAGGAAAGACAGGGTGATTAAGACAACTGATGAGTGCCTATCATCCTTCGGTAGCTGGCTGGCATAGTGTAAAATACACCGTAGCCCCTATAGTTTTGCGTCGCTGGTTTTCACCAGCTTTGCCATTATCGAGATTTTGTTGCACCTGATTCTTAACTAAATTATATAAAAAAACACACTACCTAACAATAGGTCGGCAGAACTAATTTCGACAAATTCTGACACGGGTCGATTGGAGGAATATTTTCAAAATTCCAAGGTTAGAATATTTATGATTACAGATAAAGCTTTTGAGAAAACAAAGGAGGGTTTTATGGAAAAATAGAAGGATTTTGTCATAATGAATAGAATATCATATGTAAATGAGTGTGAGGAGGAACATAGATGAATTGGGATGCGCTTTTTAAAGAAGGAGAACAATTAGTAAGTGATCGAATGATCTCTGAAGCTATAGAACATTACAAAGGAATTATGGAAAAAGCAGAAGATAATCAAAAGATCTATTATTGGGCATTAAAGCATTTAGGGGATGTAGTAGGATATGCAGGGATTAAAGATTATCTTCAAGCAACAGATATTTATCAAAAGATTATCAATGAATATGAGGAAGATGATGATACCCTATACAACTGGTGCCAATTAGATATTGCGAGAGCTTATTTGGAAATGGGAATAGAAATGTTTGAGAACTTCGATAACATAAAAGAAATTGTAGAAATGGAAGATAAGAACATGCAGGAATACTTTGGGAAGCTTCTTCAAAAAAGAAATGATTATATTGAAAGAGAAGCAGAGATTCTTTATAAGGAAAGAATGTAAAAGACCTTCTAAATTTAGAAGGTCTTTCCTCTTAACTGATCCATTCCTTTATTGGCTAAAGCATCAGCTACAATATTCATTTTTGTGATATAGATAAACTCTTCCATAGAAAAATGACTTCCATTCCATGTTTTAAACTTTCCATACCACTTATTTATTTGAGATGAATTGTCAATATTTAAGTGTCCCTTTACTCGATAAAAATGGATATTTTTATGTTTATTGATCTCTTCTAATAATTCCTCCCAAAGGTCTTTATTTTCTACGGGTGTTTTGCTTGCTGTAACCCAACCATTCATTTGCCATTTTACATACCATTTTTTTGTAAAGCAGTCAATAAGATAAGAGCTATCTGAAAAAATATTGATGATAAGATCTCCTTTTTTCAACGCTTTTAAACTTTCTAATAAAGCCGTCATTTCCATACGATTATTTGTCGTGTTTTTTTCTCCTCCATATAATTCTCTTTTGTGTTCCCCGTATTCTAGCGTTGCACCCCAGCCACCTATATTGTTTTCATTTTGATTTCCAGAACAAGCACCGTCTGTATAGATATTAATCATTTTCACTTTATTATTCATCACGTTCACTACCAATACGAATAACTTCCGTCATTTTTGACATAACATAATCATAGGCACCTTTACCATGAGGAATCAAACAATCACTACAATCCTTGACTCCATTTGTATATTTGAAATTTCCACCACATTTGTCCTTTAGCATATATAAGGGACAAAAGCAGAATAGACAGTTGAAATTTTCTTGATCTTTTACTTTGTGACAGGGGAAATATTCACATTTGCTATTTTGGTTGAATTTAAAATTTTCGCTCATAGGCTCATCTCCTTTAATAGATTTTTAGTTTTTATATATGGACTACTTCGTTTAAACAAGGAACTTTTATTGTTTCAATTATTAGTGTAGCATATTAGAAGGAGCTTGGTAAAGAGAGCAATATATCTGTACAAGAATTACAAAAATCGAATCCTTTCATAAATCATTATAAATGAATGATAGAGAAAATGAGTTGCATTCCATCAGTAAAAGATACGCCGACATATTTTGACAAAATATATAAATGATTGATGATATAATTTTCTTAAAAGTAATACATAAATGAAAAGTAATGTTTAAAATAAAAGATGTAACTTTATGTTATAAATATATTGTACTAGGGGGATAAACAATGAAAATTGATTTTAACAATATGGATAGGTCAATATTTAATCAATTTGGAATGAAAACCAATGAATTAAATAGACGACAGCAAACTATTATAAATAGAATTGAAGATAATATAAAACAGAAAAATGATATATTGGAAATATCAAAGGAAGGCCAATTAAAATTAAAAATAAGAAATCTTAAGGAAGTAGATAAATTAGAAGGAAAAAAAGAAAAAATGGAAGAAGGATTAAAGAAAAAGCTAGATTTCTATAAAGGAGTTTCTGAAACATTGAAAGATGCACAAAAACTAATAAAAGAAGCTATGGATAAAAATACTTCTATGGAAGAAAAACAAAAGACACAATCAGATTTAGATGAAATGTTAGGAAATATTGAAGATGTTGTAAATGGAGTTATAGGGAATAAGGAAAAAAATATTCAAAAATTAGATAATAATGCAATTGAAAATAATAATACTATAAAAGATAATATTAAAAATAGTGATACATTAGAAAAAAATGGAGTAGATTTAGAGGAAAAAACATTAGAAGATAATAAAATAGAGGATGTGGAAAATAATAAAAAAATTGATTTTAGTAAAATAGATATCTTAAAAGAGCCTTCAAAAGCCTTTGCTATGATAGGAATAGCTTTAGAGGCAGTTAGTGAGGAAATAGGAAGAATTTCATATGAATTAAGTAAAATAGAAAAAAAGATAGATCAACTTTTAGGCGAAGATGTGAAGAAACAAGAGATTAAAAATATAAATAATATCAATAATGAACAAAACAACATAGATATACATAATAAAAATGATCAAGCAGATGAGAAATCAAAAGTAGAGTAAACGAATCATTAATGGAGGATAGAATGTAATATATAAATTGAATATAATTTTATAATAAATATAAAGTCTTCCTTGATTTAGGAGGACTTTATATTTATTATAAAATGTAGTATGATGCGGACAATATTTAATGAGGGTTATAAGTGTGTAAACTAGGAGATTTTAAATGTATGATAGAATGAATCTGAATAGAGGAGGGAGAAAAAGTGTCTGAGAGAAAAATCCTTATCGTAGATGATGATTATCATATTTGTGAATTGATAGAGCTTTATTTAAAAAAAGAAGGGTATATTGTAGTGGGTGTACATAATGGATTAGATGCAATAGAAATTTTTAAAGAAGAAACACCAGATCTTGTTATTTTAGATATTATGCTTCCTAAAATGGATGGGTGGGATGTTTGTAGAGAGTTAAAAAGAATAAGCAATGTACCCATTATCATGCTCACAGCAAAGGGAGATACCTTTGATAAAGTTTTAGGATTAAAGCTAGGGGCAGATGATTATGTAGTAAAGCCCTTTGAACCACGGGAGTTAATTGCAAGGGTGGAAGCTGTTTTAAGAAGAACAAATACCCAAAGCTTACCTACCAAGCAAATGATTTTACCTCATCTTTTGGTTGATTTAGACCTTTATGTAGTGAAAATAAATGATGATCCTTTTTCACTACCTCCAAAGGAAATGGAGCTTTTATATTTTCTTGTGAAGAATCAAAATAGGGTTTTTTCAAGAGAGCAGCTCATTGAAAATATATGGGGCTTTGATTTTGATGGAGATAATAGAACGATAGATGTACATATTAAAAGGTTAAGAGAAAAATTAAAGCCTTTAAGGGATTCATATGAGATAAATACTGTTTGGGGTGTTGGATATAAATTTGAGGTGAAATGATATGTTTAATACGGTTTTTAAAAAGCTTTTAAGTACTTATTTTATTATTATTGTGATAACTTTTTTGATTTTAGGATTGCTTTTTTCTCAGCTTTTTGGAAGTTACTTTTTTAATAGAAATACAAGGCTACTCATTGAAGAGGGAGAAAAAATTAATGAGCTAGTGATTGATTATTTAAATGGATATATTACTCGTGAAAGGTTAAATTTAGAGCTACAAGCAGTAGAGCGATTTTTAAATACACGTATATGGATTATTGATAAAAGGGGAATCATTTATGGGGTTTCTAGTGACGAAGAAAAATGGATTGGTAAGCAAATCACAATGAAGGATATGTTAGAGGTATTAAAGGGAAGTACTATTATAAAAAAAGGAATTTATGAAGAAGCAGGAAAAACCCCTATGGTAACGGTAGGCGTACCTATTTTTATCAATGGAAGAGTAGATAATGCCATTATCATGCATTCCCCTTTATACGAAATTACAAAGGCTATAAAAGAAGTCCATAAAATTATTTGGACGGCGATGCTAATTTCTTTTTCTATTTCTATTGTTATATTGTATATTGTTTCAAGGAAATTAGCAGCACCCATAAAGGAGATGGGACAAGTTGCTCAAAAATTAGCAGAAGGAGATTTTCACCAAAGAGTAACCATCTATGAACAAGAAGATGAAATAGGGAAGGTCACAAATACTTTTAATGTGATGGCAGAAAGATTAGAAAAAATAGAAGAAAATAGAAAGGTTTTTATATCTGCTGTTGCTCACGAATTGAGATCTCCCCTAACCTTGATACAAGGTTTTGTACAGGGAATGGTAGATGGAACTGTTAACAAAAACGAACAAGAAAAATATTTAAACATTATTTTAAGGGAAACGAAAAGATTGACTCAGCTTATTGCTAATTTATTAGATATACAAAAAATGGAGTCGGAGGAATATCCTATCTATCCCAAAGAATTTGATATAAATGAATTAATCGTAAGAACACTAATAAAATATGAAGAGGAAATCAATCAAAAGGGAATAGGAGTAAATATTGATTTTCAAAAGGAGGAACAGCCTGTTTTTGCAGATAAAGATGCTTATGAACAAGTCCTCATTAATTTATTAGATAATGCTATGAAATTTATGAAAGATTCGGGAAAGCTAAATATAAAAAGCTATGCTTTTCGTGAAAAAGTATGGATAGAAATTCAAGACAATGGAATAGGTATGTCTAAAGAAGTACAGCAAAAAATATGGGATCAATTTTATAAAGGAGATGTATCAAGAAATAGAAATGAAAAAGGTACAGGATTAGGGTTGTATATTGTGAAAAAAATTATAGATCGCCATAGACAAATTATAAAGGTTGAAAGCCAGATAGGATTAGGATCAACCATTACTTTTTCCGTAGCAGTGAAAAAAAATTAGTGTTTGTTCACAAATTGTTCATATTCTGTTCATAACCTTTTTTTAAAATAAAGTTATCAACAAGAAATAGGTGGTGATTTTATGGAAAAGGAACAAAGACAACAAGAAATTATAGATGTCCCCACATTCTCTTATGTGGAAAATGAAAAAGAGAGAAAACCTAAAAAAATAGGAAAACTAGCCCTTATAGCAGTGATTATGATTTCAGCATTAATCGGGGGGGGGATTTCTAGCTATGTAATGCCTGTATATATATTTGGAAAGCTTATCCCTTATCCACAAAATTATTTTGGAACAGATGCAAAGCAAGTGATTCATGTAAAGCCTCAGAATACAGAGTTTTTAGTATCTGCTGTTGCCAAAAAGGCGATGCCAAGCGTTGTAGGAATTACAACAAAAAGCATTGAAAAAGATTTCTTCTTTGGAGCTAGAACATCAAAGGGATTAGGAACAGGTGTAGTGGTAGATAAAAGAGGATATATACTCACCAATGCACATGTAGTAAACAATGGAAATATAGCAGAGTTAAATGTATTATTTGATGATGGAACAAAAAAGGATGCAAAAATACTTTGGCGGGATGCATCATTAGATTTAGCAGTTATTAAAGTAGATGAAGTCAATGTAACACCTGCTGATTTAGGGGATTCTGACCATTTACAGGTTGGAGAAGTGGCTATTGCTATAGGAAATCCTTTAGGTATGGAATTTGAAAAAACTGTTACATCTGGGATTATTAGTGGACTCAATAGAAGTGTAGAAGTTAATAATAATGAAAGTATCGATAATCTTATTCAAACAGATGCATCTATCAATCCAGGAAATAGTGGAGGACCTCTTCTGAATAGCAAGGGAGAAGTCATTGGAATCAATACAGCAAAGATGAACTCTGGAGAAGGATTAGGCTTTGCTATTCCAATCAATATGGCAAAACCTATTGTAGATCAGTTTATCCAAAAAGGTGAATTCAGAAAGGTATATATAGGGATTCAAGGGATGAATGTGAACTTATTTGAAAGAAGTACAGGTATTGATTTAGCTCCTGATGAAGGAATTTATGTTGCAAGAGTATATAAGGATTCTCCAGCAGGAAAAGGGGGATTAAGTACGGGAGATGTGATTATTGGTATAGAAGAGGAAAAAATGAGTAGCATGAACCAATTAGCCAAAAAACTTTATCAATATAGACCTGAAGATACGATTCATGTTAAAATCATGAGAAATGACAAAGAAAAAACGCTAAAAATAAAATTACAAAAAATACCTAAGAATTATCAATAAGCCAGCATTGTAGCTGGCTTGATTTTTTGAAAAAATTTATTGGATTTTCCAGAACTGATAAGTTTTAATAGGGATAAAAACAAAAAAAGGTAGCAACCTAATAATGAACTCCAAAATTAAAGGAGGGATTTATATGGAAGTTCGTGAAGGTTTAATACCAACAGCTTTAGGTTCTGCTGTTACAATTACAGGAGCTATTATGAAAAGAAAAGAAGTTGCACCTATGATTGCTGCAGGTGTTGTAGGTTTTGGATTGGCTCATATTCTTCTTGGAGCAGTAGATATGGTACAACATAATCCTAGGAGATAAAAAATAGGCGAGGGAACACCTCGCTTATTTTTTTTACAAAATTTATTAGTAGTGATAAATAACACAAAAACTAGATAAACTTTCAAGCCATATAAAAAGAAAAAACAACAGAAAATAAGAATGTAAAATAAATAAAAATAGAGAGGAGCTTGACTTTGAAAAAACAGATAAAAGGTATTTCTTTAATAGCAGCAATTTTAATGGTGTCAGCTTTTTTAGTGATAGGATGTACACCTGCTAGAAGACCTATTCCAGAGACCAATAGGTACGATAATAAAGTAGTTCAAGACAGAAATCGTTATGGGACAAATAGAAACATAACAGATAGAAATAGGACAGGTATGTATGATAACGATATGAGTCCATACCGATATGGAGATCAGAGGGATTTAACTTATGATAATATTCCAAATGATATGGGAAACTATGGCATCAATGAAAAAGGCGAAAATGTAGGTTTAGAGAGAGAAATTGAAAGAATGGCAGGAATAGATGATGCAGTAGTTATCTTAGATAGAAATACTTGTTATGTAGGAGTAGATACAGATACTGGAACTCCTGTGGAAGATATGAAAGCAACTCAAACGAGTATTGCAAGCAAAGTAAGAGAAAAAATGCCAAATGTAGCAAGAGTTTATGTTACATCAGAAGAAGATCGTGTAAAAAGATTAAGAGGATTTAGAACAAATATAATGAATGGAAGAAATGTTAGAGACTTTATTGATGAAATAGAAGATTTGTTCTAGACCAAAAAGGTTTCTCCAAACAAGGAGAAACCTTTTTAAAATGATTATTTACACTTATGTTTATTCGCGCATTGCATAGCACGAATTTTAGCAGCCTCTGCTTTACACATATAAGCCATATATTCATTCATATGCTCTGCACAGCATAATTCTTCTTCGTCAAAATCACCCATCATAGGAGGGCACATAGGCATTTGTGGACAACCCATCCCACCCATCATAGGCATCTGAGGATACATTGGCATCCCACCCATCATAGGCATCTGAGGCATAGGCATCCCACCCATCATAGGCATTTGTGGATACATTGGATATTCATATTCATTTCCATAATCCTTACCATAATCTTTCATATAATCATCACATCTAGACATCATATTTCCCCCTTGAAATTATTTAAGATGTATTTTGTTCTCTCTGTTATAACATATGCATGATGAAGGAATTGTGATACAGTAAAAATTTATAAAATAATGAGGAATGAAGTTCTCTTAAAAAGAACGAACAAGTTTTCGCAGTTTTATTTCCTACAATTGGCTCTATTCAACTTTATAAGCATTTACAGCTCCATGCATTTCTTCAGATAAGTATGCTAGCTTTTGACTTAACTCAGCGATCTCTTCACTTGAAGCGGCTTGTTCTTCAGAGGTAGCTGAAACTGTCTCTGAATATGTAGCAGCCTTAGCAGATATAGAATTGATCAGTGTCATCTTTTCCTTGATCATTGTGCCACTTTCAGAAACTTTTTTAATGGACTCAGATATTGCATGGACTTTGTTCGAAACATCATTTGACAGTGTTTTTACATCACTAAAATCATTTCCAGCTTGAATAATCGTCTCTTGACCTGTTTTAATTTCCTGTTGACCGATTGTCATAGCTTCAACGGCTCGCTTGTTGCTCTCATTTATTCCGCTAATAATAGCTACAATTTCATTAGAGGCAATCTGTGATTCCTCAGCGAGCTTGCGTACTTCATCTGCTACTACAGCAAATCCACGTCCATACTCTCCTGCCCTGGCTGCTTCAATGGCAGCATTGAGTGCAAGTAAGTTTGTTTGATTTGCGATTTGTGAGATTGTATCTACCATATGACTTATTTCTTTAGATTTCTTATCAAATTCATTAACAGCTTCATTGACAATGTTTGTGGATTTTGCAATTTTACTCATTTGCTCAATGGATTTTTGCATATTTTCATTTCCAATCATTGCTTTGTGGGCAGATTTTTTAGCAAAACTCAAAACCATTTCAATATGATCAACTACTTCAGATATATTATTTGCCATCTCGCTGACGCTTTCTACTGCATTAGAGGTCTCTCGATATTGACGTTCAGCCCCTTCTGAAATATCAAATATGGCTTTTGCTATATCATTTGTTGCCTGAGATGACTCAGTAGAATTACGACTTAAGAAAACAGAAGACTCTGCAACCATATCAGAAATATACTTAAGCTGTTTCATTAGAAAACGCATCTTGTCAATAACAGCTTTTAATCTAATGCCCATCTCGCTATCACCTACTAGATGCTTATCATCCAAGTCGAATTCAAGTAAATTGCTTTCAATAAAATCTTCTAGGATTAAGACTATACTGTTGCTTTGTTTTTTCGATTGCTCAAACATAAGTAAAATGATAGCTGAAAATAACACATTCTCTAAGATTATCAAGCCAATCGACAATAATTTATTTCGTTCCCATAATAAATACAATACAGATAAGATCAAAGCAATATTTATAAGTGTCATTAGCACTACTAAACCAAAGATCTTTAAATTATTACTGCTTTTTACTGTTTTCATGTACTCACTCCTTAATGTGCGCTCGAGCTTGATCACCATTAGTCTTTAGTCATTGAATATTCTTCTAGAGGTTAAATATCCTTTTGTTGCAATCTTAAAATTGGTTGCTGATAATGCTACATTTTCCACAGGCCCCATATTCACTTGCTTTTTTAAGAATATGATAGCAGTGAAGAAGTTGTCATTATTCAAGTATGCGCCTCCAAAGCCAAAAACTGTTTTGACTCCGTATTTTTCAACAAATTCTTGGCTTGCAATAACATGCCTTCCAAGATCATCTAATTCTGATTGTGAATCTTTTACGTAGAAAAGTCCGGAGAAGGATTTGTTATCTGAAGGGTTCTTTATATCATCACCAAAAGAGACACCTATCTGTTGTAATACTCTATTCATCATGGGTATATCATGGATAAACTCTCTGGATATAAGAGGGATACCCACATGACCTTTTGAATTCAATCTACTGCCCCATTCAGGCAAATCTCCCTTCGTACCAACGAGGGAGAGTATTTGAGTATTTTGCTTCAACAAGTTTGACTTTGCGCCTAAAAGCTCATTGACAAATTTTTTGTTTTGCTCAGGTAACTCTTGATACGGGACAGATAAGAATACCCTGACTAGTAAAGCATTCTCTCTAAACAAGTCATAAATTCTTTCGCAAAAAAACTGACTTGCATCTTCAAAACTATCTTTTCTCTGCATTTCATTCTCAATGGGACCAATAATTTTTTTGATGTTTTCTGTGGTTATATCATCTAAGATCAATTTTATTTTCTCCCTTCAAGCTAGAAATTTCTATACAATTTAGACATATTAAACGCAATAATATACAAAAAAATTTATATTTATATATTATTTTACATTATATGATAATATTTCATAATTGTCAAAAAATGCTTTCCAAAACTTTTGTAGCACTTATTAGGTGAAAATGAAAAGTTCTTGAAAGTATTCAAACTACATGTGTACAGGGACTTATTATATTGAATATGAATCATTCAGGATGATAATATAGTAAAATTTGTAATAAAAGATATAAATTTAAACAGGGAAAAATAAAGAAGTTGTCGAAATTGATTATAATAGTTATATAGGAATTAATTAGAAAATAGAGAGAGCTGAGAAAATGTTTTTAAGGATTGTTTTAGCAGAAGATGAGGAAGAGTTTTTTCATACAGTAAGAAAAATGAAACCAGAGATGGCTATCACAGATATTGATATTTTTAGCTTTATGAATGATTTTATGGGGGGAAAATATGAGAATGCTAAAGAAATGTAATGATTTTTTATATAACATGACAACTATAAGGTATGTGATATTTATGGCATGTATAGGGTATGCATGTTCGATTATTCTTTTAAACATGGTTCATTTGATTGTGGGTATTAATTTTAGTCAAGTAGGAGGACCAGATTATTATAATATTTTTGATAAAATATTATTTGCCATAATTTTATCTCCTGTAATTGAAACTTTAGTATTTCAAACATTTGTATTTGCAGTGATGAAAGAAATAAGATGGTTTAAAAGTAAAGAATTTTTAATGATCTTATTTTCTGCTGTGTGTTTTAGCGGAATGCATATGATTTATAATGTTTATTATGCTATGAGTGCATTCATAATAGGGATGATCTTAGCCTATTCATTTTCAATTTATAGTAAAAAGGGAAAGAATGCATCAGTAGTGGTTATTTTGATACATAGTTTTATAAATATGATATCTATATTGATTCCAATAATATGGTCTGGCTTAAAATAAATGAGTAATCTTTTAAAATAAAAAGTAAAGTGCCTATTCATAGACTTTTGTCAATGAATAGGCACTTTACTTTGAATAAGGGAAGAGCTTATGGAAAAACTAAAATAAAAATAAAGATATTTAGGGGAGTGCTACTTGACAAAATATAAAAAAGTAGATAACATAAAAATATACCTTAGGGGGGTATAGTATAAGGAGGTGCAAAAATGATAGGTAAAACATTTAAGATACAAGGAATGAGTTGTGCAGCTTGTGCTAGAGCTGCTGAAAGAGCTGTGAAAAAGCTAGATGGGGTTATAGAAGCTAATGTGAATTTTGCTACAGAAAAATTAACGTGTACCTATGATGAAAGGAAAATAGCATTAGAAGATATAAAAAATGCTATAAAAAAAGCAGGCTATGAAGCTATGGACGAGGAAAATAATAAGGAAATTATTATTGGGATAGAGGGCATGACTTGAGCTGCTTGTACGAGAAGCGTTGATCGTGCCATCAACAAATTAGAAGGAATAAAATCTGTCAATGTAAATATAGCTACCAACAAGGCGACGATTATTTATGATACCAGTAAAGTAAGGAGATCAGCAATAAAAGAAGCCATAAAAAAAGCAGGATATATTCCAGCAGAAATAGAGAAAGAAAACCAAGGGGATGAAAATAAAAAAAACCAAGAAAAAGAAATCAATATATTAAAGAAAAAATTCATCCTATCTTTAATATTTGCAGTTCCCTTATTATATATTGCTATGGGACCTATGATAGGATTAGGATTACCAAAGCTTATTCATCCAGCTAAAAATCCAATGAATTTTGCTTATGTTCAAATTCTTTTAGTTATTCCTATATTGTTTGCAGGAAATAAGTTCTACACAAAAGGAATCAGTGCAATTTTTAGAAAAAGCCCAACGATGGATTCTTTAGTAGCCATGGGAACAGGTGCAGCAGTTGTATATGGTTTTTATGCAGCTTATAGAATTCGTATAGGAGACATTCATTATGCTCATGATTTATATTTTGAATCAGCAGGGGTCATTATTACATTAATCCTTTTAGGAAAAACTTTAGAAGCTGTAAGTAAAGGAAAAACATCTGAAGCTATAAAAAAATTGATGAACCTCATGCCAAATACAGCTATTGTGGTACAAGATGAGAAGGAAATAGAAGTACCTATAGAAGAAGTTGAAGTTGGAGATTTGATCATTGTAAAGCCAGGGATGAAGGTTCCTGTAGATGGAGAAGTGGTAGAAGGAAGTACGTCAGTAGATGAATCTATGCTTACAGGAGAGAGTATTCCTGTTGAAAAAAGAAAAGGAGACAAGGTTGTTGGAGGAAGTATCAATAAGCAAGGTGTTATAAAATTTAGAGCAACAAAGGTAGGAAGGGATACAGCCCTTGCTCAAATTATTCAATTAGTAGAGCAGGCCCAAGGATCAAAGGCACCTATTGCAAAGATGGCAGATATTGTTTCATCCTATTTTGTACCGACTGTTTTTGGCATTGCTGTACTTTCTTCATTAGGGTGGTATATAAGCGGTGCAACTCCTGTATTTTCCTTAACCATATTTATTGCAGTTATGGTGATCGCTTGTCCTTGTGCACTAGGTCTTGCTACACCAACAGCCATTATGGTTGGAACAGGAAAAGGTGCAGAATATGGTGTTTTAATCAAGGGAGGAGAAGCTCTAGAAGGGGCGCATAAGATAGAGACTGTTGTATTTGATAAAACAGGAACCATTACAGAAGGAAGACCAGAGATTACAGATATTATTACTACGGGTGAGATCAATAAAGAAAAATTACTTCAAATTGCAGCTTCTGCTGAAAAGGGTTCAGAGCATCCTTTAGGAGAGGCCATTGTAAGAGGTGCAGAAAAAGAGAAAATCGAAATATTGAAAGTAGACTATTTTAAAGGGATTCCTGGGCATGGAATAGAAGTAGCCTTAGAAAATAAAAATATATTATTAGGAAATCGTAAATTAATGAAGGATAGAAGTATAGATCTATCTTTATTGGAAGAAGCTTCTAATAGACTAGCAACAGAAGGAAAAACACCTATGTATATAGCTATAGACAAGAAAGCAGCAGGAGTTATTGCTGTAGCAGATGTTGTTAAAAAAAGCAGCAAAGAAGCTATTCAGAAGCTCCATGAGATGGGAATTGAGGTAGCTATGATTACAGGAGATCATCAAAGAACAGCAGAGGCTATTGCTAAGGAAGTAGGGATAGATAGAGTGCTTGCAGAGGTACTGCCTCAAGATAAAGCAGAAAATATTAAAAAGCTTCAAGGGGAAGGTAAAGTAGTAGCTATGGTGGGTGATGGGATTAATGATGCACCTGCATTAGCTTCAGCAGATATTGGTATGGCCATAGGAACAGGTACTGATGTGGCAATAGAGTCAGCAGATATTGTTCTTATGAAGAGTGATCTATTAGATGTAGTAACAGCAATTAAGCTAAGTAAAAGTACCATTAGAAATATCAAACAAAACTTATTCTGGGCATTCTTTTACAATTCATTGGGGATTCCCCTAGCAGCAGGAGTATTTTATGCATTTGGAGGACCATTACTAAATCCTATGTTTGCAGGTGCTGCTATGTCTCTTAGTTCTGTATCTGTTGTTACCAATGCCCTTAGATTAAAGAGGTTTAGACATTAAAATAAAATTTGATCAAAGCACAATGATCTTGTGTTTTGAATGCAGAGAAAGGAATGATTATGAAAATGAAAAAATCAATGATTATTGAAGGTATGAGCTGTATGCATTGTGTCAATCATGTAAAAAATGCATTAGAGGAGATAACGGGTGGCGGGGAAGTAAATGTGGATTTACAAGGGAAAAATGCTGTGGTAGAATTAAGGCAAGATGTTACTGATCAGGTATTAAAAGAAGCCATAGAAGAAGCTGGCTATGATGTGGTAGAAATAAAAGTTATTTAGTGAAAAAAGTCTTAGAGACCCTCTAAGGCTTTTCTTATAAGGAGGGACGGTATGGATCAATTTGAAAAAAATCCAGTAGAGAAGCATTGTGAGAAAAAGCTAAATGAAAGACATGTAGACAGACCAGAAAAAATAAATAATGCTTTAATCAAAAGATTAAATAGAATAGAAGGACAAGTAAGAGGGATTAAAGGAATGATTGAAAGAGGGGTATATTGTGATGATGTGCTCACTCAAATAGCAGCAGTTCAATCGGCAATGAAAGGTGTTTCGAAATTATTATTAGAAAGTCATATGCACACCTGTATTATAGATAGAATCAAATCCGATGATGAACATGTGGTAGATGAATTTTTAAAGACCATTGAAAGAATGATAAAATAAAAGGTGGGAAAAATCCCACCTTTTTAAAATTCTTTTAATAAATTTGCCATTTCAATAGCGGTTACAGCTGCATCATAACCTTTGTTTCCTGCTTTTGTACCAGCACGCTCGATTGCTTGCTCAATCGTATCTGTTGTCAGTACACCAAATATTACAGGAAGTTCCGTTTCTAAGGATACATGCGCAATTCCTTTAGTCACTTCATTAGATACATAATCAAAGTGAGGAGTAGATCCTTTTATGACAGCACCTAGACAAATAACACCATCATATTTTTGAGATTTTGCCATTTTTTTCGCAACTAATGGAATTTCAAAGGCACCAGGAACCCAAGTGATTTCAATATTTTTTTCCTCAACACCATGTCTTTTTAGAGCATCTAATGCACCAGATAATAACTTACCACCAATGAATTCATTAAATCTTCCTACAATAATTCCAAATTTTAATCCTTCTGCAACTAATTTACCTTCATAAGTTTTCATGTTTATTCCTCCTCGAATTTTAATATATGTCCCATTTTTTCTTGTTTTGTTTTTAAGTAAAATTCATTTTCAGAAGTACAATCTATCTGAATCGGTACTCTTTCTACAACTTCAAGCTCATAACCTGAAAGACCAGATATTTTCTTTGGATTATTGGTCATTAATTTTATTTTTTTAACTCCTAGGTTAGATAGAATTTGTGCACCTATTCCATAATCTCTTAAATCTTCAGGAAAGCCTAATGCTAAATTCGCTTCTACAGTATCCATTCCTTCATCTTGAAGAGCATAAGCTTTTAATTTGTTAATAAGACCGATGCCTCTTCCTTCTTGACGCATATATAAAAGTACGCCTCGTCCTTCTTTTTCGATTCTTTTTAATGCTGTACCCAATTGATCCCCACAATCACAACGAAGAGAACCAAAGCAATCACCTGTTAAGCATTCTGAATGAACACGGACTAAAACAGGCTCATCTGTTTCTACATCTCCTTTTACTAATGCAACGTGATGTTCACCATTTAATTTGTTGATATAACCTACCATTTGAAAATCTCCATATTTTGTAGGCATATGGGCTACGGTAACTCTTTCTACGAACACTTCTCTCTCTCTTCTATAGTTGATTAAATCTGCAATAGTAATGATTTTCAAATCATGTTCCTTTACGTATTCCATCAACTCAGGAGCTCTTGCCATGGTGCCATCTTCATTCATAATTTCACAGATGACTCCAGCTGGATAAAGACCAGCAAGTCTAGCTAAATCCACTGCCGCTTCCGTATGACCTGTTCTCTTTAATACGCCACCTCTTTTTGCTGCTAGAGGAAATATATGTCCTGGTCTTCTAAAATCATCAGGGTTTGAAGATGGATCTAATACTTTTTTTATGGTATGGGCTCTTTCGAAAGCTGAAATCCCTGTAGTTGTATCAACTGCATCAATAGATACGGTAAAGGCAGTTTCGTGATTATCTGTATTATTACTAACCATTTGAGGCATGTTTAGTTCTTCTAATCTTTCCTTTGTAATAGGCATACAAATTAGGCCTCGTCCATATTTAGCCATAAAGTTGATAGCTTCTGGAGTTACCTTCTCAGCAGCCATCAATAAATCTCCTTCGTTTTCTCGATCTTCATCATCTACGACTACTACGATTTTTCCATTTTTGATATCTTCAATAGCTTCTTCGATCGTGTTAAATTGATACATGACTGATCACCTCATTTGAAATTATTTTTCGTATTATTTTAAAAGCTTTCAATATAAATATTAGAAATCTATATAAATCCATGCTTGCTTAAAAAATTCATATCAATATTGCTTTGGGCTGGGGTATTTTCTTTGAAGGCTAAAAGCTTTTCAACATATTTTCCAATCATATCGCATTCAAGATTGACCAATGTCCCAATATTTTTTGTTAAAAGGGTTGTAGCATCCTTTGTATGAGGGATGATAGAAACCTTAAAAATTTCATCATCTACATAAGCTACTGTTAAGCTGATGCCATCAATAGCGATAGAGCCTTTTTGAATAATATATTTTAAGATGGAGCTAGGGGCTTTTATAGATACCCATATGGCATTATCTTCTTTTTTGAACGCTTTAATGGTTCCTATACCATCTACATGACCACTGACTAAGTGACCTCCTAAGCGGTCTCCTAGTCTTAAAGCACGCTCAAGATTTACCTTATCTCCTGGCTTTAGGCTATTTAGATTACTTTTTCTCATAGTTTCTGCCATTACATCTACAGAAAAAGTATCATTTGTAAAGCTTGTAACTGTAAGACATACACCGTTTGTTGCAATACTATCTCCTAAAGAAACTTTTTCTAAAACCTTTGTTGCTTTTATAAGAATTTTTGCTGATTTTGAACCCTTTAAGATGGATTCAATGATGCCGATTTCTTCTACAAGACCTGTAAACATGTTAAGCCTCCTTTCGCACATAGGCTTCGAGCATTAGATCTTCATGAATAGTAGATACTTTCATATCTTTTAACAAAATAGCGTTTTTTATATGAGAAATGCCTTCTCCACCTATAGGGGTTTTCGCATTTATTCCACCAATTATTTTTGGTGCGATAAAAGAGATGATTTTATCGACTATATTTTCTTTTAATGCAGAATAATTAAGGGTTGCGCCACCTTCTAATAAGATACTATCCATCTTTTGATTTCCTAAAGCTTTCATGAGGAAGGGCAAGTCTACCTTTCCATCCTTGAGAGGAGTTGTGATGATAGTCGCTCCTGTTTTTTCTATTTTTTTTAATTTTTCAGTTTCTATAAGTTCTGTTGTAGCAAGGATCGTTTTTGTATTTTTACAATCTTTAAGTACATGAGCATCTAGTGGGATTTTGCCATGAGTATCTACGATAATTCTTGCTGGATTGATTCCCTGAATGTCTTCAAGTCTTGTTGTAAGGAAAGGGTCATCTGCAAGAATAGTACCTATTCCTACCATGATGCCAGATACTTGATGACGTAACCTATGAACGAGCTTTCTAGAGCTTTCATTGCTAATCCATTTAGAATCTCCTGTATATGTTGCGATTTTTCCATCTAATGTCATGGCTGTTTTTAATATGCAAAAGGGTGATTGTGTTGTAATATACTTGATAAAAATTTCATTTAATTCTTTGGCTTCTTTTTCTAAAACTCCTGTGATGACTTCTATACCATTATTTTTTATGATTTCTATTCCTTTTCCAGATACTAAAGGATTAGGATCCTTCATGGCAATAACAACTTTTTTGATGCCCTTTTCTACAATGGCATGAGCACAAGGTGGAGTTTTGCCATAATGAGAACAAGGTTCTAATGTGACATACATAGTAGCGCCACGTACATCCTCAGTTGCATGATTGAAAGCGTTGATTTCTGCATGAGGACCTCCGTAAACTTTATGATAACCTTCTCCAATGATTTTCTTATTCTTTACGATCACTGCACCCACTAAAGGATTAGGATTTGTATAGCCCATTCCTTTTTTTGCAAGTAAGAGTGCTCTTTGCATATATTTTATATCCACATTGTTCATCTCCAATTTGGGTAAAATTCGCATTATACTATGGCACATGCTCATCTCGCCAACGAAATCTCAAAATTAAATTTTGAAATTTCCGTTGCTCAAAGTTTCCTAGATAATTATTTTTTATAAGAGTTAAATATAGTTTTGAAATTTTATAATTTTCTACAAAGTAAAATAAAAGCCCTGAAAATAGTATTTTCAGGGCTTTTGAATTCTATGTTATAATACGCTAAAAAATTAGACATATTTATAATACGACACTACTTTGATCTTCTACCATCCAGACTTTACTGTCGGTCTTGGAATTTCACCAAGTCAACCACTTTTGTGGTTCGCGGACTATACCGCCGGTCGGGAATTTCACCCTGCCCCGAAGATGCTATGCAATTTTAAACATATAGTAGCATGTTTTTTTTTATCTGTCAATATATAAAAATTAAAGAATAAGGAAATGATTGAAACAGAATAATAGCTGTATATATAAAAAAAGAATATTTAGAAAAAACGGAAAACGTTCAAAAACCATATTGAAATATGATGAATATAGTGATATACTGTCCGTAAAAGACGGTCAAATTTTAAGAAGTTTATGGATGCTTTATCCTTTAAAACTTATTGAAAAAATTGCATAAATGTGCATTTGAGTATTGGTAAAGACTACTTAAGAAAAAAATATGCTTTTTATAATTATCTGTTAACAAGATACAGGTGTGCGTGAATCGAGGGCAAAAAAGAAAAATGTTTAGGAGGTATATTGTATGGCAAGTAAAAATTTAGAGAAATTCTTAAAGGAAAATTTGGAAGATTTGAAAAACAGAGGGTTGTACAATGTGATTGATCCCTTACAAGGAGCAAATGGAGCTATTATAAAAATTTCAGGAAAAGAATTGATCAACCTTTCCTCCAATAATTATTTAGGATTAGCTACAAATAAAAGATTAGTTGAAGCATCTGTGAAAGCAACTGAGAAATATGGAGCAGGAGCAGGCGCTGTTAGAACTATTAATGGAACATTAGATATTCACATTGAGCTAGAAGAGAAATTAGCAGCCTTTAAGCATACAGAAGGGGCAATCGCTTTCCAATCAGGATTTAATTGTAATATGGGTGCCATTGGTGCAGTAATGGATAAAAATGATGCTATTTTATCGGATGAATTAAATCATGCATCTATCATTGACGGCTGTAGATTATCAAGAGCAAAAATTATTCGATACAAGCATTCAGATATGGATGATTTAAGAAGAGTTGCAAAAGAGGCGAAGGAATCAGGACAATATAATAAAATCATGGTCATTACAGATGGGGTATTCTCAATGGATGGAGATATTGCCAAATTACCTGAGATCATAGAAATTGCTGAGGAGTTTGATTTGATTACTTATGTAGATGATGCTCATGGTTCAGGCGTATTAGGAAAAGGTGCAGGAACAGTAAAGCATTTTGGACTATCTGATAAGGTTGATTTTCAAATAGGAACTTTATCAAAGGCAATAGGCGTTGTTGGTGGTTATGTTGCAGGGAAAAAGGATTTGATTGATTGGTTAAAGGTAAGAGCTAGACCTTTCTTATTTTCAACTTCTTTAACACCAGGAGCAGCGGCTGCATGTATTGAAGCTATCAATATATTGACAGAAAGCACAGAGCTTCACGATAGATTATGGGAAAATGGAAATTATCTAAAAAAAGGCTTAAAGGAATTGGGCTTTGATATTGGAGAAAGTGAAACGCCAATTACACCATGTATCATAGGAGATGAAACAAAAACGCAACAATTTAGTAAAAGACTGAATGAAGAAGGGGTATATGCAAAATCTATCGTATTCCCAACGGTTCCAAGAGGAACTGGAAGAGTTAGAAATATGCCAACAGCAGGACATACAAAGGAAATGCTAGATAAAGCTTTAGCAATATATGAAAAGGTTGGAAAGGAAATGGGAATTATTTAAGGGCTAGATCAACTTTCTAAATGGATGATAATAATTTGGAGGTATATTGAATGAAGAAAATATTTGTTACAGGTGCATTAGGGCAGATTGGTTCAGAACTAGTAATGAAAATGAGAGAAGTATATGGAAATGATCAGGTAGTAGCAACAGATATAAAATGCCCAAAGGAGCATGAGGTTGTGGGGTCAGGACCTTTTGAAATATTAGATGTAACAGATGCAAAGAAAATGCATGAAATTGCAAAAAAATATGAAGTAGATACGATTATTCATTTAGCTGCACTTTTATCAGCAACAGCAGAAAAAAATCCTGTATTTGCTTGGAATATTAACATGGGAGGTCTTGTGAATGCATTAGAAGTAGCGAGAGATCTTCATTGCCAATTTTTCACTCCAAGTTCTATCGGTGCTTTTGGTCCATCAACGCCAACGGACAATACACCACAAGATACCATTCAAAGACCAACAACTATGTATGGTGTCAATAAAGTTTCTGGAGAATTATTATGTGATTATTATTTCCATAAATTTGGTGTAGATACAAGAGGGGTTCGTTTCCCAGGGCTTATTTCATATGTAACACCTCCAGGGGGAGGGACGACAGATTATGCAGTAGATATTTATTATGAAGCATTAAAGAGAGGAGAATATACATCTTATATAGGAAAGGGAACGTATATGGATATGATGTATATGCCAGATGCTCTGAATGCAATCATTCAGTTAATGGAAGCAGATCCTTCAAAATTAAAGCATAGAAATGCCTTTAATATTACGGCTATGAGCTTTGAACCAGAACAAATTGCAGCTGAAATTAAAAAGCATATAAAGCATTTTAAAATGGATTATGATGTAGACCCTATAAGACAGGCCATTGCTGATAGTTGGCCAAATTCAATTGATCCATCTGCTGCAAGAGAAGAATGGGGCTTTAAGGCAGAATACGATTTAGTTAAAATGACAGAAGATATGCTGAGTAAATTAGAGAAAAAAGGAATCAAGAATGATTCGGAAATAGTATGTGCAAAATAGAGAATCCATTTTGGATTCTCTTTTTTACTTTTTAAAAATCATAAAATTAAAAGCTGTAGATAACTTATGATTAAAAAATCAAATGTTTCACTACTTTGAGTAAGTTTCATTACAAAAGAGTGGTTTTGTAATGAAACTTACGAGATGAGCATATGCGAGAGTGTAATGCGAATTTTTTTAGAAAAATTCATTGATATAATTATTTTTACGGTAAAAGATTCTAGATAGATTTTCACATATAGATGGATTGTAAATCTTTATTTTTTCTAAAAAAGCAGCTTGTTGAATATCTATTGCACCGAAGAAAAGCTGTGCAAGAACATGAATATCACAATATATATCCACTTGATCAAGTTCTACCTTTTGTACAGAAGCTTTTCCTTCTGAAATCTTTACTGTAAAAGAACCATCATTCCAAGGAGCATGAGGATCTTTTATGTTTATAGAAAATGAAAAATCAATATCCACTTCAAAACAGCTATGTTCTAGTGCTTTCTTAAAGTTGATGATTCGTCCACACATAAATGGATAAATATTTACACGGTTTGTAGGGGCGGGCTGAATGGTATCTCTTAAAAATAAATGTGTAAGATCATTATAGGGAGTAGACCACTCAGTAGTAGTAGCTTGAGATTTATGACTATAGATAAAACTAAAGATCAACTTTTGTGCAGTATAATTTGTATAAGCTATTTCTTTTGCTGTGAATTTTCCGTTTTTAATAAAATAAAGGATATACCCAATAGGATTATTATTTTCATCCTTCAATAGACAAGCATGTCCTCCATAGTAAAGAAGGTCCTTTAAGATATAATCCCAATCTTTTTTATTTCTTTTTACATAGCCGTGATGGTTTTTAAGAAAAACTTCATACACCTGATTTAAGGCTTCAAAGTCTTTGTCTAGATTAATTTTATAAAAGTCACCCTTCTTCTCTCCCTTAGAAAAATGGCCTACAATATCCATAGGAGTAGTATATTTAAGTTGACTATAGGATAATGCCCATCCATATCTACTATAAAAGGTAGTGTCAAAGGGCATGAGGATAGAAATGTAATGATTTCGCCTATTCATTTCAGCTATTGCCTTTGGCAGTAAATCTTTCATGAGTCCTTTGTTTCTATACTCAGGAGAGGTAATGACACCTACCACGTAAGAGGTTTCAAAGGAAGAACCATTTAAATGAAGGGTATAAGGATTTAATTGTAAATAACTGATCAATGTATCATCCTGGAAAATACCTATAGCGTTTTCTGGTTTAAAAACTTCTTCAAAATACCAGCTATAGAAGGGTTCGTCTGTTTCAAAAGCATATCCCCATAATTTTTTTGCATCAGGGGTATCTTCCTTTGTTAATAATCTTGTAATCATTTTTTCATCCCCTTTATTCAAGTAAAAGTTACATCATATTTTTCAATCATTTTTATAGGACGATAGGACTCTTTTGCCTTTCTTAAGTTTGGAAGACCCATATCCTCTTCTCGATTTACATATTTTACGTCTGTACAGGAATGGCTACAGAACTGTTGATTAATAGCTTGATAAAGACCTCTAAATTTTGTATTTGCCTTTTCAATATGAACAACCATTGTTTCTTCATCAAGCTTTGCTCCTAAAGTAAAGGCCTCAACTTGATCATTGATTAAAATAGCACCGCCATAAGCACCTAATCCCTTCATGTTTTTTAAGGCTTCATAAACTGCTGTTTGTTCTAAATCAATCAAATGGGATTCTAATGGATTATAATCCTTTGATTCTAAAAGACGTATATTTAACCCAAGGCAATCTTCGATTAATTCCTCTGTCAAGGGAACGTATTTATGAGGCGTATTTCTCATGAAGGAATTAAAATGATTTTTCTTAGAGTGAAGCTTTCTTCCCTTTAATTCGATTAAATTTTCTGACAAATAAACATAATCAAAATTTGCAGAATCAGGAGTAAAATCGAATTTAGGGTGAGCTTTTTTAAAAGTTTCAATCATATGGTCTGGAAGTAATTTTATATTGAAAGGATGGTTTATTTCTTTAAATCTATTTTTTATTTCATTAATAGCTAAAGATAGCTTATGAATGTCATATTCTTTAACTGCTAATGGAGGAAGAACGAAGTATTCTTTAGTTTTTATATTTAGATGATTGATTCCTGAAATACATAAAAAGTCATGAATGATTTCATATTTAAATTCATTCAGCTGTCTCCACATAAAAAGACTTGTAAAGGTTAGTCCTGAAGTTTTATAAGGATAACTACAGATGTATTTTTCAAATAAAGGTTGATCTTTTAGTGTAATATTGTTCTTAAACATAGGCATCTCCTTTGGATTTTTTCATACTTTTCCTATATACCCTAACATATTTTATTTTAATCAAGAATAGAACTCGATAGTCTACATTCTAATAGAATCATTATTTTTGTCAAGGAGAGGAAAATAAAAAAGAGCTATACATCATGTGTATAGCTCTCTAATTTAAGCCACTCTTTTATTCAATTGTTTTTCATCTTCTAATTCTTTGAAGTATAATTTTGTTTCTGTCACAATGACACTACTTAATCCAATTAAACCTATAAGGTTTGGAATAGCCATCAATCCATTGACAATATCAGCTAAAATCCAAATGGTATCTAATTTTAGGAAAGCTCCTACTGCAACTAATAATATATAAGTATATTTAAAAGGTTTAATTCCTTTTACTCCAAATAGATATTCTGTACATCTTTCGCCATAATAGTTCCAGCCTAAGATTGTTGTAAAAGCAAAGAACATAAGTCCTATGGTAACGATCAATTGTCCTATTCCAGGAAGTGCCTGACTAAATGCTGCATTAGTCATAGCCGCTCCTTCTAAATCTCCGTGCCATGCACCTGTTAAGATCAATACAAGTCCAGTCATAGTACATACTACGATGGTATCAAAGAATGTACCTGTCATAGAGATCAGACCTTGACGAACACATGATTTTGTCTTTGCAGCAGCTGCTGCAATGGGTGCACTACCAAGTCCTGATTCGTTGGAAAAAACTCCTCTAGCAACACCATTTCGAATAGCCATCATAACGGTTGCTCCTAAAAAGCCTCCTGCTGCAGCTGTAGGGGAAAAGGCACTTTTGATGATGAGTGAAATAGTGCTTGGAACTAAATCCATATTCATAAAAAGAATGATTACAGAACCGATAATATAGAAGATGGCCATAAAAGGAACTAAAAGCTCAGCAACTTTAGAAATACTCTTAATACCCCCTAGTGTTACAAGGGCTACTAATAGGGTAAGAATAATAGAAGTAACGATAATCGGAAGTCCTAGAGTTATTTTTGCAGCGTTTGCAATAGCATTTACCTGTGGGAAAGTACCGATACCAAAGAATGCTACACCAATACCAAAGATTGCAAACATTTTTGCAAGAAATTTATTGCCTAATCCTTTTTCAAGATAATACATAGGTCCTCCAGACATTTGACCATTATCATCTACAACTCTGTATTTTACAGCTAAAAGCCCTTCACCATATTTTGTTGCCATACCAAAGAATGCTGCTATCCACATCCAAAAGAGTGCACCAGGCCCTCCAGCTTTGAGTGCAGTTGCAACCCCTACAATATTACCAGTACCAATGGTTGCGGCTAATGCTGTGCAAAGGGCAGCAAAGCTAGATACGTCTCCTTCGGCAGAACTTTCTGTATTTTTTGAGAATAGATATTTTAATGCTAAAGGTAATTTCAATACTTGAAGTAGTCCAAGTCTGATGGTTAGATAGATTCCTGTACCAACTAGTAGGATCAATAAAGGTGGACCCCATACAAAAGAATCCAATTGATTTAAAAATGATGTTAATTTTTCCATAATTTCCTTCCTCCTTGTTTGTTGTTTTAAAATGCAAAGGGAAGGCTTTTTTTATAATCTGAAATAACAATAGATTATAAAAAAGCCAAATCAAATGAAAAAAATGATTTGGCCTCTAGAAAACATACTTACTCTGTCCCTTTTACCTGAGAGTTTCACCTATAAAAAAATAGGCTTGCTCCTTCGGCGCTCATACTGAGTCTCTCCAGAGGCTCGTCCAATAATGGTCCCATTTACCTGAAAGAGTTACTTCTTCGGTGGATCAAATTGATCTCTCTCCCATTATCTTCATCCGAAAATATTCACTTGATAAAAAATTTGCAGTGGAACTGCTTGATAAGATAGTACCATTGAATGGAAAATAAGACAATACTTTAGAGAAAAGTTGTAAAATTCTAACAATTCAAAGTAAATAAAGAAAAATCATGTTAGTCCTTTGCCAGAACTTAGGTGTTTGATATAATGAAATAGAAAATTCTTTCAATTAGATTCTAATAAATGAGGGTGTGATCAAAATATTTAATTTCTTTAAAAGAAAAAGCGATACAGAAAATACTGTGGCGATACAAGAGAATACTCCAAAAGATTGTGAAATGAGAACTGTTTTAGAGGAAGGGCAAGAATCTTTAAAAGAAATAGAAAAAAGACTTTGTCAGATGAAGGATCATAGCGTTTTTGTGAATCTACTTTCCTTTGTATCCTATTATTCTTTTATTATAGAATTTTACAAGGACAATGTAGAGCAAATTATATCGGTAAAAGAATTATTGTTATTAAAATATATTCACATGATCAAAGACATATTAAATAATTTTCATGAAGAGAGTGCGTTGAAAACCCAGAAAGAAGAATTAGTAGAAACGCTACGAACCATCAATGTAAAATTGTATACAACCATTAAAAATATAAAAGAACAACAGGAATTAGATTTGAAGGTAGATTTAAAAACCATACAAGACCTTATTCAATCAGATTTTTAAAGTTTACGAAAGGAAGTGGAGGAAGATGAGTTTTCAAGATTTATTAAATGAAGTAGAAGGAGAAGAAAATAAAGTAACCCTTCAAAAAAGTGAAGAAGCAATAGAAAAAGATACATCGTTAGTAAAAGCTCCAGCCAGTGAGCCTATAATTACTGTGGATTTATCCAAATTTAATCAACAAGATTTAGAGAGACTAAACAAGATCAAAGAAGAAATTAATATAGGAAATTCTAATAGTATACCTTCTTTTGGAGCTGAAATCCAAGGAAATATTGCAAAATTTGCAGATGGCATACTAGAGGGGGTAAGAACCAAGGATACGGGTCTTGTTGGAAAGGATTTGACACTATTATTATCAACGATTCAAGAAGTAGATATGGAAAAATTAAAGGAAAAGAAATCGATTACGAGTAAAATTCCTTTCTTTGGCAGGCTTAAAAAAAGTGTTGTCAATACAAAAACACAATTAGAAAATGTTACCCAAACCGTAGATCGAATAGTTGTTTCCCTAGACACAGCTAGAAAAGAGCTAATTAGAGATGTGAATGTACTAGATTTATTGTACAATAAAAATTTAGAATATCTAAAATCTCTAGAGATGTATATTGCAGCAGGAGAAGTAAAATATAAAGAGCTGAGAGAAACTATTTTTGTACAGCTTAAAAATAGAGCTGAGGAAACAAGAGACATGTTAGATGTTCAAAAATATAATGATTTTTCTCAATTATTAAATGAGATGGAAAAAAGAATTCATGACTTGAAATTGAGTAGAGAAATTTCTATTCAGACCCTTCCACAAATAAGATTGATGCAAAATAACGATAAAATATTAGCCAATAAAATTCAATCAAGTATATTAACAACTATTCCTATTTGGAAGAATCAAATTGCTTTATCTATTTCTTTAACCAAACAAAAAACGGCTTTAGAACTTCAAAAAAAAGTTTCAGATACAACAGAAAATATGTTAAAGCAAAATGCAGAGCTTCTTAAAATGAATACCTTAGAGATTGCAAGGGAAAGTGAAAGAGGAATCATTAGTATGGATACCCTAAAAGAAACCCATCAAAAGTTGATTGAGACCATAGAAGGATCTATGAAAATTTATGAAGAAGGAAAAGAAAAGAGAAATATGATAGAAAAAGAACTGATTGAGCTTGAAAATACACAAAAACAAAAGCTATTAGGCTTTAAAAATTAGTATTAGGTGATGATATGGATAAAAATGAATGCTTCAAGCTGATGAATCAGTATTTTCATATAAAAAGTCTTATTGCAAAGCTGAAAAATCCTGATTTTAAATTGAAAAGCCATATTTTCTACTATAACGATATTTTTAAAGAAATAGATAAAATAGCCATTATGAGAGTGAACTCTAAAAATGTAGAAGATGATATTACATTTGATATCTATTATGTTTCTGATGAATTTGATCCTCTTTTTCATGGATATTTTAGTATTGAGCCTATTTCGAAAGGTGCAGAAAAAATTTTTGAAAATATTAGTAAGGTTTGTACGGATTTAGGATATTATTTTTATTATGCTTATCAAAATAGTGACTTGTTAAAAAAGTATTTGATTGCAGGAAATTTTCAAAATAGCTTAGAGCAAAGCAAAGATGATTTTGAAAAGCAATTTGATAAAATAAAAAGACAAACCCTTATGGAAATTGCTCAATATGAAACAAAGGACTTAGAAGAAGCATTGTTAAGAAGAGAGTTTATAAAAAAATATATAAAAAACTTTATCTTATTTAATGGAAAACCCTCAGAAGAGGTGAAAATGTTTTTAATGAGTATATTATCAGAAAAAATGAAAAAACATATATGCTTCATCAATAGTGAAAAAATTTTTGATTCTTTTATAAAGGTTAATAAAGAAGGTATTGATTTCAACGGGTGGCATAGCTTACCCATCTATGGACTTTTAGAGGACGTAGTGAAGAAAAATTATGTTTTGTTTTTACGATTAGAATTTGATTTTGAAGGCGGAGATGGTATTGACAAAGTCACTCATTAAAGGTGAAAAATTTGTGATAGGAAAGAGAAATGAGGGGCTTAATCAGCTAAGATTGGAGTTGAAGTTTAAAAACCCTTATGGCTCTTTAGTAGATATAGATCTATTTGCTTTTTTTATGGATGAAAAAAATGTTGTAGATCAAGAAGATATTATTTTTTATAATCATCCTTTTAAGGACAAAATAATTACTTACAAGGAAGAGGATGACGACGAGGAATATAAAAAGATTTTTACAATAGATTTGAATAAGCTTCCGAAAGATACCCTAAAAATAATCTTTGGCTGTTCCATCTATAAGGATAAAAATATAAAAGAAGCTAAAAAAATTCCTTTGACTTTTACAGCTTTTGAACAAATGACCCAGATGGAGATGTTTCAAATCCAGGAAGAAGTAGAAATTGGAATAAATGAAACCTTCTTATTGGGAGATATTTATGCTTACAAAGATTTATGGAAATTTAATACGGTTCTTTATAAGCATGAAAAACAACTATTAGATATAGCGAAAAGTTTATATGAGATGAAAATTTATTCATGTAAATAGGATTATTTTTAATTTTTTATGATTAAATTTTAGGTTATGATAAGAGTCAAATATTCTTTAAAGAATATTTGGCTTTTATGCGATAATGAGGAAATAAGATGTTTGACAACTAAAAAAGAAAGTGCTAAAATCATATTGGTACTAAAAAAACTAAAAAAGTTTTCAGATTACACGAAGAGAGAAGTGATGTGTATGCGTATGCGGATTATTCAAGCAGCTGTTGAAGAAACAGGAGAAAAGGGTATTAAATTTACCATGAATGACTTAGCAAAAAGACTAGGGGTAAGCAAAAGAACACTTTATGAAAATTTTAGTTCAAAGGAAAGTTTAATAGATGGAATCGTTGAGCATTTTTTTCTTATCATAAGAGAAAAGGAAGAAGAGATCACGAAGGATTCTACTTTAAGCACCATAGAGAAATTAAAAGAAATTGCCATGATTCTTCCAAATTCTCCAAGGCTAATGTATATGAGTAAGTTTTATGAAATGAAGCAGTATTATCCAAAACAATGGAAAAAGGTAGAAAAGTGGTTTGCTGAGTGGGAACCAGAATTCGCATTGATTGAAGAAGGAATAGAAAGTGGAAAATTAAGAAGAGTAAATACGATTGTTTTTAGAAAAATGATTATTGAAGCCATTATGGCACTAGGGGATAGAAGCTTTTTAATGAAAAACGATCTTACATTAAAAGAGGCTCTTAAAAATATGGTGGACATAATCTTGCATGGACTAGTAGTAGATGAAAAGGATAGAAATGTTTTAAATTAAGAAGGAGGAACGATCATGAGACAAAAAATAATCATTTTATTTGTATGCATCTTATGTATGCAATCTGTTTTAACAGGATGCAGCCTAAAAAAGGATCAAACAGCAATGGCACAAGTATTAAAGCCAGTAGTTGTAAAGGAAGTAAAGGAAGCTACTTATGCTGATGAGATTGCTTTAAGTGGAAATATCAAGCCAGCAAAGACGGTGAAGCTTGCTTATAAAATCCCAGGTGGGATTATTGAAAATATTTTTGTCAATGAAGGAGATTTAGTCAATAAAAATCAGTCTATTATGAAACTAGATGATTACGACTATCAGCTAAAAATGCAAGCAGCACAATCAAAATGGGAATCTTCAAAGCTAAAGATGGATAGCCAGATTCCATCAAAAACAAATCAAGCAAAAGCCTATTTAGATTTAATCAGCAAAAATTATGAAAGAGTAAAAAATCTTTATGAAGAGGGAGCTATTCCTACAGCCAAGATGGATGAGATGGAAGCCAAGTTTATAGAAGCTACCAATAAATATCAAGAAGCATTAGATGCAAAGGAATATACGAGAATAGAGCTTGACCAAGCAGTAGCTGCCAAGGATTCAGCTCAGTCAAATCTTCAAGATACAACCCTTGTAAGTCCTATAGATGGAATTGTTCTTAAAAAAATAGCAGAAGTTGGAGAAACAGCAGCTCAAGGATATCCAGTCATTGTTTTAGGACAATTAGACCAAGTAGAAATAGAAGTAGGTGTTTCGGATAGCAGTATCAATAAGCTTCAAAAGGGGCAAAAGGCAAAGGTGTATGTATATGGAATCGAAAAGGAATTTGAAGGAATTGTTAGGGAAGTAAGTGCATTAGCAGATACAGAAACAAGAACCTTTCCTGTAAAGATAAGGATTGAAAATAAAGAGCATGAATTAAAGCCTGGAATGGTAGGGAAGGTAAGCATTCCATTATCTGAGAAAAAATCTGTATTGATTCCAGTAGATGCTATATTGAATATGCCTGAAGGGGTAATTGTATTTGTTTATTCAGAAAAAGAAGGATCGGTGCATAAGAGAAAAATAACGGCTGGTGAAATCGTTGGAGATCAGGTAGAAGTAAAAGAAGGGTTAGAGGTAGGAGAAAAAATAGTCGTAGAAGGACAATTTAAATTGAAAGATAATGATAGAATCAATGTGGAGGCGAGGAACTAATGGTAAAATGGAGCGTAAATCATAGAAGTATCGTTATGTTGATTTGTTTCTTTGTCTTTATTTCAGGTGTTTTTATTTATGGAGATATGGAAAGACAGGAAAATCCAAATGTGGTGGCTCCTAAAGGAATGGTGAAGTGTATTTATCCAGGAGCAAGTCCTGAAGATGTTGAAAAGTTAATTATCAAACCACTAGAAACAAAAATTAATGAAATATCAGAGATTAAAAAGCTTGAGAGCTTTGCACTTGATAGTGTAGGAGTGATAAAAGTTACCCTTGTAGATTTAAGTGATGACAAAATCGATAAAGTTTGGGATGACTTGAAGGACGATGTAGATGAGGTGAAAAAAGATTTACCACAAGAAGCTTGGGAGCCAGAAATTCAAACAGATTTTACAGAAACCTATGGACTTTTAGTTGTTCTTACGGGAAAGGATTATACCTATGAAAATTTGAAAGAGGTTGCAGAAAACTTAAAAGATCGATTAGAAGAAGATCAAGATGTTAAGGCTGTAGATATTGATGGTGAAATTAATGAAGAGATTCATATAAACTTAGATATGACAAAGCTTGAGCAATATAAGATTGCACCTAATACGATTGTAAAGCTCATTAAAGCCCATAATGTAAATATTCCAGGAGGAAACCTAGAAATGGGGCATATAAAGGTTCCTGTTCAAACCACTGGTGAATATAAAAACATGGAACAATTAAAAAATACGGTAGTGGGTGTATCTAAGGGTGGAAATCCAATTTATTTAAAGGATCTTGCACAGCTTGTAAAAACAGAAGAGAAAAAAGAAGTATTTGATACCTATAATAATGAAAAAGCTCTTGTAATAGGCGTGAAATATGCAGAAGGAAAAAACATGGTCAAGATAGGAAAAAGATTAAATGCTATTGTAGCTGATTTTGAAGGGGAACTCTATGAAGGGATGAACCTTACCATATTTACAGATCAAGCAGATTATGTAAATACTGCCATTAAGTTATTTGAAAGCAATTTAATATCAGCCATTATTCTTGTAGTTTTAGTGGTACTCATTGCTATGGGATCAAGAAGTGCCTTGGTAGTGTCTAGTTCTATTCCTTTGATTATTATGAGTGTTTTTGTATATATGAAGCTCAATGGCATGCAGCTTCATCAAGTATCTATTGCTTCTTTGATTATTTCTTTAAGCTTATTAGTTGCCAATGGAATAGTTGCAAATGATAGTATGTATCTATATTTAGAAAAAGGCTTTGATAGAGAAACTGCTTGTATAAGAGGTGCCAATGAAGTAAAAATTGCCATACTTACATCAACACTCACAAGCATAGCTTCGTTTCTACCACTTGCTATGATGCAGGGGGTAGCAGGAAAATTTGTAAAGAGTTTACCTATATTGGTGTCTGTTGCACTTTTTAGTTCATATATTACATCCCTTACGATGGTGCCAGCTCTAGGATATACCTTTTTGAAGGTAAAAGGGGATGGGAAAAAGAAAAATATATTCTTTAGAAAACTTGAAAAATATATAGATATTGATCAATTTTCAAAAAAAGCTTTACAAAAATACAAGGCAAGTCTAAGAAGAGGACTGAAAAGACCAAAAGCTATTATTGGTGTTTCGTTAGCTGTATTTATTGTCAGTCTTGCTATTATTCCAAGTCTTGGAGTACAATTATTCCCTCCTGTTGAGAGAGATCAATATATTATTGATGTGGCTGTAAAGGAAGGGAGTACGGCAAGAAGAACTGGAGAAATCGTAGAAAAAATAGGAAATATTCTTTCGAAGGAGAAATCAATAGATTCTTTTATGGCTAAGGTTGGAGATGGTCCCCTAAAGTATTATGTAACCTTTGTACCTAATACGGTAGCAAGCAACAAAGGTCAATTTATAGTCAATGGAAAGCAAAAGGATATTGAGCATATACAAAATCTTCTAGATAGAAAAGTTCCAGGAGCAAGAATTAACGTAAGAAAGCTTGAAAATGCCATGCCTGTTGATTTTCCTGTAGAGGTAAGGGTATCAGGAGAAGATATAGCGCTTCTTAAAAAAGCAGCTGTTGATATAAAAAATATAGTAGAAGAAGTTCCTGGAACAAAAAATATTCAGGATACCTTTGGATTGGATTCTTATAAGCTAAATGTCAATGTGAATGAAGAAAAAGCAAATCTTGTAGGACTTAGCAATTATGACATTGCTGCTACTGTGAGAATGGCAATTAATGGTTATGAGGTAACAAAATTAAAGCAAGAGCATATTGATGATGATGATCTTCCTGTGATTATGAAAATACCAGATGAACATAAACATAATAAAGAGGTATTAGAGGATATATTCTTTACGTCTACTATTACAGGGAAAAATATACCGATCAAACAAATTGCTACAATAGAAAATGAATTTGCTTTAAATAAAATCGTAAGACGTAATACAAAAAGAACCATTACCATAGGAATGTTTGTTAAAGAAGGATATAATACAGAAGCTGTTCAGAAAAAAGCAGAAGAAGCATTAAAGAAATATCAACTGCCAAAGGGCTATACGATGGAGTTTGGTGGAGCTAGTGAAGAAAGAAATGATGCTTTTACATCTATGAAAGTACCTTCTATTATTGCAGTAGTTATTATTTATTTAATATTGGTTATGCAGTTTGGAGATCTTCGTGAGCCATTTATCATTATGGGAACTATTCCTCTATCCTTCATAGGGATTATATGGGGGTTAAAGCTTACAGGATATCCAATAGGATTTATGGCACTCCTTGGAGCTATTAGTCTTATGGGGGTTGTTGTAAATAATGGAATTGTTCTTTTAGATTATATTAAGCTACTAAAAGATGAACATGAAGATTTACGAGATGCTATTATAGAAGCTTGTGCTACAAGGATTAGACCTATTATGATTGGTATGATTACTACAGTAATTTCACTTATACCTTTAGGACTTTCAGGAGGACTTTTGTGGGCACCAATGGCTTATTCTATTATTTTTGGTATGATGATTTCATCTGTTCTTACATTATACGTAATTCCATCAGCTTATTTAATCATAGAAGGAGAACAATCTATGTTTAAAAAATTAGTCGTATATATGCAATCAAAATAACCCTCATGAGGGTTATTTTTTTTAAAAAAGGAGTATTCTTATTTGAGAGTGATTATGCACCAGCCTCATGAAGAATACATACTATATATTACAGGAGATTCTATTTAGGAGGACAGATTGAATGATGAATTTAAAAGTAGGAGACTTAGTAGGAAGACGTTCATATGGGCTGGATGTATTATTTAGAGTTATGGGCATAATAAGAAGTCGCAGAAGGAGTAAGATAGCTATACTAAAGGGAATCAACTTTAGGATTATAGCAGATGCTCCAGAAGCAGATTTATATAGATTCCCCCTAAATAGAATAAAAGATTATAATAGATCTTTTAATGATAAAATTACAAAAATGATAGCTAAAATTATGGGGGAAAGAAAAGAAAAAAATAAAAGAGCTATGGATCATATGAAAAACTTTTCTGATTCATTTAATGAGGAAGAAATTTTCGGAAGATCTGGAAAAATACTTCATATAGATGGAGATGAAGAGTATTTAGACGTATGTTTAAAGACCTACAAACAATTAAAAATGAAGGTTATAGGAAAAAGGATAGCAGAGTCAGAGCAACCAAAGGCTGTGATAGATTTATTAAAAGAATATGCCCCGGATATTTTAGTGATTACAGGACATGATGGGTTTTTAAAAGAAAAGGAAGACTTCAAAAATGTTGAAAATTATAGAAATTCTATATATTTTGTAGAAGCTGTAAAGAAGGCAAGGCAGTATGAGTCGAGTATGGATGAACTTGTAATTTTTGCAGGAGGTTGCCAATCTTGTTATGAAGAAATATTAGATGCGGGAGCAAATTTTGCAAGTTCACCCCACCGGGTACTAATGGAGTAGTGAATATAGAAAGGAGGAGCAGATGGAGAAAAAAATAAAAGTGATCAATCAATTTGCAGAAGAAAAAACCTTAAAGGAAATCTTAAAGGAATTGGTTATATTGAAGATTAAAAATAAATAGGAGGGCTTATTTTGAGATGTGCTGTATATGTGAGGGTTTCTACAGATATGGAAACGCAAAAAAGTAGTATTGCACATCAGAAAAGTTATTTTGAAAAATACATTGAGAATAGGCAGTGGGAGCTTTATAAAATTTATCAGGATATTGAAAGTGGAAGAAGTATAAAGAATAGAGATGGATTACAAGAATTGATGGAGGATGGTAGAAAAAATAAATTTGATATGGTTCTTACAAAGAGTATCTCACGTTTTGCTAGAAATACATTAGAAGGGTTAATCCTTATTCGAGAGCTAAAGTCTAAGAAAATAAGATTTGTCACAATAGAGGATGGATTTGATTCAGAAGAATATGATGAATTCATGTTTACTTTACTATTATCTATTGCCCAAAAGGAATCGGAAAAAATGAGTGAGCGGATTAAGTTTGGAAAATTATGTAGAGCTAAAAAGGGCTATTATAATGGTAGTAATGTTCCTTATGGATATAAAAAAATTGATAAAGATCATATTGTTCCTGCGAAGGATATTACGCCATATGTGATTCGAAAAATATTTTCCATGTATTTAGATGGAAATGGATTATACAAAATAGCAAAGGCGTTAAATAATAAAGGTTATCCAACGCCTAGTCAAGTAGCAGGAAAGAGAAATAGTACTTCTATTTGGTATCAAAGCAGCATCCGAAAAATGCTCTCTAATAGGTTTTATGTGGGCGATTTGGTCCAAAATAAAAATAATCAGGAAAGAATTATTGTAAAAAACACCCATGAGCCTATTATAGATTTAGTCACATTTGAAGAAGTTCAAAAAAGGCTCGAAGAAAAAAGAAAAAAGATTTTAAAAAATATTCACCTTTTTTCTGGAGTTTTAGTATGTGGAGAATGTGGTAGCGCTATGCATTATAAAAAAGATAAGGAAGCATATATTTGTGGCAAATTAAATAAAATGGGAAAGAAATATTGCCGAGGCGCATATATTAAAGAGGATGTATTAAGACGAACGATATGCAGTCAATTGAAACAGATCATTTGTGAAAATATATGCAAAGATAGGTTGATTAAAGAAATAAAAAGGGAAGTACAGATCAAGGATGAAGAAGGGCAAGTGGAAAAAATTAAAAAGCATCTAGAACAACTGGAACACAAAAAAGATAGAGTTCTAGATTTGTTGATGGATAAAATAATTGATGAAAAAATATATTTAAAAAAAATAAAAAAAATAGAAGGAGAAAGGAGAGTCTATGAAGAATATATGGTAAATATAGTTAAAAAATTCACAAAAAGGGAATGCTGGATAGAGGAGATTGTGAATGAAATATTTATTCTTGATAATATAGATGCTGTATGCTTAAATAAACTAGTACAAAAGATTAAAGTGTTTAATAACAAGGAAGTGTTAATAAAATATACATTTCAAATGGAATGTATGTAAAAATGAACAGAGTGTATGGAAAAGAATACAGTTTGTATTGATTTCATACAAAAATAAAAGATGAATATTGGGAAAATAACGTGATAAATCTCGGAAAATAGAGAAATGAGGCTTTTTAAAATGGTTTTGGCATCAATATTGCATATATCCTATTCTTGTGAGTATGCAATAATAATTTTACATAAATAAAGGGAGGAAATATCCATGAGAGAAGTAGTAATAGCAAGTGCTGTAAGAACAGCAGTAGGAAGTTATGGGGGATCTTTAAAAGGATTTAAACCAGCAGAATTAGGATCTATCGTAATGAAAGAAGCATTAAATAGAGCAAATGTTAAACCAGAGCAAGTAGATGAAGTATTATTTGGTTGTGTATTACAAACAGCACAAGGTCAAGGGGTAGCAAGACAAGCATCAGTAAAAGCAGGTATTCCTGTAGAAGTTCCAGCAGCAACTATTAATATTATTTGTGGATCAGGATTAAGATCTGTATCCTTAGCAGCACAAACAATTATGTCAGGAGATAATGACATTGTTATTGCTGGTGGTACAGAAGTAATGAGTGCAGCTCCATATGCTGTAGAAAAAGCAAGATGGGGACATAGAATGGGTGACGGAAAAATCGTTGATACAATGATCAAAGATGGATTATGGGAAGCATTCAATGATTACCACATGGGAGTAACTGCTGAAAATATAGCTGAGCAATGGGGAATTACTAGAGAAGAACAAGATGCTTTTGCAGCTAGAAGTCAAAATAGAGCAGAAAAAGCTAGAAAAGAAGGAAGATTTAAAGATGAAATCGTACCAGTAGAAATCAAGTCTAAAAAAGGAACAATCGTATTTGATCAAGACGAATTCATCAGAGAAGGTGTAACAGCAGAAGCTATTGGTAAATTAAGACCAGCATTCAAAAAAGATGGTACTGTAACTGCAGGAAATGCATCTGGTATCAATGATGGTGCAGCAGCACTTGTAATCATGTCAAAGGAAAAAGCAGATGAATTAGGAATTAAGCCGTTAGCTACAATCCTATCAAATGCAACTGCAGGAGTTGATCCAAAGATCATGGGAATCGGACCTGTTCCTTCTTCTAAGAAAGCTTTAGAAAAAGCTGGACTTACAGTAGAAGATATGGATTTAATTGAAGCAAATGAAGCATTCGCATCACAATCTATTGCAGTAGGAAGAGATCTTAACTTAGATATGGAAAAAGTTAATGTAAATGGTGGAGCTATTGCAATTGGTCATCCAATCGGAGCAAGTGGTGCAAGAATCTTAGTTACATTACTTCACGAAATGGAAAAGAGAGATGCAAAGAAAGGTCTTGCAACTCTATGCATTGGTGGAGGAATGGGAACAGCTTTAGTTGTTGGAAGAGAATAGATGAAATTTATTTAAAAGAGGATGCCTTTGGTATCCTCTTTTGTTTAGTTTTACATAAAAAGTGATATAATACTATAGATAAATGAATGTTTTGTTTGAGAAACCTATAAAGGAGTTTATGATGAAAAAATTGTATTTAAAAAATATCAATCAGGCTATAAAAACAGCACAAAATAATACTTATTTTGATCGATTATCTAAAATTTATGATACGATTCCAAGGGGAAAGTGTTTGGGGTGTACAAAATGCTGTATGGAATCTGTACATACGCATTTTATTGAGTTTTTAAATATATTTCATTATTTAAGAGAAAATAGGCAACTGTATGAAAAGTTGTTTACGAAGATTATAAGGTATTATTTCTTAGAGCTGGTACAAAAAGAGCAGTGTCCTTTCTTAGATGAAAAAGGTATGTGTACAATTTATGAAGTGAGACCTCTTGTGTGTAGGACGTTTGGACATCTAACAAAAGGGGAATATGAAGAAAATTATAAAAATGTATTACGTCAAAATAATGAAGTGATGAAAGTCTTTAAAAATCAATACAAGATCATGTTGCCTGAAAATGTAGTGAATTACAAAATTGATTATTGTAGAAATTTTGAAGTAGCTAGAAAAATGACAAAGGAGCATAGACAAGAGTTGATTGATCACATATTTTCTATGGAATCAGCTTTTTTCATGAGGGGATTGATTACAGAAGACTTTCTAGATACGGGTCTTGTATCTTGGTTTGTCTATACAGTCTTTGATATAGAAGAAGCAGGAGCGTTAAGAATTAAAATCATGAAGGAGTACTTGGAAAAAGGATCTAGTGAGAGTTTAGAAGAAAATATGAAAAAAATAAAAGCGATTAGTTAGAATGAAAATGTTAATGGATGATGAATCTATTGGCATTTTTTCTATTTTATACACTCTATACTAATCCATTGTTTAGACCCTGTGTTTATATGTGAGAAAATTGCTTATACCAGTGTAGATAACTTTGTCCCTATGGAAGAAATTCTACAAAGCACGATTACAGGCATTCAAGGTATAGGGGGATTACAGACAAGAGGAAAATATAGACGAGGATTTCCTAAGTCACCTTATCAATAACAAATTGGAAGTACCTCGTGAAAATACTAGTTCTTTAAGGAAGAACATGAAGGAGGGTAAAAAGTTGAATGATGAAAATTTATCAATTTATGTTAAAATATATGATTCTTTATTAAAGAAAATCATTTTAGAACCAATAGAAGAGTTAGTAAAAAGAATGGTTGCATCTCAAATACCCGTATCCTTTGAAACAGAAGCATTAAAAGCACAAGCAATGATTGCAAGAACTATTGTTGTGAGAAATATGCAAAGCTTTGGAGGATACGGGTGTTCAAAATATAAAAATGCTGATTTATGTACAGATGGGCATTGTGGAAATATATTGGCGATAGAAGATTTGAAAAAAGAATGGGGAGTAAACTTTGAAAAGAATTGGGAAAAGATTAATCGTGTTGTTACGGAAACGGAAGGAAATATTATTACAATAAATAATAAACCCATCCATGCAAAATTTCATGCTACCTGTGGAGGTGCTACAGAGAATTCTGAAAATGTAGAAGGGAATAAAACCGTTTATCTAAGAAAGGTTCTATGTGATTATTGTAAAAATTCTCCACACTATAAAAATTCCATGGAGATCTCTCTACAGGAGATAGAAGAAAGGTTAAATATCAAGACCCTCAAACCATCTTCTGTAAAGGGCCCTGTTATAGAAGGAATTATTGAGGATATAGAAAGAGATGAAGGGGGGAGGATTCGTAGCATTAAAATTGGAGGCAAAAAATTAAAAGGCATAGAAGCTATGAAGCTGTTAGGGTTAAGTTCAACAAGAGGTAACTATCATAAAGAACACTTTGCTGTTTAATATAACAAAAAATAAAAATTCAAGATAAAAAAACGTTTTAAAAGATAAAAATTTCTGCATATATAAAGAAATGGTTTTATTTGGTATAATATAAACAGGATATCTTTGAATAAAGAAGTTCGAGAAGTGTTTTATTGGAAAAACTATATTAAACAAGGAATTGGAGGGATGAAAAATGAAAAAAAAATCCGTATTAGCAGATTTTTCTCTTTTAATGGTTGCTTTTGTTTGGGGATCGACCTTTGCTGTGATTAAAGATGTATTATCAGAAGCACAGCCACTCAATATGATGGGAATACGATTTATCTTAGCTACAATTCTTTTATCTATTATGTTTCATAAAAAGCTTAAAAAAGCGACTAAGGAAGCTTTTAAGGGTGGAATAATTATTGGATTGTTTTTATTTATTGCAATGGTAACCCAAACCATAGGACTTGTTTACACCACTGCATCAAAACAAGCCTTTTTAACAGGAACAAATGTAGTGATGGTACCTTTCTTTGTATGGATGGTGCATAAAAAAAGACCAGATACATATGCCTTTATAGGTGCTTTTTTAGCTATTATAGGTATAGGACTTTTAACCTTAGATGGATCTCTTTCCTTTAGCACATTTAATAAAGGGGATGTTTTAACCCTTATTTGTGCAGTGTTCTTTGCTTGTCATATTATATCTATTGGATATTTCACAAAAAATTATGATCCTGTTGTTTTAAGTATTGTACAGTTTGGGGTAACGGGGATTTTATTTGCAATATCAGCTATGGTCTTTGAATCTTTTACTTTAAATGTAGGAGCGTCTGTTATGAAAGCCATCCTCTATTTAGCATTAGCAGGAACAGCATTTGCTTATACGGTACAAAATGTTGCGCAAAAATATACTTCTTCTTCCCATGCGGCAATTATTCTTTGCTTAGAAGCTGTTTTTGGAAGTTTATTAGCAGTGATCCTATTAGGAGAAGTTTTAACAACAAGAATGATTTTAGGATGTGCAGTTATTTTCATAGGAATTATTCTTACAGAAACAAAGCTAGAATTTTTGAAGAAAAAAAATAGGGAAGCTTCTTTATAAAAAAAGACCTACTCCAATCAAGGGGGAGGTTTTTTAATGTTTATAGAAGGAATATAGGGTATATGGTAACCCTTTTATTCATACAGTTAAATAAATGAAACTTCTAAGAAAAGATGTATATAAAAATTCAGATAAGAACTTTTATTTTGATAAATTAGCGTATTTTGGTGGAAGGGTAGTGTCTGAGGAGGGATATACATGAACCGACGAAGTCATTACCAAGGAGAAAATATTGCAGGAATATACTGTAGATTAAGTAATGATGATGGAGAAAATACTTTATCTAATTCTATAGAAAATCAAAAGAATATGCTAACAAAATATGCAATAGAAAACAATTTTCCTATATATGATTATTATATAGATGATGGATATACAGGAACTAATTTTGATCGTCCTGGATTTAAAAGACTTTTAAGAGATATAGAAAAGGGATATATTTCGGTTGTGATAACAAAGGATATGAGCCGATTAGGAAGGGATTATATACAGGTAGGGTTTTATATTGAAAAATATTTTCCAGAGGCAGGAGTGCGGTATATGGCTGTCAATGATGGTGTTGATACGCAAATGGAGAATGATATTACGCCCTTTAAAGCCATTATCAATGATATGTATTCAAAGGACATTAGCAAAAAGATCAGAAGTGTATTTGAGTTAAAGAGAAAGATGGGAAAGTTTATAGGTGCTTTTGCTCCTTTTGGATATAAAAAAGATCCTAAGGATAAAAATAAGCTGATGATTGATGAAGAAACGAGTTGGATTGTAAAAAAGATTTTTCATATGTATTTATCAGGAAAGAGTCTCAAAAAGATTGCAAATCATTTAAATGAAGAAAATATTGCTCCTCCTGCTGTTTACAAAGCTCGAAATATAAAAACATATTCTACAGTCAATATGAAAAACTTTAGATGGTGTCATAGCTCTATAAGAAGTATATTAAGTAATCGAACCTATACAGGAGATTTGGCTCAAGGAAAAGGGAAAAAAATTAATTATAAATCAAAAAAAGTTAAAAAACTAAAAGAAGAAGAATGGGTGATTGTAGAAAACACCCATGAGCCTATTATTTCAAGGGAAAATTTTAGATGGGTACAGGAGTTGATAAATGGAAAAAATAAATGTTTTATAGGCGTTAAAAAAGGAATAAGAGTCTTTAGTGGCTTTGCCTTTTGTGGTGATTGTGGAGGACGTATGATTTATCATAAAATGCCAAAGGGGTATTATTTCTTAATCTGTTCCACTTATAAAAAATATGGAAAGAAAGAATGTACAAGACATGCCTTTTTAGAAAAAATGCTAGAAGAAATAGTTTCAGAGGATTTTAAGGATGTAGTAAAGGGATTTATTAGTAAAAAAATGTTAAAAGAAGAAGCGAAAAAAATCATAAAGCAGGGAAAAGAAAAGGAACAAATATACAAAGAAGAATTGAGTCGAATAGATAATAGGTTAGAAGAAATTAAAGGGATATTAAAAATATTATATGAAGATAAGACAAAGGGGTTACTAGATGAGAAGCAGCTTGTAGATGTATATCAAAAATTTAAGGATGAAAAAAGTGATCTCCTAAATAGAAGATGTTTATTATTAAAAAAAATAGAAAGAGAAAATAGCTATGAAGAAGATCATCGGGTAGAAAAATTAATCCATGAGTTTTTTTATTTAAAGGATTTAAATAGACTGATGTTGACTCAATTAATAGATAAAATAGAAATTTTTGAAGATGGAAATATAAAAATATATTATAAAGTGCAAAGTCCATAGGAATGGTGTTCTTCATGATAGTCACCAAGATTTGGATGGAAGCCTATTGCTTTTCAGATCGAAACCCAGGGAACAGGAGAAGGATTAGGACTTTGTCAATATGGAGCTAATGGAATGGCGAGAGAGGGGAAAAATGCTGAAGAGATTTTAAAATATTATTTCACAGAAGTACAAATTAAAGAATTTGACAGACCTAGTATAAATAAACCATTACAGGGTAAAATAATAGTGCTAGATCCAGGTCATGGCGGTGTAAACACGGAAGACACAATAGGACCAACAGGACTTAGAGAAAAAGACGTGAACTTATCTATATCTTTGCAATTAGCAGAGTTATTACGAAATGCTGGGGCAATAGTATATGAAACAAGAACGGAAGATGTTTATGTACCTCTTAGTAAGCGGTGTAATCTTGCCAATAAAGTAAGGCCACATTTCTTTATCAGTATCCACCAAAATAATTTTTTGAATCCAAATATATCAGGGAGTGAAATATATCATTATAGGGGAGATAAAGAAAGTGAAGCACTAGCCAATTTTCTTTTAGAAGAATTGTGGAATACATTAGGGTTGATTAAAAGAGGGATAAGAAATGCTGACTTTTATCTTTTAAGAGAAGTAAAAAGCAGTGTAATTCATGTTGAAGTTGCTTTTATTACAAATCCTAAGGAAGAAGAAAAACTAAGAGATGAAAAATTCCAGCATCAAGTAGCAAAAGCCATTGCTAAAGGGATCATGAAATACTATGGTTATGAATAAGAGAATTTTTATGCAAATGTTTTCCTGGTTAAATTTTAAAGATTTATTGACAACGACTTTTATCCATTGTATAATAATAGGTCATATGTTTGACAATTATGTTCTAATATGATATGATGGAACTGTATTCTGTGAAAGAAGGTGATTCGATGGCTAAAAAGAATGATTTAGCTAAAATCAGAAAAGACGTGGAACACCTTGTTGGAGAAAAGGTTCGATTGAAAGCCAACAAAGGAAGAAAGAAAATATCTGTAAGAGAAGGTATTCTTGAGCAAACTTACCCAAATATATTTGTGGTATGCATTGACGGTGGATACAATACGGTAAGACGAGTTTCCTACAGTTATTCAGATATACTTACAGAAACAGTTGAAATTACTTTATGCGATAAAGAAAATAAAATTCAAGCTAGTTAAAATTTTCTAACCGCCTAGTTTACACTAGGCGGTTAATTTTTTATCTAAAAATAGATATGAAATTTTATAAAAGAGTTTACATATTTATGCTGGCTAAACAGGATTTGAAAATGGAATCATAAAAAAAGAGGAAGAAGAAGAAAAATGTCGAATCAAGTAGAAATATGATGCAATGGGTGATTTGTAAAAAATGGAATACGTCAATACTTTTGAAAATTTTATAAGGAGATTATTTCGAAAGTAGAGCAATTCTAAGAATAAGTGAGTATTTCAAAGAAAAATTTAATTTGCAGAGGGAGGAATACATATGAAAAATAAAAATCAGATTAGGTTTGGAATCGGTGCTAAATTGTCAATTGTTTTTATATTATTAATAACTATTCCGCTATTAACATTAGGAATGATTTCGTATGGAAAATCAGTTGCAATTATGGAAGAAAATTTGAAGGATTCTTCATTACGACTAGTTAAAGAAATAAAAAAATCGATCAATAATAAAATGGATGGCTTTGAAGAAAGCGCTATTCAAATGTCATATGAGGCAAATGTTCAGCAAGCTTCAGTAAGAGAAGAGAGTGTACAATGGATGATGAAGAATTTTAAGAGTTTTATAAAAGCACATCCTGAGACAGGATATATTTATTTAGCAACAAAGAATAAAGATATGTATATATATCCAGAAGCAGAACTGCCACAAGGGTATGACCCTACCCAAAGAGGTTGGTATAAAGAAGCTGTCAATAAAAATGGGGTTGTATGGACGAACCCTTATGTAGATGCTGTTACAGGTAAAACTATTATTACAGTGGCTATTCCTGTATATAATGGATTTAATAATAATGAGTTTACAGGAGTATTAGCAGCAGATATTTCTTTAGAAACATTAGCAAAGCACATTAATTCCATTAAAATAGGAAATAAGGGATATGCTGCTATTTTAGATAGAAATTTAAATACGATGATCCATAAAAATAAAGAACTTATAGGAAAGCCATTGCCTATAAAGGGTATTGAAACAGCCATAAAAGAGAAGGTTGAAGGATATGTAGATTATGAATGGGAAGAAAATGGGGAAAAAAAGAAAAAAGTTAGTGTATTTAGCAAAATTGATAAATTGGGATGGACCGTTTTAGGATTAGTGTATGTAGATGAGATCGAAAAAGATGTAGAGGCATTGAAGCAGAGTGCTTTGATTATAGGAGGGATTACATTACTTATTGCTATAGGCATTTCTTATGTATTTGCTAAAAATTTAACTAAACATATAAAAGTTCTTCTTGTGGATATGGAGAAGATCAAACAAGGAGATCTTACAGTTATTTCTAAAGTCCAAGCAAAAGATGAAATTGGAAGACTTGGAGAAAACTTTAATAGCATGATTGATGAAATTAGTAAGCTTGTAAGAAATGTACAGAATGCTTCTAAACAAGTTACTTCATCTGCTGAGAATCTAGCAGCAACTTCTGAAGAAACTAGTGCATCATCAGAAGAAGTATCCAGAACGGTAGAAGAAATTGCAAGAGGAGCAACAGAGCAGGCTGGTGATGCAGAACGAGGAGCTATGCTTACAGCTAAGCTTTCAGATAAATTTAATGAATTGAATAATAGTACAGGTGATATGATGACGTCTGCGAAGGCGGTAATGGGAGCAAATTCAGAAGGGGTTAAGGCTGTTAAGGATTTGAAGGATAGAACAAATATTAATACCAAAGCAACCGAAAAGATTGAGAACGCAATTATGGAGCTTGACAACAAGACCAAATATATCGGAGGAATATTAGATACGATTGCATCCATAGCAGAACAGACAAATTTACTTGCATTAAATGCATCTATTGAAGCAGCACGAGCTGGAGAACATGGAAAAGGATTTGCCGTTGTAGCTGAAGAAATAAGAAAACTTGCTGAAGGATCAAGAGAAGCGGCAGATGAAATTAAAGAGATTGTAGTAAATATTCAAAGTGATAGTAGTAATACAGTACAGATTATGAAGGATGTAAAGGAAAGATCTCAAGAGCAATATGAGGCAGTAGAAAAGGTAACAGGGTCGTTTGATACTATATCAGAATCTATAGAAGGAATGGTACAAAAAATTGAGTTGATTAGTTCGTTTGTGAGAGGATTAAATACAGATAAAGATGCTATTGTAGGGGCTATTGAAAACATATCAGCTGTATCAGAAGAAACAGCTGCAGCATCAGAAGAGGTAAGTGCATCTATGCATCAGCAATCTATGGCAGTTGAAGAAGTGGCAAGAATAGCAGAAAATTTAAACTATCTTGCATCCAATTTGAATGAAGAAATCAGTAGATTTAAGATATAAAAAATAAGGAAAATATAAATAAAACAAGGTATAAATCTTTAACCAAGGGTTATATTTATACCTTGTTTTTATTTTTTTTTTTGAATGAATATAATAGTGTAATTTGTTAAAAATAAAAGATTATATAGATTTTAGAAAAATACAACAGATAAAGAAAGTCGGAATGACACGGAAAAGGAAAGAATATTCAAAATATTAAAATTTCAAACATCTTCCAAATATTGACATAACCTAGACCGTAAAATATAATTTAAGTACAAAATACTAACTACCTAGACAGTCTATCAAAAGGAGGAAAAATAATGTCTAAAAACAATTTTCCATTGTATGTTACTTCTGAAATTGGAAAATTAAAAACAGTACTATTACACAGACCGGGAAAAGAAATTGAAAACTTAATACCTAATTTATTAAAAAGACTATTGTTTGATGACATCCCATACTTAAAAATTGCACAAGAGGAGCATGATGCCTTTGCAAAAATATTGAAAGATCATGGTGTTGAAGTGCTATATCTAGAAGATTTAGCTGCCCAGTCTATAAGAGAACAAAGAATCCGGCAAAGCTTAATCGAAGCTTTTTTAGAAGAAGGAAGAGTTTATGGCGAAGGGATGAAGGATGCTTTAAGAAAATATTTCGAAGAATTTAATAATAAAGAACTAATAGAGAAAATGATGATGGGTATACGGAAAAAGGACATTCCAAAGGTGAAAATACGATCATTAACAGATGTTGTAGATCCACAATATCCTTTTTTAATGGATCCAATGCCCAACTTATATTTTACAAGAGATCCATTTTCAACTATAGGAACAGGAATTACCTTAAATCATATGAGGACGGAAACGAGGAACAGAGAAACGATATTTGCTAAATATATATTTGAAAACCATCCAAGATTTAAAGATGAAAATATAAAAATATGGTTTAATCGAAACGAAAAATCTTCTCTAGAAGGAGGAGATGAGTTAGTTTTAAGTAATAAAGTCATTGCTATAGGAATATCTCAAAGAACAGATGCTGTATCGATAGAAAAGTTTGCTAAAAATATTTTTAAAGATAGACAAAGCTTTGAAACTATTTTGGCATTTAATATTCCAAAAAAGAGGGCATTTATGCATTTAGATACGGTATTTACAATGGTTGACTATGATAAATTTACGATACATCCAGAAATAGAAGGACCATTACAAGTTTTTTCAATCAAAAAGGGGCAAGGGGATCAATTAAAGATGGAAGAGGAAAACGCTACCTTAGAAGACACGTTAAAAAAATATTTAGGACTGAAGAAAGTGACCTTGATAGGATGTGCAGGTAGAGATCGGATTGATGCTGCTAGAGAACAATGGAATGATGGTTCTAACACCTTAGCAATAGCACCAGGAGAAGTAATTGTTTATGCAAGAAACTATGTAACCAATCGAATATTACAAGAGCAGGGAGTAAAAACATATATTATGCCAAGTTCAGAGCTTTCAAGGGGGCGTGGAGGTCCAAGATGTATGAGTATGCCTCTTATTAGAGAAAGTTTATAAGTTTCTTATAAGGAGGGGAAGAAAGGGTTTAATAATAAATTTAAGGGGGAGAAGTAGAGATGCCAATTAATTTAAAAGGGAAAAATTTTATTACATTAAAGGACTTTACACCACAGGAGATTCACTATTTATTAGATTTAGCTGTTGATCTTAAGAGGAAGAAAAGATCAGGAGAAGAAGGAGATTTATTAAAAGGAAAAAATATTGTTTTATTATTTGAAAAAACATCCACAAGAACAAGGTGCGCATTTGAAGTAGCAGGCTTTGATGAAGGTGCTCAGGTTACGTTCCTTACCAATAGCCAAATGGGTAAGAAAGAATCTGTAGAAGATACAGCTAAAGTATTAGGAAGATTTTATGATGGGATTGAGTTTAGAGGATTTAAGCAGGAAACAGTAGATACTCTTGCAAAACATGCAGGAGTGCCTGTATGGAATGGACTGACAGATCTATATCATCCTACTCAAATATTAGCAGACTTTATGACGATCATGGAGCATGTAAATAAACCCCTGAACAAAACAAAACTAGTATATGTAGGCGATGCAAGAAATAATATGGGAAATTCCTTGATGATAGGGTCTGCAAAGATGGGAATGGATTTTGTAGCAGTAGCACCAAAAGAATTATTCCCATCAGAAGAATTGATTATAGAAATGAGAGAAGTAGCGAGACAAACAGAAGCCAAAATAGCGTTTACGGAAAACATAGAAGAAGGCGTTAAAGGTGCAGATGCTATCTATACGGATGTATGGGTATCTATGGGAGAAGAAGATAAATTTGAGGAGCGGATAAAGCAATTAAAACCTTATCAAGTAAATATGGAAATGATCAAAAAAACAGAAAATGAAGATGTGATCTTCTTACATTGTTTACCATCCTTCCATGACACAAAGACAATCGTAGGAAAGGAAATATATGAAAAATATGGATTGAAAGAGATGGAAGTAACAGATGAAGTATTTAGAAGCAAATATTCAGTAGTATTTGATGAAGCAGAAAATAGAATGCATACAATCAAGGCAGTAATGGTTGCAACTTTAGGGAAATAGATACATTAGGGGAGGAATAGAGGATGAAAAAGGTTGTAATAGCACTTGGGGGCAATGCATTACAAGAATCAGGGAAACCTGCTACTGCCAAGGCACAATTAGAAGTGATTAGAAGTACTTCAACATATATTGCTGATATTATAGAAGAGGGGTATCAGGTATCTATTGCTCATGGAAATGGCCCGCAGGTTGGAAGAATTGTACTTCAAAATGAAGCAGCAAACCATATTACACCAGCCATGCCTTTTGATGTTTGTGGAGCTATGAGTCAAGGAATGATTGGATATCATATCCAACAAGCTTTAAGGGATGAATTAAAAGCAAGAAAAAGAAATAAACCTGTAGTCAGTTTGGTTACTCAAGTATTAGTAGATCAAGGTGATCCGGCCTTTTATCATCCTACAAAGCCCATAGGACCTTTTTATACGAAGGAAGAGGCTGAAAGGATAAAAAGGGAAAAGGGATATGATATGGTAGAAGATGCAGGACGGGGATTTAGAAGGGTTGTAGCGTCTCCTAATCCTATTAAGATCGTTGAATTAGATATAGTTAAGAATTTAGTTGAATCAGATTATATCGTTGTTACAGTAGGTGGTGGAGGAATTCCTGTTATAGAGAAAGAAGATGGAAAACTATATGGTGCTGAAGCAGTTATAGATAAAGATTTAGCGTCTGAAAGATTAGCAGAAGACTTAGATGCAGATATATTATTAATCCTTACAGCAGTGGACCAAGTTGCAATAAACTTTGGAAAACCTAATCAAGAAAACCTTGACCATATAAGTGTAGAAGAAGCTTATCAGTATATAGGCGAGGGACATTTTGCTCAAGGAAGTATGTTACCTAAAATAAAAGCAGCCATTAAATTTGCTGAGTCAAAGACTGGAAGACAGTCTATTATCGCTTCTTTGTCTCAAGGACGAGAAGCTTTATTAGGAAACAGTGGAACCATCATAGAAAATATTCAAAATGCTAGCTGTATAGCTGTTTTATAAACTATAAATAAAAGAGAATTCTTTTTTTGATTGAACGGGGATACACAGATATTATTAAGAAATTATTAAATAGAAAAGATGAATAAGCTTTGATGATAAAAATAAAAAATTCACATGGAGATCATTTTGCTCAACCATAAGTGATCAGTAGATTTTAAATTTTATCATTGAAGAGTAAAAAAGTTAATGAATAACATTGATTATAGTGAAAGCTTCTATAAACCATGAATAATGGATTTATAGAAGCTTTTATTGTATGAAAATTCATAAATGAGCGATCATTAATTGCTTAGCTATAACTATTGATCGCCCTTTGAAATGAATGGAAAAAAGAAATGAAAATGAATATTTATAAATAAATATGAATAAATATGTTGCATGTTTATAAAATTTTGTTATAATATATGCATAAATAAATTTTGAAGGGGGATTGGGAAATGGAAAATGAAAAGATCGTATTGGCATATTCTGGAGGATTGGATACCTCTGTAATTCTTACGTGGCTAAAGGAAACCTTTGGAGTAGAGGTGCTTGCAGTATGTGTAAATGTTGGTCAAGAAGATGATTTTGAGGAAATAAAGAAAAAAGCTTTGGCAACAGGAGCCATGAAAGCTTATGTAGTAGATGTAGTAGAAGAGTTTATTACAGATTATATTTATCCAACCCTTAAAGCATCTGCTGCATATGAAGATGACTATTTATTAGGAACATCTTTTGCAAGACCATTGATTGCGAAAAAATTAGTTGAAATAGCAGAAGCAGAGGGAGCAGTAGGGATTGCTCATGGAGCTACAGGAAAAGGAAATGATCAGGTTCGTTTCGAAGCTACTATTAAAGCATTAAATCCAAAACTAAAAATTATTGCTCCTTGGAGAATATGGGATTTAAAATCAAGAGAAGATTGTATCGAATATGCAGAAAAATATAATATTCCTATTGCTGTTACAAAAGAGAAAATCTATAGTAGAGATCAAAATATTTGGCATATTAGTCATGAAGGTGGTAACTTAGAAGAGCCATGGAATGAGCATGATGAAAGTATATATATGATGAGTGTATCACCTCAAAACGCACCAGATGCACCAACCTTTGTTGAAATCGAGTTTAAAAAAGGAATACCTGTAAAAATAAATGGAGAAAGCTATGGTCCTATAGCTATGATGGAATTTTTAAATCAAGTAGCTGGACAAAATGGTATAGGAACTATAGATATTATTGAAAACAGATTAGTGGGAATGAAATCTAGAGGGATTTATGAAACACCAGGAGGAACAATCCTTTTTAAAGCCCATAAAGCATTAGAAAAGCTTACCTTAGATAGAGATACATTAAGCTATAAAAAAATTGTATCAGAAAAATATGCACAGCTTGTTTATGATGGATTATGGTTTACACCCCTTAGAACTGCATTATCTAAATTTGTTGACAGTACACAAGAGTGTGTAACAGGAAAAGTAAAAATGAAGCTTTACAAGGGAAATTGTACATGTGTTGCTTCAACTTCACCTTATTCCTTATATAATGAAGAATTTGTTACCTTCGGAGAAGATGATGTATACAATCAAAAGGATGCAGAAGGATTTATCAATCTATTTGCTTTACCATTAACGATTCGTGCTATTATGAATGAGAACAATATAAAAGGAGAGAAATAAAGCTATGAAACTATGGGGAGGGCGTTTTGCAAAAGATACAGCAGCTATTGTAGATGAATTTAATGCATCTATATCCTTTGATCAAAAGCTTTATAAGCAGGACATTATAGGTAGCATTGCTCACGCCAAAATGCTAAAGAAGTGTAAGGTCATCACGGAAGAAGAAGGTAAAGAAATTATAAAGGGGCTTAAAGAAATATTAAAAGATATAGAAGCTGGTAAGGTAGAATTTCAAATAGATTATGAAGATATTCATATGAATATAGAAAAGCTCCTGATAGATCGAATTGGAGAAGTAGGGAAAAAGCTTCATACAGCAAGAAGTAGAAATGATCAGGTGGCAGTAGATATAAGATTATACTTAAGAGACAAAATAGATGATATTTGCGAAAAAATAAAGAACTTGTTAAATACTTTGATGGTATTATCAAAAGAACATATAGACACCATTATACCAGGATATACCCATCTTCAAAGGGCTCAGCCTATCACTTTAGGATACCATATGATGGCGTATTTTCAAATGTTTAAAAGAGATTATTTAAGAATGATGGATTGTTGTAAAAGGGTCAATATTATGCCTTTAGGGGCAGGGGCTTTAGCAGGAACTACTTATAATACAGATCGAGAATTTTTAAAAGAAGAGTTAGGCTTTTTTGAAATCTGTGAAAATTCTTTAGATGCAGTAAGTGATAGAGATTTTGTTATTGAATTTATTAGTGATGCATCTATGATTATGATGCACCTAAGTAGATTTTGTGAAGAATTAATCCTTTGGAATAGTGCTGAATTTAACTTTGTAGAGATGGATGATGCTTATAGTACAGGGAGCAGTATTATGCCACAAAAGAAAAACCCAGATGTGGCAGAGTTGATCCGAGGGAAAACAGGAAGGGTTTATGGAAATCTTTTTAATATACTAACGATCATGAAAGGATTACCTCTTGCTTATAACAAGGATATGCAGGAGGATAAACCACCCCTTTTTGATACGGTTGAAAATGTATCTATTTGTGTTGAGATTTTCGAGAAAATGATTAAAACAATGAAAATAAAAAAAGAAAATATGAAAAAAGCTACAAAGGACGGTTTTATGAATGCTACAGATGTGGCAGATTATCTTGTGAAAAAGGGAGTAGCCTTTAGAAGTGCCCATGAAGTAGTAGGCAAAATGGTCCTTTATTGTGTTCAACATAATAAAACTATAGAAGATTTAACCTTAGAAGAATTTAAAACATTTTCAAGAGTATTTACAGAAGATATTCTTGAAGCCATAAAAATAGAAAATTGTATTTCATCTAAAAAATCACAAGGTTCTCCTAAAAAACAAAATGTGGAGAAAATGATTTTATCAGGGAAAAAGTTTATAGAAGCTTTAGAGGGAAATAAAGAGATGATCTAGATGGAAAGGATCAATATTAAAAATAGGAAATCGTATGGATAGGAGGAAAAAAGATGCCTATTAATTTAAAAGGGAAAAGCTTTCTTTCACTGAAGGACTTTACCTCTAAAGAAATTATGTATTTATTAAATTTGTCTAAAAATTTAAAAAATAAGAAGAGAATAGGAAGTAAGGAAAAGCTATTAGAAGGAAAAAATGTTGTATTATTATTTGAAAAATCTTCTACTAGAACAAGATGCTCCTTTGAGATTGCAGCTATGGATGAAGGGGCTGGAGTTACCTTCTTAGGGTGTAAGGACAGCCATATAAGTAAAAAAGAATCTATAGAGGATACGGCAAAAGTATTAGGAAGAATGTATGATGGCATTGAATTTAGAGGATATAAACAAGAAACGGTAGAAGCTTTAGCCAAATACTCCGGTGTTCCTGTTTGGAATGGTCTTACGGATCTTTATCATCCAACACAAATTCTTGCAGACTTTTTAACGATTATGGAGCATGTGAATAAGCCTTTAAATAAAGTGAAGTTTGTATATGTAGGAGATGCTAGAAATAATATGGGAAATTCCTTAATGATCGGAGCTACGAAATTAGGTATGGATTTTGTAGCATTAGCGCCAAAGGATTTATTTCCTGATGAAAATTTAGTGGTGGAAATGAAGGCTTTAGCAAAGGAGACGGGAGCAAGTATTACTCTTACAGAAGATATAGAGGATGTAAAGGGTGCAGATGTTATTTATACAGATGTATGGGTATCTATGGGAGAAGAGGATCAATTTGAAGAAAGAATCAAAACCCTTCTGCCTTATCAAGTAAACATGAAAATGATACAAAAGGCGAATAATGAAGATATCATCTTTATGCATTGCCTTCCAGCCTTTCATGATTTAGAAACAATTGTAGGAAAAGAAGTCTATGAAAAATATGGATTAAAGGAAATGGAAGTAACTGATGAAGTATTTAGAAGTAAATATTCAGTAGTCTTTGATGAAGCTGAAAATAGATTGCATACTATAAAAGCTATTATGGTGGCTACTATGACTTAATATATAACATGAGATAAAAAAGAAGTGGGAAATTTATATTTCCACTTCTTTTTTTATGGATACAAGCATAAATATATAAAAGATTAAATTGGATTAGCTAATAAAAAAGGTACATATTTTAAAAAATTATAAATATCATTATAGTAAGGAAGAGAAGGAGGAGGAATTTTAATGGCCGTTGAGTTAATGAGAGATTTACTGAAGATAGATCAAGTTGTAGGAGAAGGAGATACACAGGCACTTGTAGAGGGTGAAATTCTTGTGCCTGATGTGAAACCAGACATTTCAAGAATTCTATTGGTAGATGGAAATATAAATATTACAGGAAAAGAAGCCGTAGCAGATAAAATCGTTGTAGATGGAGTGGTGAATTTCAAAATATTATATGCTTCAGAAGTTGGAGAATATCCAGTTTACAGTATGAATGCTAGTGCTGGCTTTAGTCAAAATATTGATATTGATGGAACGACAAATAATATGGATATTCAAGTAGAATCCCAGATTGAGCATATTGATTTTAATATTGTTAATGAAAGGAAAATAGCTGTAAAAACAGTTGTCAATCTTTCAGGAAAAAGTATTGAAGCATCTAAAATAGAGGTATTAAGAGGCGTAGAAGGGCTAGATGATCTTCAGGTTTTAAGAGAAACTGTAGCTTATAATGATATTGTAGGAAACAATCAATCCGAGACCATTATAAGAGAAAGCTTTGAAATAGATGAAAATCTTCCAGAAATTGCTGAAATCTTAAAATGTGATGCTTTTGCAGTTGAAACAGAAAAACAAGTAACAGATGGGAAGGTTATTGTAAATGGAGTTGTAAAAACAAATACCCTTTATGTAGGAGATGATGATAGAAATTCATTATTTTTAATAAAGCATGAAATTCCTTTTACCCATTTTGTTGAAGTAACAGGGGCTATGAAGGATATGGAGAGCGATATTACACTCATGGCAGATGAGGTATATACAGATGTAAAAGAAAATATTGATGGAGACCGTAGAATATTTGAGATAGAGGCTATGGTAAAAATAGATGCAGCTGTAAATGACATGGAAGAAAAAGAAGTAGTTGTGGATGCATATTCTCCTAGCAAGTTATTAAAAATGGACAAAAAAGAAATATCTTTCACTCAAACTGTAGGAAAGAATAATTCAAATATGGTAGTGAAGGAAATGATGGATATTCCATCGGGAGATCCAGACATTTTCAAGATCTTTAGTGTAAGTGCAAAACCTGTCATTACAGATATAAACTTAGTGGAAGATAAAAGTATTATAGAAGGAATTGTAGATGCAGATGTACTCTATATATCTCAAGAAAAAGATCAGGCAGCACATAGCTTCCATCAAGAAATTCCTTTTAGACATTTTGTGGAAGTAAGTGGTGCAAAAGAAAGCATGAAATCAGATGCACAGCTACAGATTAATGATATAGATTATAATTTGATTAATCCTGAGCAAATAGAGATCAAAGTAAATTTAGGTGCTACTTGTAGCGTAACTAAAGAAATAGAAATCAATGTTTTAGTAGATGCAGAAGAATTAGAAGATATGATTGATATGAGTAAACGACCTAGCATTATTATATACTATGTTCAACCCGGAGATAGTCTTTGGAAGATTGCAAAAAGATACCGTACTACTGTAGAGGAGTTGGTAGAAACAAACAATATAGAAAATCCAGATTTAATCTTCCCAGGAGATCAGATTATCATTCAAAAAACATTTAAATGTAATTTTTAGATAAGAAAGTCCGTAGAAAATACGGACTTTTTATTATGCAAAAGGAAGGAAAAGAAATTTTTCGTTTTCTTGAGTAGGGGGGATTCGACAAAAGACAGAATGAGCTTGTCCTTTTATGAATGAATATGTTCAATGAAATATTTAATAGAAATGTATAAACATTATGATAGAGGAATATACTTGTAAAAGAAGCAGGGACGCAAAGAAATGTGTTTTGAATTTGGGCACCTAAAACACATGGAGCGAGTGGTGCAACCGCCCCGATGTATTAATGGGAGCGGTTTTTGATTTTTTTGGACATCAAAAGGTTACGAAAAAATGATGTATATATCTTACAAAGGAGGGATTTGTTTTGAGACCTTATGAAATGTTTGATAAAAATTCTTTTTTTAAAAATCTATCAGAAGAAATGAAAATAAAAGTTTATTATAGATATTTATCCTTATTTGTTACTTCTCTATTTTACTTTATGGGTGAGTCAAATCATTTTATTCAAAATAAGATTTTTATAGTAACTTGTATTGCGCTATCCTCAATAATACTGACTTATCTTTATATAAAAAATCAAAATTCGAATCAAAAAATCAAGCTACTCATTTTTATTGAAACCATAGGAAATTCTTGTATACTGATCCCTTCTGGAGGGCTTAATAGTCCATATATTTGGTATGCATTAAATACAATTTTAATTACATCCATAAAACTAAATAGAAAATATTGTTGGATGAACTTATTTGTTTATTTATTTGCTTCAACAGGAATTGTCTATTTTGTTTTTGATAAAGGAAAAATAACATATTTAGAGCTAATGAATAAAGAATCGAATCTAATAATTAGCTTTATATTAATCACAATAGCTGTACAGCTATTATTAAAGCTAATCAAAGAGGTAGAAAAAGAAAGAAATACGCTAGTACAAACGAATCAACAATTAGTAGCAGCGAATAAAAAGATCAAGGAATCAATGGAGCATATTATGTCACTGTATCAAGCAGTCGATTCTTTTACTAATCAAAGAGATCAACAGGATTTGATTAGGGTATTGATGCATTATACAAAAAAAATAACTAAAACAGATACTGTATTCTTTGCAAGTATTATGAATGGACAAAATGAAATAATGGCAGAAGGGAATGATAAATTTCGGTTCTTAATAGACGACCTTAAGAATAAAATAATCAATAAATGGAATAATATACTAAAACATGAAATGCCTATGGAGATCAATGTAAAAGGCAAAAAATTTATGATTATCGCAGTAAAGTCAAACTATAAAGTCTATGGAGTTTTAGGAATTGAGATGAATGCTTCTAAACAAGAGGCTGTTTATAAAGAAAACATAGAGCAACTTCAATTTTTACAAGAATTAAGCACCATTGTACTTGAAAGATTTTACTGGGAAGAAGTAAATGAACAACTGATTGTGAATCAAGAACAAAATAGAATAGCCAATGAAATTCATGATAGCGTATTACAAAGGCTTTTTAGTATGTCTTGTAGCATATTTGCATTAATGAAAAAATTAGAAAAAGCTACAGTAGATGAAATGAAGGATGAATTAAATATGATTAGAAATTCAACCAATAAGGCAATGAAAGAATTAAGATCTACAATATATGGAATTAGTTGGAATAAAAAGGGCGTAAATATATTCGAAAAAGATATTAGGAATTATATTGATGAAATGAAAAGATTAAATGATGTGAATATTTCAGTAGATATTACAGGAAATCATGAATTACTTTCATCGAAGCACAAAAAAGCTTTATACAGAATAATATGTGAGGGTATAGCGAACGGGTTAAGGCATGGAAAAGCTAGAAATATAGATATTATCCTTAGCATAGAATCGGAGTTTAGCTTGCTTAAAATCGTTGATGATGGAATAGGGTTTGATTTTAAGAAAGTGAAAAATGATAAACAAAAAGGTCTAGGGATCAGAAATATACACTATTTATCACAAAGCTTTAATGGAGAAATAAACATAGATAGTAAAATTGGAAAGGGCACGACTCTAGAAGTGACTATTCCAAATAGCATTCAACTTATAAAAAAGGAGGAAATCGTGTGAAGATACTCATCGTTGATGACCATCCATTAGTAAGAAAGGGTCTTTTAGCAACATTATCCTTTGAAGAAAATATTGAAAAAATACAAGAAGCATCAAATGTAGAAGAAGCAATAAATCTATTAGAAAGGGATGAACTTGACCTTGCAATGGTAGATTTGCAGCTAGGGAAAGAAGATGGATTAGAAATCGTAAAAAGAGCAAAGAAAAAAAATATAAAGACAAAGTTTGTGATCCTAACCTCATCTATGAGAAAAGAAGACTTTTTAAGATCTCAAAAGACAAGTATAGATGGATACATATTAAAAGAAGCTTTTGCAGAAGACATCCTATATGCTTTGCGTGTTGTCATGAGAGGCAAAAAATTCTTCAGCCCTGAAATAGTAGAATATACAGCGAAAAAAGAAGATAATCAATTAGATCAGCTAACTCCTAGAGAAAAGGATGTATTTGTAGAGCTTAGTAAAGGAGAAAGCAATTTAGAAATAGCTAAACATTTATTTATATCAGAGCATACGGTGAGAAAGCATGTTAGTAATATATTATCTAAACTAGAATTAACCCATAGAACACAAGCAGCACTACTAGCTAATAATTTGATTAAGGTATAATCTAGAAGCATATTTATAGTAGATAAGAGGTGAAAATTTAGGTGAGAAGAAGAAAAAGAAGAAAGCAGATTAAAAAAATAAAGGGATTAAATAACATGTCAACAATCATCATAACAACTATTGTTATGATTAATCTTGCAGGAATAAGTTATGCCTATTGGAATAATGGTCTGGATATGAAGACATTAGTTTATACGGGGAATATAGAACCATATTTTAAAGATGATTATGAAATAAAAGGCTCAAATGATAAAGTAGAAGGGCAGATTACAGTGAATTTTAAGGATGAGTATACTATGAAAATAGAAGGAACTGTTAATCCAGGATATGAAGGGGAAGTATATTATGGTATAGGAAATCGAGGAACTATTCCAGTGAAATGTAAACCAGTATCAGACCCTACATGTGAAGGGGTATCCTTAACAGTGAATCAACCAGATCAAGATTTAGACCCAGATGAAAATAGAAATAATTCAAAATATGAATGTAAACTTAAGATTAATGCGAATAATATTGGGAAAAATAAATTTAAATACCAACTAACATTTGATCAATGGAATCAATAAGCATTAATGGATATCATATATTTCTAAATATAAGCAGGGTTTCATACCCTGCTTAAGATGAATTGAGATGGAGGGTTATATGAGAAAGAGAACAATAGTTATTATAGCAAGTTTTATTCTTGCATTTTCCATGGTGTCGGGTGGATACGGAGGGTGGCAAAAAGAATTAACGATAGAAGGGACTATTGTAGTTGAGAAAGAAGATCAAGGAAATAATTTAGCTGCGGTAAATACAGGGCAGAACATAATAAATAGCAGCCACAAGGGAGGAAATAATTCAGAAAGCCTTAGTGATTCAACAGAGAACAAAGAAAATGATGTGGTAAAACCAAGTGACTATCAAGAGAGTAATATAGACAGCCAAAGTAATAGTGTAGGAAGTGATGATCAAACCTCAAGTGAACAAAAAGAAAATGACGGAAAAGATATAAATAAACCTAATCATCAAGGAAGTACTCCTATTGAGGGCTCAAGCAGTGCTGATGGTAATAAAATAGTAGATTCTAACCACAGTGAAGAAAGTACAAGTAGTAGCTCAGATGATGGAAATAGTAGTGAGAGTAGTTCAAGCAGTAGCTCAGATGATGGAAGCAGTAGTGAGAGTAGTTCAAGTAGTAGCTCAGACGATGGAAATAGTAGTGAGAGTGATTCAAGCAGTAGTTCAGATGATGGAAGCAGTAGTGAGAGTAGTTCAAGCAGTAGCTCAGATGATGGAAGCAGTAGTGAGAGTAGTTCAAGCAGTAGTTCAGATGATGGAAGTAGTAGTGAGAGTAGTTCAAGTGGTAGCTCTGATGGTGGAAGTAGTAGTGGAGAAAGCTCCAACGATACAGATCATTAAATAAACAATAAGAATATTTATAATGGAGGATCAAATGGTAACGAGAGAAAAATTTTTGCCAACAAAGGCATCTAAAAGTAGATGCTGTCTTCTGATAGGGGTAATGATTTGTTTATACTTATTAGAAAACGCATCTATTACTTCTTTTATAGATAGTCGTATTTTCAATTATATTATAAAACCCATCTTATGGATTGGAGTAGCTTATATAGTATGGTTATTGCCAAAAGTTCGAGCAAAAGGTTTATTAAAGCTCAGAAGTTTCTTAAACTGGTGGGCATTTAACTTTGCTGTAATCTATATAATGGTTTCTGTTGTAGCAGGGATGATAGATGGATTTGGAAAAAGCCCCTATAGTCATTCGCCTATAGGAATCATAACAAATATTATATTTATTGGCTCTATGTTAGTAGGAAGAGAGTTTATTAGAAGCTTTATTGTAAACAATTTAACAAAAGATGAAAAGTATCTTATATTTATACTGGTTGCTTTATTCATGACAATTACGAATATATCTTTAAATAGATTCACGCACTTAAACGGAAAAGTTGAAATAGTAAAATTTATTGCTCAATATTTTGCGCCAGAATTTTCACAAAATTTATTAGTCACCTATTTGGTATATTTAGGGGGAGCGTTGCCAGCTATTATTTACTTAGGGATTGTACAGGGGTTTCATTGGCTATGTCCAATATTGCCAGATTTAAAGTGGATTACAAAGGCATTAATAGGGGTTTTATGTCCTGTATTTTTTCTTATGTCCATGCAAAGTATATATTTAGAAGAATCAAAGGAAATTCTAAAAAGAGAAAAGGATAAAGAAAGTACAATAAGCTGGATCATCACAAGTATCCTATCTATAGCCATCATATGGTTTGCAGTAGGCGTGTTTCCCATATATCCTTCTGTTATAGCAACAGGAAGCATGGAGCCTATGATTAAGCCTGGAGATGTTATTATCGTAAAGAAGATAGATGGAAATAATGTAAAGATAGGAGAGGTGATTCAGTTTAGAAGGGATAATATCTTGATATCCCATAGAGTAATAGAGATCAAGGAAGATGATCAAGGAAAAAGCTATCGGACAAAAGGAGATAACAATTCAGCTCCAGATTCAGATTTTGTAAAGCCTGAGCAGATTAAAGGAAAAATTACATATGTAGTACCTAAAATAGGATGGCCTACGTTACTTATGAAGAGCAAAGAGGATATTCCTTTAGAAAAGATTGTATTTTAACAGGGTTTCAATGCCTTGTTATTTTTTTGGGGGGAAAATATTAGAAACAGGCAGCTAGAGGAATAGTTAACCTTTTAGATATAGCACAAAAGTAGTAGAAGAATAAGCAAAAAGGATTACTTAAAATAATGAAAAAATACCGTAGCAAATTATATTTTTGAAGGGCGTAAAAAAATGGAAAAAACACTATAATGAATTATGAAAAGAGCAAATAGCTAAAAACTTAGTAGAGCAAGCTTGAAAAGTTTTCAATTTTACTTAAGGGCCTTTAAGTAATTCATTTAAAATTAAAAAGATAAAGGAGAGATTAATGATGAAAAAAACAAAATTTTTAGCCCTTGTATTAGCAGTGGCAGTTATGATGATGGGTGCTGGATATGCAGCATGGAATGAAACGGTAACTATTAATAATACTGTAGAGACAGGGGAAGTAGATGTTGCATTATTAAAAGATGGTAGTAAAACTGAAGTTAAAAACGAAGATAATTGTGATATAGAACATGCGGGGACAGGTGTAATGGTTGAAAATAATGACAAGACATCAACAGAAAACAAAGCAACTGTAAAGTTGACGAATCTTTATCCTGGCGCTGTTGTAGATGTTACTATTCCAGTTAAAAATAATGGTTCTATCCCGGTTAAACTTGATAGTAAAGGAATAGAGGCTGATACTACTGCTTACAAATGGCTAAGTGTAACCCATAACGCACCAGAAAAATTAAAAGTTGGTCAACAAGGAAACATCACATTTACAGTTACAGTATTAGATAAAGAAGGTACTAATGTTCCTGAAAAAGAAACTGCTATATTTGATGTGACAGCAAACTATGTCCAATTTAACCAATAAAATAGAACGAATGAAACAGCTATATAGCAAGGTTAAAGCCTTGCTATATAATTAAAAACAAATCTATATTGATAATTAGGAAAGGAGATTGAAAATGAAGAAAAGCAAATTTATTGCAGCAGTTTTAATAATAGCAGTGATGTTAATGGGAGCTGGCTATGCAGCATGGAATGAAACCATAACAATCAATAATACTGCAGAGACAGGAGAACTTAAAGTAGGGTTTAAAAAGCTTGTATGGCAATCAGGATTACAAACGTATCCTAAGATAATAGCACCAGATCATGTAAATGCTAATGTAGTGCATGGAGAAAAAACTACAAAGGTAAACATCTCTAATATGTATCCTGGTGGAATTGTAAGATTTGAAGCTATGATTGAAAATTTTGGAACGATACCAGCAAAATTTGCAAGTGTTAAAGTAAATCTTAATGAATGTTCAAAAGAAATGAAAGAAAATCTAAGAGTTTTTGGTGAAATTTGCATTTGGGAGAATTCAAGTGCTGGGACGAGGCCACAGATAATAAAATTACCATTGAAAGAGGAAATTAAACTAAGCCAATTAGAAAAGTTCTTAAATGATAATCTTAAAAATATAGAACTCAAACCAGGAGCTTGGTTTACTTTTGATATTGATGATGAGTATAAGAAAGAAATAAAAGCTAAATTTAAAGATTATGATATAGATTCAGAGGAATGCCTATTTTTCCATTTGCCTATGAGTGTAGGTAATGACTTAGAAAATAAAAATGCAAAATTTGATATAACGTTTAATTTCAAACAGTTCAATAAATAAAAATCCTAGAAGTATTTATGAATAAGTAGAGCATAGAAACTCTACTTATTTTTCTTGTAATAAGTACGTATAATCTATAATGATATAAACATATAAGTCGTATCAATTTTAACTTGGGTTTGTGAGTGAATGCTCCTTTCGAAGAAATAATATCAAAAACTAGAAGGAAAAATATAACTATTATAGAATAAATATGAAAAATGACATATGGGGGGCTTGAGGGATGAAAATGAAGTTTAATAAGAACGTAAGAATAGTATTAATCGTTATTATGTTAATTTTAACGGGTAGTAGTTCTGTTTTGTTATACTGTGAAGTGAGTTATCCAGAGTTTAAGGAAGAGAAGGTTGCCCTTTACAGGTATAATAATAAGGCAAATGTAAATTACAGAGCTTATTTAAAACCAAATATTTTATATAGTGGAGAAAATAATAAAAAAGATACTATATATATAACAGAATTTATCGATTATATCAATACATTTATGAAATATGAGTTCAGTGGAGAAAGAGGAGCTGATATAAAGGGAGATTATGAGATTATTGCAGTGGTTGAAGGATATACGGCAGAGGGAGAAAAATGTAAATCTATCTGGAATAAAAAATTTAGATTGCTAGAGAAAACGCTATTTAATAGCAATGATCAGATTGCTTCAATACAACAAGAACTCCCTATAGACTTTCAGAAATATAATAATTTTGCACGTCAAATTATTGAAGACACAAAGATTAGCTGTCAAGTGAAAATGACTATATTTTGGAATATTCATATTAAGGCTCAAACAGATAAGGGATTAATAGAAGATATAATATCTCCTACAATGATCATTCCTTTAAATAATAATTATTTTGAAATCACTGGTCAATTAGCTCAAGAAAAGCCAGGAGCTATTGAAGAGACAAAAGAGATAGAAGTACCTGTGAATAAAAAGATAGTCATTACTTGTGGTGTTGTTATAGGGGTATTATCAATTATTCTAGTATTTTTGTTATTCTGTACTAAGGGAATTCTTATAACGAATCCTCTAGAAAAGAAACTAAAGAAAATTTTCAAAAACCATGGGGATCGTCTAGTAGCACTAGATAATGAGGTAATGAATACCTGTGAAAATTACAATAAGGTAAAATCCATTGATGATCTTGTAAGAATTGCCGATGAAATCGCTAAACCTATTATGTACAAATATACATCTGATTTTAAAGAAATGACTAAATTTTATGTTTTTGATGATACCCAAATGTATATGTTGGATTTAAAGGATGTACTATTAGAAGAGAATAAAGAAAAAGACAAATTAACAAATAATACATATAGATTTGGAAAGTCTTTATTAAAGCTAAAAAATAAAAGTGTACATAAGGAAGAGGCTGAAACAGAAAAAGAAACATAGGAATAAAATTTACAAAAGTAGGGCGATTGCTCTACTTGATTTATTTTTAAGGGATGATACTCAAAATAGTACAATACTCCTTTTGTGCTATAAGAATATACTCAAAAAAGATACCTAAAAAGTAATCTTCTGAAGGAAGTACAAAAGACTTATAAGGATTAAAATAGTATAAAGAATAGTTAGTCTATTTCTTTTAAATGAAATAGACTTAATTTAAGTGGGAGGCTAAGAACATGAAAAAAAATATGCTATATAAAATAATAGCAAAAATATGTATTCCTATATTCATATTTGCCTATGCTTTAGGAGGGGTAGTTGATATTACTTATGCAGCTAAAAAAGGAGAGCCACTAAATATTGTAGCAATTACTATTGATAGCAACGGCAATGTTTCTCAACAAGGAGATTTATTTGGAGAGGGTTTGTGGTATCCAGGAAAAGAAAAACGTGGAGTTATTAGAATTAAAAATCAGTTCAAAAGGATGGAAATTACTAATTTAGGATTAAAGATTGTCCTTGAAAAATTTAGAGGTGGGTATGGGAAAGAAATAGTACATAATTCATTAGCAAAGAATATGAAATTTACTTCATCAAGCCATGAGATCTTAAAGAATAAAAGCTTTCGTCAATTAGAATATAAATCAGATGATAAAAATTTAAATGGATATACGTTAAATAATTCTCAAAAATTTAGTATTAATAAAAATGGTTCTGTAGACTTAAAATATACATTACTGATGGATGAAGAATCAGGAAATGAACTGCAAGCATTAAAAGCGAAAGTATTGCTACTGATAAACGCTAATGAAATTTATAATGGTGGTGGAGATGACGATGATGAGGACAACAATAACAATAACAATGATGATGACGATAGTGATGATAACAATGACCATGTAATAGATATAGATGGACACTGGGCACATGATTGTATACAAACATTATTAGAGCATGGGATCCTTCATGGCTATCCAGATAAAACTATTAGACCAGAAAACAATATTAGTCGAGCTGAAGCAGCTGTATTGATTGGAAATGCATTAGGATTAAAAGCAAAATATAATGGATTATCACCATATAAAGATAGCTTACCAAGCTGGGCAAGAGGTCATATCATAGCTGTTTCAGATGCTAAGGTCTTTAGTGGATATATAGATAATACCTTTAAAGCCAATAAGAAAATTACAAGAGAAGAGATGTTGACTGTTCTCGTGAGAGGATTTAAGAAAAAACTAGGAAAAGATGTAGAAATCCTATTCAAAGACCGAGAGGATATTTCTGATTGGGCTGTAGAATATGTAAAAATTGGAGTCAGTAAAAAAATTATTGTGGGATACCCAGATAATACCTTTGCTCCAGAAAAGAATATAACAAGAGCAGAAGCTTTTACGATTATCTGTAAGCTATTAGGGTATCATCCACAGCATGATAATGAAATCAAAGAATAAAGAATTTAGAAAAGTGGACGATAGTAGGGTGAAAATAATTCTATAAATGAAAAGTATCAAAAGGAGACGAAGGATGTATGGTGAACGTTCGTCTCTTTTTTATTGGATGAATTTATTTATAAAAGTAGAATAATCTATAAAATATTTAAAAACCCACAATACATGCCCTATATAAGGAACTAACTGAATAAACAAAGGAATCAATAAAATCCTCCTATATATATAAGGATCTTTATATTTTTCAGCAAACTTAAATAAGCATATGGGTCCTAGAGAAACAAACATTCTTATCAAAAAACCTTTTTTAAAAGGCAATGCCATTAACCATACCATGAGAGCATTTGCCTCTTCAACAATGCCTAAAGTATACATTCCTACATAGGTGAGTAGATAATCTCCTATCATTAAAAAAAATAAAATACTTAGCAATACATTTGTAGAAAATTGAGATGTTAGTACGAGTGGTTTAGCGTTTTTCATAATGAGACTCCTTCATTCTTTTTATTTATATATAGTTTATGTATTGCTAGGACAAGAAAAGAACAGGAAATATATTACGTAGTCAAGGTAATTTTTGTGAATATCTGAAGCTTTTGTGAATATAAGTATTATATAGAATATAAAATTGGGAGGCTCTTAAATGGATACGTATGAAAAATCATTATCAAGAATTGCTAACGCGCTAGAAAAGATAGCCATTGTTCTTGAGGGTAAGCTGGTTAATGAAAAAGATGATGTGACAGCAACAAAAATATCAGGACAAGCTTTTGATGTATTAAAACAAAGGGATGAGATGACTTTAGAAGAAGAGTTATTTAAAATGACTACAGAAGTTTATTTGTATGAGGCTATGTTTAAAGAGCCAAAGGAATTAGAAAGAAAAGCATCTGCTAGATTAAATAATCATTTAATGGAAAAGCATATGGATTTCTTTAAAAATTACTTGATAGATTTTCAGATTGAAGCATCCAATATAGGTGAGATGATTTTTATAAAAAAGAATAATAAATTTAAAGCAGCAGTTGGGATTTTTACAGATTTAGGATGGTGTAGAGGGGGAATTTGGTTAAAAGTCGTGAAAGATATTGTAAATAAATCATTGAGAGTAGGTATTAATAGAGGAAATATATTTTTTATAGTTTTATCTCACTATAATGGGTTAGATAATAATTATACAAATAAATTATTAGATGGTAATATTACTAATAATGAACTTTTAGATGAAAAAAACAGAGAACTTTTAGAAATATATACTTTTAGGTATATCGATCAATTGAAAAAATATTTGAAAAAGCCTCATGAACAAGTAGTATTTCTAGCAGGAAAGCTACATCCAAGGGTATATGCAGAGGCTTTGCTACAAAACAATATGATAATAGATGTGAGTAAATACAAGTGGTTAAGTAATTCTATGGACAAAATGATTGAACATATTAAGGATATTTAATAATTTGGATAGTTTTCATTATGTAAAAAAGCAACAAGACATCATCTTATATTCACTTATGAATAAGGTTTTAGTAAATCCTAAGTATATATACTTAGGATTTTATTTTAGAAGTAATTATAAAAGCTATAGAAATAGAACTACATAAAAAAATAAAATCCTATAAAATACGAAAAAGAGATTCGGAATATAAGTTAAAAAAGCATAAAGTACCATCCTATGATGTGTAGATGTATAATAGAATATATTATATTGCATACAATTATATCTTCAAAAATGATAAAATAGAATGAAAGAACTACGAGGAGTTGACTAGGATGGATGAGATGAGAATAAGGGCAAGAGCAAAGGTAAATTTATCATTAGATGTTCTAAGAAGAAGAGAAGATGGATATCATGAAGTAAAGATGATTATGCATCAAGTGGATTTATATGATGAAATATTATTAAAAAATATAGAAAAGGGAATCCTATTAGAGACGAACTGCGAATATATTCCTGTAAATGAAGGAAATATCGCTTATAAAGCAGCAAAGCTTATGATGGATGAATTTCATATCAAAAAAGGAGTATATATATATATAGACAAAAAAATTCCTGTAGCAGCAGGTCTGGCTGGAGGAAGCACAGATGCAGCAGCAGTAATGATGGGGCTGAATGAACTTTGGGAAATCGGTGCTACAAAAGAAGAATTGATGAAGCTTAGTGTAGCGTTAGGAGCAGATGTTCCATTTTGCATATTAGGTGGAGCTGCATTGGCAGAAGGTATTGGTGAAAAATTAACCCCTATACAAGGGCTTGATGAGTGGATTGTCCTTTGTAAGCCAAATATAAGTGTTTCTACAGCAAATGTATATAAAAATTTAGACGTGAATAAGATTGAAAAGCATCCAGATACAGATAAAATCCTAATAGCATTAGAAAATAAAAATTTGCAAACTGTATTAGAGAATTTATGTAATGTGTTAGAGCCTGTGACAGAAAGAATGCATCCTATTGTTAGGGATATTAAAAGAAAAATGGTAGAATATCATGCTTTAGGAAGCTTAATGAGTGGCAGTGGACCAACCGTGTTTGGCATTTATAAGGATTATAATAAAGCAAAAAGTGCTTATGAAAATTTGAGCAAGGTATATAATCAGGTGTATCTTGTCAAAACTTATGACGGGAGGAGATCCTATGACTATCAATAAACTCAGTGGATTAAGACTTCAAAATTATCAACCTCTTAGAGATGTTGTGTTTGAGCATTTAAGAAATGCTATTTTAAATGGAGATTTAAGACCTAGTGAAAGATTAATGGAGGTTCAAATAGCAGAACAGCTAGGAGTAAGTAGGACACCCGTTAGAGAAGCTATTAGAAAATTAGAATTAGAAGGTCTTGTTGTGATGATTGCTAGAAAGGGAGCGTATGTAGCAGATGTATCTGTAAAGGATATTTTAGACGTTTTAGAAGTAAGAAGTGTCCTAGAAGGTTTAGCTGCTTCCTTAGCTGCTGAAAGAATGACAGAAGAAGAATTAGAAGAGCTAGAGTTGATCTCTTATAATTTTAAAAGATGCTTAGAAGATAAAGATACAGAAGGAATGATCGAAAAGGATATGCAGTTTCATGATAGAATTATCCGTTCTACTCGCAATCATAAATTGATTCAGATTGCCCAAGGATTACAGGAACAAGTACAACGATTTAGAATTACTTATTTTGCCGAATATAATGAGTCAAAAGGAGTGCTTGCAGATCATCAGGAAATTCTGGAGGCTATTTCCAATAGAAATGTAGAAAAAGCACAAAAAGTAGCACAAAAACATATAAATGAGCTTGAAAGCACCATTGTAAAGCTTGCAGATAAAAAGAAAAAATAATAAAAGTTATTTAAGGGAAAAGGAACAGTTTTAACTGTTCCTTTTTTGTATATACTTACCTAGATATGCAAATATTATAGTAGAAGTATTTTTAATAAGAGGGTGATGAAAGGTTGGAAAAATGGGTAGCGTTATTTTATGAAGAAATAAAAGATTTTTATAGTTTTTATGTATTATTGTTAAATATTGCTATTGGTTTATTTTGTTTATTGATAGATAGTAAAACCCTAAAGAAAAAGAAATTAAGAAAAGAAGCGAAGATTTGTAGGGGTTTAGGATGGTCATATATAGTAGGAGGCACTTTGTTATATATAATTCTCAAGATATTTTAAATAAAGGAGGATCTAATATGGATTTTTTTGAAAAATTGTTTCAAAAGAAGGAAGAAGGAAAAATAAAAATTCCAATTAAAAAGGATTATGATAAAAATTTAAATGAAATAAAAGAAGTACTTAATTTTTGTGATGATGTTATTTATAGAGAATTTAATGTAGGGAAAAATCAAAAAATGAAATTTGCAGCTATTTATGCAGAGGGACTTGTCAATACAAACTTATTGAATGATTTTGTATTAAAAAACTTGATGGCGTTATCTCCTGATGATCAGGTAGATTTTCACGTACTGAAGCAAAAAATCTATGAAGTCATAAAAAAAGGTGCTATTGCTGTATCGGATATTAAGGAAATAGATGATATAAATGCAGCCATTGATACGATTCTTTCAGGGGATACAGTATTGATTTTAGATAAATGGGACAAGTTTTTATCAATCGCTTCAAAAGGATGGCCTATGAGGGGGGTTTCAGAGCCTACAACTGAAACAGTTATTAGGGGAGCGAGAGATGGTTTTACAGAAACATTGAGAGTAAATACTGCTTTGGTAAGAAGAAGAGTTCGTGACCCGAAATTCAAAATTAAGCAAATGCAGTTAGGACAGAGATCAAAAACAGATATTGCTATTCTTTATATAGAGGAAATCGTCAATAAGGATATACTAAAAAAGGTAAAAGAGAGATTAGATCAAATCAATATAGATGCTATTTTAGAAAGTGGATATGTAGAGCAACTCATAGAGGATGAATGGAGATCTCCTTTTCCACAGATGCAAAATACCCAAAGACCAGATGTGGTAGCGGCAGCTCTTTATGAAGGACGTGTAGGGATTATTATAGATAATACACCCTTTGCCCTTTTGGTGCCAGCAACAGTAGTTACCCTCCTTCAATCACCAGAAGATTATAGTGAAAGGTTTTTCATTTCTTCAGCCCTTAGAATATTAAGATTTATATCTATCATGATTGCATTATTATTACCTAGCTTATATATAGCAATTACTTCATATCATCCAGGCATGCTTCCTACAGATTTGGTATTATATGTTGCAGGAAGTAGGTTGAATGTACCCTTTCCAGCTTTTATAGAAGCCTTTATTATGGAAGCTTCTCTTGAATTATTAAGAGAAGCAGGGGTAAGGTTACCAGGACCTATTGGAGGGACTATAGGTATCGTTGGTGGTCTTGTATTAGGGCAGGCTGCAGTAGAAGCTGGTATCGTTAGTCCTCTTATGGTTATTGTAGTTGCAATAACAGCTCTAGGAGCGAATGCTACCCCTAACTATAGTATTGCTGTAGCCCTTAGATTGTTAAGATTTATGTTGATGATGTTAGCAGCAGTACTTGGATTATATGGGATTATTCTAGGAAGTATTATTATTCTTACTCATTTATGTAACTTAAAGAGTTTTGGCGTACCTTACTTAAGTCCCTTTGTAGCTAGTGAGATGACCTTAAAAGACTTTAAAGATGTTTTTGTTAGAGTCCCCTTACATATGATGAAAAAAAGGCCAGAATTTTTACATAGAAGTGACAACGACCGATTAGGACAGATGAGAATAGATATAGAGACAGAGGATGGTGAAGAAAATGGAGAGAAATAATGATAAAATTTCAAGCTTTCAATTAGGGATGATTCTTGCTGTGACTATAATAGGGATAGGTTTTTTAACCCTTCCTAGAAACCTTGCAGAAGAAGTTGGTCCTGATGGATGGGTTGTACTTTTATTAGGCAGTGTTATAGCTTTTATAGTAGGACGATTGATGGTTGTACTTATGCAAAAGTTTCCTCAAGAAACAATAATAGAAGTCAATAGTAGTCTAATGGGTAAACCATTAGGGACGATTATTTCTATAGGCTTTTTCATACATTGTATTATATTTGCGGCTATTGAAGTAAGAGTTTCTGGAGAGATTACAAAAGAGTATCTTCTTTTGAATACGCCTATCGAAGTATTGATGATTGCTTTATTAATTGGGGCAGTCTATTTAGTTAGAAGTGGGATAGAACCCATTGGGAGAATGGCACAAATTATTTTACCTGTTGTGACTATTATTGCTATTGTTGTCATATTGCCTGTTCTTCCAGAACTAGATTTAACAAACCTTTTACCAGTACTTAAAACACCTATTCATAAAATTATAGGAGCTATTTCAACTGTGTTTTTTAGCTTTATGGGAATAGAATTAATATTATTATTCTCATCATTTGTAATAAAACCTAAAAATATGAAAAAATATACTTCTTTAGCTGTTGTTATGGTAGCAGCAATATATATGTTTATTCTTGTTGTAGTGGTTACAAGATTTGGATTGATTGAAACTACCCATATTATATGGCCAGTTCTTGAACTTTTTAAGACAGTAGATTTGCCAGGAGCTTTTATAGAAAATATAGAAGCTTTTATTATAGCAATTTGGATGCTATCTGTATTTATGACATTAGCAACATTATATTTTGGTGCTAGTTTGGTATTAAGTCGTATTTTAAAATCAAAGGAGCACAATTATTTTGTTTTGCCTATTCTTCCTATGATCTATTATCTAGCTTTGATTCCTGATAATATTGCTCAAGTTTCGGATTATATGAATATGTATTCAAATTGTTTTGGTATTTTTTATATCATCTTATTGCCTCTTTTACTTCTAAGTATAAGTATCTTTAAAAAGAATAAAGGAGGGAAAAGGCATGCATAAAAGGAAAATGATTTGTATGCTAATGATCACGACCATACTGATCACAGGATGCTGGGATAAGGTAGAAATTGATAAAAGAGCATTTGTATTGCTAGTAGGAGTGGATAAGTTTGAGCAGAATGAAGAAGATGGAAAAATAAATAAAAATGAAAATTCTGAGGAAATTCCCCCAAATAGATATAGAGTAACCTTTGCTTATCCAAATACAGGTGTATTTGCTGGAAAAGGAGAAGGAGATCCTAAATTTTCTTATACTTCTGTTGGAGTCAATATAGATGATACAATAGAAAATTTAGGTACTAGAATGGATAAAACTCTGTTTTATAGGCATACAAAAGCCATTATTTTAGGGAAGGACGTGGCAAAGGATGAAAGGTTATTAAGAGAAATGTTAGATGTTATAGAGAGAAGTCCTCAAGTGGGAAGAAAGGTACATTTGTTAGTTGCTAAAGAAAAGGCGCAGGATATTATTCGTACAGAAGCAAAAAGTGAACCTGTTCTTGGATTGTATATTAGGGAGTTGATGGAGCAAAGAATGAGAACGGCCAAAATGGTAGATGCAGATTTAGGATATATTTTAAGAAGTCTACATGAAAGTCATGCGGCTATTATACCTATCATTTCATCTTCAAAAGATGAATTCAAGATTGTAGGAATGGGCATATTAAAAGGCTTTAAGATGGTGGGTGAATTAAGTGGTGTAGATGCTAAAAATATTATGTTTATGTTTGATAAGGTGAAACGCAGTATTTTAAATGTAAAAGTAGATGATTTGATTGTAGCCTTAGATCTTACAGAGGTAAAAACAAAAAAGAGAGTTTATGAAAAGAATGGTCATATTTATACTAGTTTTCATATAGAAACAGAAGGAAATTTAGAACAGCATCTATTTGAAGTAAAAGCTCAACCTCTTGATAATCAATATATTCAAAAAATAGAAAAAGTAGCAGAAAAATATCTTGAAGAACAAATAAAAACTACTTATAAAAAAATACAAAAAGATTTTGGAGCAGATTTAATACAAGCTGGAGAATATTTGAGGAAATATGAACCAGATGTATGGAAAGAAGTAAAGGATGATTGGGCTGAAATATATCCTAAGACAAAAGTAGAGGTTCATGCAGAGATAAAAATAAGAAGAATTGGTGTCACACAATAAAAATTCAGGAAAAATCTATAAAATTTAGTTTAAAATTTCCCCTTTTTGATAATACTGAAAGTATACTAAGAGATTAGCAATAGGGGGAGTTTTTATGAAAAAGAAAAAAAGTTTTATGATTGGAATGATATTGATTACATTTATAACAGCTATAGTTTATGGATTTACTGGAGACGTATATAAAAATCAAAAAAGCTATAAAGAGCAGCTCATTCGATTCCATGTTCTTGCAAATAGTGATTCTCCTGAGGATCAAGCTCTAAAGCTAAAGGTAAGAGATAGAATTATTAGTGAGATGAATCCTAAATTTGATCAATCAAAGAGTTTAGATGAAACAAGAGAAATTATTAAAAAAAATTTAAAAAGTATAGAAAAGATTGCTATGGAAGAAATTAAAAAAAATAATTATCAATATTTTGTAAAAGCTACACTTGGAGATTTTGATTTTCCTACAAAAAATTATGGATGCATTACTATGCCTGCTGGAAATTACGAAGCGTTAAGAGTAGTTATTGGAAAGGGAGAAGGGGCTAACTGGTGGTGCGTATTATTTCCTCCCTTATGCTTTATTGATATGAAAAATGGTTTAACAGATGAAAGAACGAAAAAAGAAATGATGAATGTACTGACAGAAGAAGAATTTAAGATGATCAGTACAGCTAGTAGTGAAGGAAAGATTCCTATTAAACTAAAGTTTAAGGTTGTAGAAATATTAGAAGAAGCAAAGCTGAAATTAAATAAGGTAGTAGGAATGAAATAAAGCAAAGGGTAACCTTTGCTTTATTATGTTGTATCCAAAATAATCCATATATCCCAAAGTGGAATAATTGATGAAAACCTTACAAAAAATAATAGAGAATCAAAAGTGAAAGGAGGATGAAAATTGAAACAAAAATCATTAAAAGTCATTGTTTTGATGATACTCATTGGTGTGTGTTTCTCTATTATTTTCAATATAGGAGTTGCACAAGGAACCCTATATTGGGGATCTAGTGGAGCAGACGTAAAGACCCTTCAAACTAAGCTTAAGAATTGGGGATATTATAAGGGACCTATAGATGGTGTGTTTGGTGGAGGTACCTTTACAGCTGTAAAAGATTTTCAAAGAAAAAATGGATTAACACCTGATGGTGTTGTTGGACCTCAAACAGCAGCAAAATTAGGGATGCCTGTAAAGCGTGGTAGTAAAGATACAGATTATAAACCTAGTAATAAAGGAACACCAAGGAATGATGAAATAATCTTGCTGGCAAAGGCAATAACAGGAGAGGCGAGAGGAGAACCTTACATAGGGCAGGTAGCAGTAGGTGCGGTTGTTTTAAATAGAACAAGAAATCCTTCGTTTCCGAATACTATCGCAGGAGTGGTTTATCAACCTGGAGCATTTACAGCAGTAAGTGATGGACAAATCAATTTAGCTCCAGCTGATAGCTGTGTAAAAGCAGCACAAGATGCAATGAATGGATGGGACCCTACAGGGGGATGCTTGTATTATTGGAATCCTGCAACGGCTACAAGTAAATGGATTTGGTCAAGAAAAGTAGTCAAAAAAATAGGGAAGCATTGGTTTGGAAATTAAGGAGGTGAATCCTATGAAAAGAAATGCTGTGATTATCATTCTTGTTGTAGCTTTAATAGGCACTAGCCTATGGGGATACAATCAGTATAAGGAAAAGAATGAATACTACACATTTTTAGATAATCAATTTCAAAGAATGTATTATGATTTGATGGGAAGCGTAGAAACGATTACCACAGATTTATCAAAATTAATGGTAGCTAGCCAAAAAAAAGAAAATGTTTTGTTATATTCTAACATATGGCAAAATGCGTATAATGCTCAAGAAAAGCTATCACAGCTTCCTATTAAACACGCAGATATTACAAAAACAGAAAAGTTTTTGAACCAATTAGGTGATTATACATTTGCTATGTATAATCGTAGTATGGATCAAGAAACCTTAGGAGAAAAAGAAATCGGAAATCTAGAAAAACTTCATAATTATGCTTTAGAATTATCAGAAGATCTTCACGATCTTCAAGAAAATGCTTTAAAAGGTACAGTATGGAAGGGAGAGCTAAGAAGAAAGGGAAGTGAAAAATTAAATAAAGAAGCAGAAAAGGAAAACCCTATTCAATTAAAATTTAATAAATTTGAAGAAAGAATGGTAGAATACCCAGAGCTTATTTATGATGGGCCCTTCTCAGAACACGTAATCGCAGGAATGCGACCAAGATTAAAGGGAGATAAAATCACACAAAAAGAAGCAGAGAAAAAAGTAATAGAATTTTTAGGGGGAGGAAAAGTTGATAAAGTACAAAAAATCACAAATGGACAAGGAAGAATTGATACCTACAGCTTTGAAGTAATCCCTAAAAATCAAGAGAAAGATAAGGGAAACCCTACATATATTGATATTAGTCAAAGAAATGGATATGTAGTGTGGCTTCTCAATAATCGACAAGTAAAAAAAGCAAATATTTCTCCAAAGCAGGCAGTAAAGCATGCATCAAAGTTTTTAGAGGATAAAGGGTTTAAAAATATGGTTCCTACTTATACACTTAGATATGATAAGGTTGTTCTTATAAACTATGTATATAAACAGGACGATGTGATTATGTATCCTGATTTGATCAAAGTAAAAATTGCTTTAGATAATGGAGAAATAGTAGGCTTTGATACAACACATTTTTTAACAACAAACTATAAAAGAACTATAAAAGAGCCTAAAATAACAGCTAAAGAAGCAAAGGAAAAAATAAGTTTACGTGCTACTATTGAAAAAGAGCCACAGCTTTGTATGATTCCAACTAGTAGCTTTGGTGAAATTTATTGCTATGAATTTGAAGCAAGCTACAAAGGAGACCAGTTTATTATCTATATTAATGCCAATACAGGAGAAGAAGAAAAGATTTTAAAGCTTATAAAAAATGAAAATGGAACATTGATGATCTAAAGGGTATACAGCTGAGGTTTTTTTCCTAGGCTGTATATTTTTATAGGGCATTGGTGCTATTAAAGTCAAAAATAATTTGATTAATAAATCTCATAAGTATAGAATATTAATGAATTAAATAAAAAATAATGGAATTGAGGGAGGTTTTTTTTATGATTAAAAAAATAAATGTAGCTATTGTATTTGGTAGTAAATCAGGAGAGCATGAAATATCCCTTATGTCAGCAACATCTGTGATGAAAGCTATAGATCAAGAAAAATATAATGTACTTCCTGTAGGGATTACTAAAGAGGGGCATTGGATGATTTATAATGGACCTACTCAAGATATAGAAACAGGAGAATGGGAAGCAATTGCAAAGAAAGAAATGAAAGAAAATCCTAACGAAAAGGTTTCTGTTATTCCATTAAGCGGAGAAATTCAAAGACTTTCAGATAGGGTAGATGTAGTTTTTCCAGTACTTCATGGTCCTTTTGGAGAAGACGGAACCATACAAGGGTTATTAGAAATGATAGATCTTCCTTATGTAGGAGCAGGAGTATTAGCATCAGCTGTAGGAATGGATAAGATCTATACAAAGAAAGTTTTTGAACATGAAGGGTTACCTGTAGGAAAGTATATGACTATTATGAGAAAAGATTTTAGAGAAAATCAACAAGAGACGATTAATAGGATTGAAAAAGATTTTGAGTATCCAGTTTTTTTAAAACCTGCAAATTTAGGATCAAGTGTAGGAATCACAAAAGCTCATAATCGAGAAGAATTGATTAAAGGAATCGAAAAAGCAGGAGAACACGATAGAAAAATATTATTAGAAGCGTTCATCCATGGAAGGGAAATTGAATGTGGTGTTCTTGGAAATGATGATCCGAAGGCTTCTATTGTAGGTGAGATTTTACCATCTCATGAATTTTATGACTATGATGCAAAATATTTTGATGATGGAAAATCTAAGATGGTTATCCCTGCAAATATTCCTCAAGAAAAAGCAGAAGAAATTAGAGATCAGGCAGTAAAAGCTTATAAGGCTATAGATTGTTCAGGTCTTGCGAGGGTAGATTTTTTCTTAGAAAAAGATACAATGAAAGTATATATTAATGAAGTCAACACCATGCCAGGGTTTACAAAATATAGTATGTATCCTTTATTATGGGAAAAAACAGGACTTTCTTATGGAAAATTAATCGACCGACTCATCACATTAGCAATAGAAAGATATGAAGAAAGATAGAATAGAGAGGTGTACGAATGAAAAATGTAATGTTGAAAATACAAGGACTACAAACCAGTATAGATGGAGAAGAAAATGAGATAGAATTAATCACCGAAGGAAAATTATATCAAAAAGGAAATGCCATGTATCTAGTATATGAGGAATCTGAACTTTCGGGAATGGAAGGATGTACCACTACCGTGAAAGTGATACAAGATCAAATATCTATGAAAAGATTTGGAAAAGCTAAATCAGAAATTATTTTTGAAAAGGGTAAACCCTATAATACCAATTATCATACTCCTTATGGAATGTTTGATATGGAAGTATTAACGAAGGATATGACCTATAGTCTTACGGATGAATATAAAGGAGAATTGTTTATAGAATATTTTGTGAATCTTGAGGGAATAGCAGAAAGTACAAATCAACTGCGTATAAAGATTATGTAAAGAATGAAGTGAGTTGTAGAGATGAAAAATAAAGGGAAAATAAAAATACAAAAGATGATTCAAAAAGTACTAAAAGATTTTTTAAAATACGAAATAGCGTTAGATGAGATTGAAGTAGTGGAACCTAAAAAGGATGAGCATGGAGATTATACGACAAATATAGCTTTGAGACTTGCTAAAATATTAAAAAAATCACCTATGGATCTAGCTAGTAATCTAGTAGAAAATATAAAAAATAAATATGCTTTATTTGAAAAAGTAGAATTTGTTCACCCTGGATTTATAAATTTTTTCTTTAAGCCCCAGGTTTTATGTGAGTTTTTAGATTTTGAAGAGGAAGAAGCGAAGGTAAACAAGAAAAATTTAAAGGATTTATTTGAAGAATCTTCTTTAAAAGAAATGATTCAAGAGCATGATTTAAAGGATATAGAATCTGTACAATATACACATAGTAGAACATACTCCATCATCAAAATATTTAAAGATGAAGGGATCAGGATACAAGATCTTCAAAAAGAAAATTTGAATATAGAGATGAATCAACTTGAAAAAAGCTTAATGAAAAAAATGATGAAGTACCCAAACATTATTGAAAAAGCAGTAGTATCAAAAAAAATAGATGGGCTAGTGGCATATATGTTTGAATTAAATGAATTATTTTATCGATTTCATGAAAAAATCCTTTTTAGAAAGCTTGACAAACCTAAATTGTATGTTACGCTAAAAATAGTAGAGCATGTAAGGAATGTTATGAAAAATATATTGGAACTTTTTTCCATAGAAGCTCCTGAAAAGATGTAAAAATAAAAGTAGCGAAAGCTGCTTTTGTTTTGAGGAGAGTGACGAAAAATCGGCACTTGGTGATTAAAAATCGGCAGTTGGAGGTGAAGTGTTCAAAATGATTTTTTCACAGAAAAATGTAGAAAAAATATTAGATCATGTAGAAGAAGGTATACAGATTATTGATGGAAGAGGACGAATCGTTTATTTTAATAGGGCTGCAGCTGAGCACGAGGAGATTAGAAGAGAAGAAGCAGTAGGGAAATATATTTTAGATGTTTATCCTTCTTTAGATCCAGAAACAAGCACCCTTCTTCGAGCCATTGAAAAGGGTTCTCCTACCTTTGATATTCAGCAGACATTTTTAAATTACAAAGGGAAAAAAATTACAACGATCAATTCATCCTTTGCTATAAAAGCAAAGAGCAAAATCGTTGGAGCCATTGAAATATCTAAGAATATAACAGATGTAAAAGAATTATCAGAACGAGTAGTGGCACTGCAAGAACAGTTGATAGATCAAAAGGAAGGCAATAAAAGCAAAAAGCATGGAGATGCTGCCAAATTTACTTTTTTTGATATTATAGGAAGAAGTAAAGAAGTGGTAAAAGCAAAAGGAATGGCCATGAAAGCTGCACAAACAGCTTCTCCTGTACTTGTTTATGGAGAAACAGGAACAGGGAAGGAATTATTTGTACATGCTATGCATACGGCTAGCAGTAGAAGGAATAAGCCTTTTATTGCGCAAAACTGTGGAGCATTACCCGCATCGTTATTAGAAAGTATCTTATTTGGAACGGTAAAGGGAAGCTTTACAGGAGCAGATAATCGTCCAGGGTTATTTGAATTAGCCAATGGAGGAACCCTCTTTTTAGATGAAATCAATTCTATGCCCCTAGAACTTCAAGTGAAGCTACTTCGTGTACTTCAGGATGGGACAATCAGAAGGGTAGGAGATAGTAAAACAAGGCAAGTAGATGTAAGAATTGTAGCAGCTAGTAACGAGGACCCATTAAGTGCAGTGGAGAATAAAAGATTGAGACGAGATCTTTATTACCGATTAAATGTAATTGCCCTAAAATTACCAGAGCTTAGGGAAAGAAAAGGAGATATTCCAATACTTGCGAAGTATTTTATTGACCGATTTAATGAAAAATTGAATAAAGAAGTCATGAACATCTCAGACCATGTATTAGAGTTATTTGAAAACTATGATTGGCCTGGAAATGTAAGAGAATTAGAGCATGTGATTGAAGGGACAATGAATTTAATGGATGGAAATGTGATTGATGTAGATTGTTTACCCGTATATTTTGATAAATTTAGCAAAAGAAACTTAAAAAAAGAGATAGATATACAAAATGTTCCCTTGAAGGAAGCTCTTGAAAAGCTTGAAATAGAAATGATTAAAAATGCCCTTAATGAGGGAGACGGCAATATCAGTCATGCAGCAGAGCGTTTACAAATCCCAAGACAAACCCTTCAATATAAGATCAAGAAGTATAAAATACAATAAAAAAAGCTAAGTGCTGAAAAGTAGGCATGCGAAATGATAATGTTTGACATTTTTCGAGATTTTTCATAAAAAAAACAGAAAACCTTTTCCAATAATAAAAAGCATGAAATTGGCTGTAGATAAGATGATAAGCTGAGTACATGCTTTTTTGATATTTTCTTTGTTAAAAATAAAACGGAGTTGGCATGGTATTTGCTTTATATTTTGGCGTATGGGATACAGCCGTATAAAAAATAACATTACATAAAAAAAGAATTTAAGGGGGAACTTACAATGAAAAAAGGATGTCCTTATGGAACACACAGAGTAATAGAGCCAAAAGGAGCTCTTCCACAACCAGCAAAAAAAATTGACAATACAATGGAAATCTATGATAATGAGATTCTACTTAATGTACAAACATTAAATGTTGACTCTGCAAGCTTCACACAAATCAAGAACCAAGCAGAGGGAGATGTAGAAAAGATCAAAGAAATCATGAAAGGTATTGTTGCTGAAAGAGGTAAGCATCAAAACCCAGTAACTGGTTCTGGTGGTATGTTAATCGGAACAGTTGAAAAAATCGGACCAGCGTTAGAAGGAAAAACAGACCTTAAAGTTGGAGACAAAATTGCTACATTAGTATCTCTTTCATTAACTCCACTTCAAATAGATGAAATTTTAGAAGTAAGAAAAAATATTGACCAAGTTGATATTAAAGGTAAAGCTATATTATTCGAATCAGGAATCTATGCAGTACTTCCAAGTGATATTCCAGAAAATCTTGCATTATCAGCACTTGATGTTGCAGGAGCACCAGCACAAACTGCAAAACTTGTTAAGCCAGGAGATACTGTACTAATCATTGGTGGAGCTGGTAAATCAGGAATGCTTTGCTGCTACGAAGCTAAGAGAAGAGCAGGAGTTACTGGTAAAGTAATCTGCTTAGGACATAGCGAAAAATCTTTAGAAATTGCTAAGAGAGCAAATGTTGCTGATGTTTATGTTACTGGAGATGCTACAAAGCCAGTTGAAATCATGGAAAAAATCAAAGAGCTTACAAATGGAGAAATGGTTGATGTAACAATCAACAACGTAAACGTTCCAGATACTGAAATGTCAAGTGTTCTAGCTACTAAAAATGATGGAGTAATTTACTTCTTCAGTATGGCAACAAGCTTTACTAAAGCAGCACTAGGAGCTGAAGGTGTTGGTTCTGACGTTACAATGATCGTTGGAAATGGTTATACAAAAGGTCATGCAGAAGTTACTCTTCAAATCATGAGAGAAAGTAAAGAATTAAGAGAAATCTACGAAGAATTATATGCATAAATAAGTATGGCTGATATTTTCAGCCATACCTCTAATAAAAAAGAAACTGAGGTAAGACCTATAGACTTACCGAATGGACTTGATAAATTTAAGGGGGCTTCAAAAAACATGAGAAACTACAAAGAAATCGAACTTTGGAAAGATGTAACAGATGAGCAGTGGAATGACTGGCAATGGCAAGTAAAAAACAGAATTACTACTTTAGAAGATTTAAAGAAAGTAATCAACCTTACTGCTGAAGAAGAAGAAGGAATCAGAGAATCATTAAAGACATTAAGATTAGGTATCACTCCATACTATGCATCGTTAATGGATAAAGACGATCCAACTTGTCCAGTAAGAATGCAAGCAGTACCTACACTTGCTGAAACACACAAAACGGATGCAGATATGGATGATCCACTACACGAAGATGGAGACTCTCCAACACCAGGACTTACTCATAGATATCCAGACAGAGTACTTCTTTTAATCACTGACATGTGTTCAATGTACTGCCGTCACTGTACAAGAAGAAGATTTGCAGGACAAAGTGATGATGCAATGCCACTAGAAAGAATTGACAAGGCTATTGAATACATCAGCAAGACTCCACAAGTAAGAGACGTATTATTATCAGGTGGAGATGCTCTACTTGTAAGTGATGAAACATTAGAATATATCATCAAAAAACTAAGAGCGATCCCACACGTAGATATCGTAAGAATCGGATCAAGAACTCCTGTTGTATTACCACAAAGAATTACGCCAGATTTAGTAAATATGCTTAAGAAATACCACCCAGTTTGGTTAAATACACATTTCAACCATTCAAAAGAGGTAACACCTACATCAGAAAAAGCCTGTCAATTACTTGCAGATGCAGGGGTACCACTAGGAAATCAATCAGTACTTCTAAGAGGAGTAAACGATTGTGTTCATGTAATGAGAGATTTAGTTCATAAAATGGTTAAAAACAGAGTAAGACCATACTACATCTATCAATGTGACCTTTCAACAGGTATCGAGCATTTCAGAACTCCAGTTTCTAAAGGAATCGAAATCATTGAAGGATTAAGAGGTCATACTTCTGGATATGCAGTACCAACATTTGTTGTTGATGCTCCAGGAGGCGGTGGAAAAACTCCAGTAATGCCTCAATACGTAGTTTCTCAATCTCCAAAGAGAGTAGTACTTAGAAACTTCGAAGGTGTTGTAACTACTTACACTGAGCCTACTCCATACGAAGATAAGTGCAATTGTCCAGTATGCAAAGGTGAAAAAGCACATAAAATTACTGGTGTTGGTGGATTATTACAAGGAAATCAAGTAGCTCTTGAGCCAACTGACCTTGCAAGAAGAGAAAGAAGCCATCACGAGTAGACAATAAAAGTTAGTGGCTAGTGGAATTTCTGCTAGCCCTAATATAAGGTTTCAAGGGGGAAATTTCATGCAGCTAATGGATGCAATACAAGATAATTATAAGATTATTTCTGTGGTAGGAATGTCAAAAAATTCAGGAAAAACCGTGACATTAAATCAATTAATTGATGAAGCTATGGAAAGAGACATTCGAATCGGAATTACCTCTACAGGAAGAGACGGAGAAAATCAAGATCTTGTCACAAATACTGAAAAACCTATGATTTATGTAGATGAAGGAACACTAATTGCAACTACTGAAGGAACATTTAAGTATACAGAGGCAAAGCTTGAAATATTGGAAGTAACCAATATGAATACATCAATGGGAAAAATCGTCATTGTGAAGGCTAAAACCTCTGGATATGTACAGATTGCAGGTCCAAATACAAATCGTGAAATAAAAATAGTGTGTGATAAACTTTTAACGTATGGAGCGAATTTAGTAATTGTAGACGGTGCCCTTGACCGTATTTCATCAGCTTCTCCATCAGTAACGGAGGCAACCATCCTTGCTACAGGAGCAGTCCTGAGTCGAGATATGAATAAGGTGATCGAAAAGACAATGCATCAAGTACAATTGTTTTCTTTACCACAGCTACAAAATGATGAGATCAAAGCTATAGCCAGTATGGTTATAGAAGAAAAAGGTTACTGCGTGATTAATGAAGATCACAATGTAGTACCTATAGAGATTAAAACGGCTCTAAATAGTGGAGAAATTATCGGTAGAGCAATAAAAGATGACACAAAATATGTAGTTATTGGAGGATCTTTGGTAACCAATACCTTGAAAAAGATTGTTCAATCAACTAGAAAATATAAAAATGTGATCTTTGTTGTAAAGGATGCCACAAAAATATTTATTTCATCAAAGGATTGGATGTTCTTTAAGAAAGTAAACATTCAAATTGAGGTAATAGATAAAATTGAACCATTAGCTGTAACGATTAACCCTTATGCACCTCAAGGATATTATTATCAACCAGAGGAATTTCTAACCAAAATGAAGAAATTTCTAAATCCTATTCCTGTTTTCGATGTCGTGTTAGGTGGTGAATAAATATGTTTATATCTGAGAGAGTATATAAAAATCTAGAACTTGATTATATTTTTGATAGAATCACTGTGTTTACTCCTTATGGTGAACAAGCAAAAAAAGAGATGAAGCCCTATTTAAAGGAGGACAAAGAAGAACTCCTAGAAGAATACGAACGTATTGAAAAAATAGTGGGGATCATCAACAAGCACAGATATTCTTTATTAGAAATGCGTAATATTTTTAAACATTTCAAGGACCTAAGAGGTTCTTTTAAAAGAATCGAAGAGGATGAAACCTTAAGTACGGTAGAACTATTTGAAATCAAAAGCTTTCTATTCTTGATTATAAAACTTGATGAAATCATCGAGAAATTAAATTGGAACGTACCTAAAGATTTAAAAATCATGCCCATGCCCAGCCTAATGGATTTATTAGATCCTGAAAAAAATGGTGTCAATACTTTTTATATTTATGATGCGTACTCAAAAAAGCTACAAGTCATAAGAAAACAAATCAAAGATATTGAAAGCCATATTAAACGTTCCAAAAAGGAAGTAAGAGAAAAACTGCAAAAACAGCTGAATATAAGGATAAGACCCAATGGTGAGATTGCAGCGAATAAAAGTGATAAAGAGTTGATAGAAAAGTTAGAAAACTGCCCAGAACTTGTCTACAGCTCAGAAACTTATATGAATATTACTTTCAAAATCAAGCTTGATGAAAGTGTAGATGAAAAGCTTAAAGAAGTAGATGAGCTTAAGCTTCAAGAGGAAGAAGAGGAATTCACTGTACGAAAAAAATTAACCCAAGCAATGAAAAAGCATATACATGAATTTTACGCAAATATTAAAGGAATCGGTGCACTTGATTTGCTGATTGCTAAAGGCTCACTAGCAGTAGCTTTTGAAGGAGTTAAACCAAAGGTTGTAGAGGAAGAGAGGCTTTCTATTGTAGATGGACGACATATCAAAGTGGCTAATGCCCTTCGAAAGCAGGGAAAAACCTTTACCCCTATTTCCGTAAATATTAGAAAAGGGGTAACCTGTATTACAGGTGCAAATATGGGAGGAAAAACAATTTCTCTTAAATTAGTAGGACTCCTTAGTGCTATGGCACAATTTGGACTTTTTGTTCCAGCAAAAGAAATGACTTTTTCTCTGAAAGATTATATCTTCTTCTCTTTAGGAGATTTACAATCAACAGATATGGGACTAAGTACCTTTGGAGCAGAAATACTAGAAATCAAAAAGATTATAAAAAGAGCCCATGAAAGTGGGATTATATTAATAGATGAATTAGCAAGAGGAACAAATCCTTCTGAAGGATTTGCTATATCAAAAGCACTTATTAACTTTTTAAAAGATCAAGATACCCTTACAATTATTACAACCCATTTTGATGGATTAACAGAGGACGAGTCGGTTTACCATTTACAGGTAAAAGGCCTTGAAGGAATAGATTATGAAGCATTAAAGCATGAAATAGATGCAAAATGTGAAATAGGTATAGAAGTTGTACACAAATATATGGATTATAGATTAATTGAAGTTAAAAATAGAAATAAAGTTCCGAGGGATGCAATTAATATTGCAAGACTGATGGGACTACAGGAAGAATTATTAAAAGATGCAGAATTGTGTCTTGAAACCTGTTAGTAGTTAGCCGTTGGTATTTTATTACGGTTAATTGCTAAGGGCTAACTGCTAACTATAAAAAAGGAGGAAAAATAATGCATAGTAAGTTAAATCTAGACCAAAGCATTATTGCTAAAGCAAGAAATTCTGCTGAAAAAATCGCAGCAGATACACAAAAATTTATTGATAAACATACGACAGTAGCAGTAGAGAGAACTGTTGCTAGACTTTTAGAAATAGATGGTGTTGATGAAATCGAAACGCCTCTACCAAATATTGTAGTAGACAATATTAAAGAGGGTGGCGGATTAGGACTTGGAGCTTCTTACTGGATTGGTAATGCAATGATCCATACAGGAAAAACACCTCAAGAAATTGCTGAAATGGTTTCAAGAGGAGAATTAGACCTTACAAAGGTTCCTGTAGCAGATGAAAACAAAATTAGAGAAACAATCAAAGTTCTAGCTGAAAAAATGGTAGCAAGAATTAAGAAAAATAAAGAAGCTAGAGATGAATTCTTAAATACATTAGGAGAAGGACCAAGACCTTACCTATATGTAATCGTTGCAACTGGTAATATCTATGAAGATGTACTTCAAGCACAAGCTGCTGCAAGACAAGGAGCAGATATTATCGCAGTAATCAGAACAACTGGACAAAGTTTACTTGATTATGTACCATATGGACCAACTACTGAAGGTTTTGGTGGTACTTATGCAACGCAAGAAAACTTCAGAATCATGAGAAAAGCATTAGATGAAGTAGGTCAAGAGGTTGGAAAATACATAAGATTATGTAACTACTGTTCAGGACTATGTATGCCAGAGATTGCAGCTATGGGTGCAATGGAAAGACTAGATGTAATGCTTAACGATGCATTATACGGAATTTTATTCAGAGATATCAATATCCAAAGAACATTAGTAGACCAATACTTCTCAAGAATTATCAATGGATTCGCAGGAGTTATTATCAATACAGGAGAAGATAACTACTTAACAACTGCTGATGCAGTAGAGGAAGCACATACAGTACTTGCTTCTCAGTTCATCAACGAACAATTTGCATTAGTTGCAGGTCTTCCAGAAGAACAAATGGGACTTGGTCATGCATTTGAAATGACTCCTGATCTTAAAAATGGTTTCCTATTAGAGTTGGCACAAGCACAAATGGCAAGAGAAATATTCCCGAACGCACCACTTAAATATATGCCACCAACAAAATTCATGACAGGAAACATTTACAAAGGACATATTCAAGATGCGTTATTTAACATGGTAGCAATCATGACAAACCAAAGTCTTCAATTATTAGGAATGCTTACAGAAGCAATCCATACACCACTTCTTCAAGATAGAGCATTATCTATTGAAAATGCAAAATATGTATTTAACAATGCTCGTGACATCTCTAGTGAGATCGAATTCAAAGAGGGTGGAATCATCCAAAAGAGAGCACAAGAAGTATTAGGAATGGCAGCAGATATGTTAGAGCAAATTGAAACTGAAGGATTATTTGAAACAATTGCACAAGGTAAATTTGCTGGTGTTAAGAGAGCGATGGATGGAGGAAAAGGTCTTGAAGGTGTTACACAAAAAGACTCACAATATTTCAATCCATTTGTTGAATTAATGCTAGGAGGTGCAAGATAATGTCAACTAATCAAGTAGATTTAACTAAAATCAAACCATATGGAGATACAATGAATGACGGAATGGTACAATTATGCTTTACATTACCAGTACCATGCGGAGAAGAAGCAAAGGAAGCTGCTAAACGTCTTGCTGCTAAAATGGGTCTTGAAGAACCAGCAGTTTGTCATGCAGAAGATTTAGGTGTAGGATACACAATGTTTGTAATGTATGGAAAATGCTCTCATACAGTAGATTTCACATCTATTGAAGTACCAAAGGTAGATGTAGAATCTTTTGGACAAGAGGGAGTAGAAGAATATATAGCAGAAAACATTAAAAGAGAAGTTGTTATTGTAGGTGCTTGTACAGGTACGGATGCTCATACAGTAGGAATCGATGCCATCCTTAATATGAAAGGGTATAACCACCACTTTGGACTTGAAAGATATATTGGTGTTGAAGCACACAACTTAGGAAGTCAAGTACCAAATGAAGAATTCATTGCAAAAGCAATTGAATTAAATGCAGACGTTTTATTGGTATCACAAGTTGTTACACAAAAGGATGTACACATTAAAAACCTTACAAACCTAGTAGAATTAATTGAAGCAGAAGGTATTCGTGATAAGGTTGTATTAATCTGTGGAGGACCTAGAATTAACCATGAGCTTGCAAAAGAATTAGGATTTGATGCAGGTTTTGGTTCAGGATCTTATGCAGATGATGTTGGAACTTTTGCAGTAACTGAAATGGTAAAAAGAGATTTAGTAAATAGAGAAAAACTTTAATAGTTGAATATACGCATACACGCATCCCCAAATATAAATAAAAAATACTTAAGGCTAAAGGTCTTAAGTATTTTTGTTTATAAAAAGCATTGAAGGGGTAGATTGGATTTGACGATATATACATATAGAGGAGTGTATATTTTAATGAAGGGGTGAAGTGATGAGAAAAAAATTTTTGTTAGTTCCTGTAATAATCATGCTCTTATTAACGCCACTACTTAGTACATATGGGGTTAGTCATGCTTTAGGACAGTCTTATGAGGGTGTAAAAAATTATGAAGCTTTATATGAAAATAGTTATTTTACAGATATCAATAACCACTTTGCAAGAAAATCTATTATAAAAATGAGTGCTCTTTCTGTTTTAAGGGGAATGGGAAAGCATAAGTTCTATCCAGATTATAAAGTGACAAAGGAACAGGCTATTGTTTTTATTGTAAGACTTATGGGACTAGAGGAGGAAGCTCAGATTGTTGGGGAGAAATTGATGAAGGAAATAGATACAGGAGCTTATCAATTTAAATCTCCACAAGATGACTGGATAGAAGGCTATATAAAAGTAGCTCAGAGTAAAAATATTATTACAAGGGAAGAAGCAAAAAAAATAGTAGAGCTATCTGATGAACAAAAAGATCAAATAGAAGAAAAGCTTGCAGAGAAAATGCTTGTTTATGACAAGAAAAAGAATCTTACAGAGGAGCAGCTTAAAAATATAGAAAATAGTATAAGGGAAAATCTAGAAAGAAGCTATACGTGGAAGCAAGCTGCAAATCGTGAGGAAGTAGCTTTATGGATTGCAAAAATGCTAGAGATCGAGCCTATTCATGGAAAACCTCAGCAAAAAATTTATACCATAAAGGATTGGAAAAGCATTAAAACTACAGATATCCCTATGATTGAAGCTATTGTTCAAAAAGGAATTATGAATAAAAATAGCAAAGGCTATTTCAGACCTAAAGATTCTGTCACAAGAGGGCAAATAGCAGTTATATTAGATAAGGCTTCTGGAGAAATATTAAAAAAGCAAGGCTATAAAAAATTATCAGGAACTGTTGAGGAAGTAGAAAGCTACGTTACATCAGAACAAAATGGTAGATCAATGGATCTTTATGGAGTTGAAAATAGCACCTTTACCATTAATAATGATGATGGAAGCTATACTGAGCTTGTTGCTAATAAGTCTGATATAAGGGATTTAAATAAAGGATTTTTAGTATATAAGAATGGTATGTTAGGATTACCTAAAAATATTGCAGCATATGATTATATAAAATATTTTATGAATAATGAGGGAAAAGTTGTGTTTGTGGAGGTAGAGTAAATAAAAAAACTCCTGCTTGTGGGAATGTGTTAGTACATTCTTACTAAGGCAGGAGTTTTTTATTGTAGTAATATTTTATAAATTTTTATCTATGATAATAGGTACGAGAAACTATTCTACCATCGTCTTCATCATACTTAAATGTTGCAATATCTGTACCGTTTTTATCATCAACATATAGTTTGACATCTCTATTAAATTCATCAGCTACTTCTTCACAGATATTTTCTATAAAGTCCTCGAAATCAGATGTGTCTAGATCTTGCCATTCAGAATCGTTATACTTAAAATCTCCATCGATACTGATTACCATTTCACTACCATTCTTCGAGATATTATAATCGTCAAACCTTAAAGTTCTTCCATCGTTATAATGACGAGTGTATTCAGTTCTATCTTCTAGATAGTCTTCTAAATCATTTTCATCAGAAGAACTACTAGAGCTACTAGAAGTATATTCTTCTGTTAATCGATCTCTGCTTTCATCATATTCATACTCTGCAATTCTGTGTTTATCATCATCATAAACAATTACTTCAATATCTTCATCATAATCATCGTTTATGTAATCACAAATTTTTTCTATAAAATCTTTAAAATCAGAATTACGTCGATTTTTCCATTCGCTATCATCTTTATCAAAATCTGCATACATTTTAACTTCAATATTATCATTAGATAATTGATTTACATTATAATTTTTAAAGCGCATAGTTTTTCTGTTTGAATGATCATCAAATCGATCCTCTAAATGGTTTTCTAAGCTATTGAGGCTACGACTACTAGAGTTTGAAGAAGTCTGATGATCTCTCAAGATATCTAGTTCAACCTTTTTTTGACTCAATTGAAACTTCAAATTAGCAATTTCTGTATTCTTTTGATCTAACTCATATTGCAGTGTGTTGATGTTAAAGCGATTGTTATCATTAGAAGATAAATTCATCACTTTGTTTTGATTATCCCACTGAATGCCAAAGCCCATATTTTTAGCAATATCGTTAATAGAAACATATACTTGACCATTGTAGATAAAGGGTTGGCTATAAAAGCCTAAGGGCTTACTGTCTAGGTTTATGCGGATGTCATAAAACCAAGCTGTGATTTTTTGACTATAGCCAGCAGTAGTACCTAAAGTGGTACCTAAAAGAAGCACTAGGATTAGTGCTAATGGAAATATAACTTTTTTCTTCATAAAAATACCTCCGTCAATTTCTTCAGTCTTTCCTTATTTTATCATATATTGAATGCTTTTCTCAACAATTTACTAAAAATGGTTATTATGAACCATATTTGTACATTTAATGAAATTGACATACAAGGAAGGGGAAATATTTGGTAGAATGATAGATGGGGAAAAAAATAAAGATAAGTAGAAATTTGACCGATAATTTTAGTAGGACAATAGACGAGAGGGGGAAAGTGCATCTATAGATGCAGGAGTTTATGAGAAAATATAGACCATTATGTTTTGTTTTAATAGTGACTTTAATTTTTATAGGGATACCTATTGAATATGTTCATGCAGAAACAAAGGGACCAGAACCTATTAGTTATACTTCAAGTATTGATGGGACAGATGATATAAGGGATTTGAATCAGACAAAGCTAGATGTGAATGGGAGTATCTACGTGAAGTTTTCGTCGGATATCTTATTAACTAGCATAGTATTTGGAGAAAAAATAAAGATATATTCAACAGTGGAATCTTCTGATGTAAATATGACTGATTTCAATTTTAGTTTTGATTACAATAAAAAAGAATTTGTTCCTACAGGATCTTTGCAGAAACAACGTATCAGAGAAATACAAATTGTAAACAATGATACAATCAAAATACAACCAGCATTGCCTCTTCTTTATTTAAATCAATACAGGCTGACAATAGATAGAAGCGTACTAATGGATAAGCAAGGAAATAATTTGACAAGTAATGTAGATGTTACATTTTGGACAAAAGGGTCAACGCAAAATGAGGTGCCTCATTGGGATGTTAGTCGAATGGGTGCTAAAAAAATAGAAGAAGTTACACAAGCATCTTCTAAAACTTATGATCTCATTAATGTTCCTAGATATGGATTTGTTAAAACTACAGAAAATGGAGGAAGCGTATTTTTAGCATCACTTCTTGAATTAGATAAGGAAGTGATTCCTAAGTCATCTATGCAACAATTAGATGTGAACACTGAAAAAGTTTATCCAAGCTCATTGAAACAGATTACTTTGGAAGATGTATATGAGCCTGCTAAAAAAGTAGAGATTATAGAAATAGGATTAAGGCATTCTAGCGAAAATAATACTACAAAAACAGATATTTCGTTTATTCCTGTTTACAGAGACACAAATAATCCAAATAAATATATTAGATTGGATGCTGGAAAATTATACAGGCTCCATATTCCAGCAGGAGTATTTGAAACAAGATCAGGAAAACCTGTAGAGGCTCTAACCCTTAATCTTTATACAGAGCCAGATCCAAATAAACCTAAGAGCATTACTTATTTAGAAAATAATCAATTTAAGGTCACGGATTTATATAATGCAGAAGGAACTTTTTCTATTAAGGGAATCAATTTTCATCATAATATTGAGAAATTAACATTAGAACCTTTTAGTGGAAAAGCTTCGAAGTCTTTTACCATTCAGTCAAAAGATTTTGAATTGAAAGATGCTACTAAAATAGATGTACATATACGTGATGATATTCGAAATGCTTTGAAGATGGAAGGGAATACAGGGGCTTATGCAGTAGAGATCACTTTTGATGATGAGGCAGATGAAACGGTTCTAAATAGTGTTTATGCAACTTATAATGGTAGTGATAGAAATGATAAGATTTTTCTCCAAATTCAGTCAAAAGGAAAGCCTACAGCAAAAACAAAATATCCACAATCAATAGATGGAAAGCCTTGGTATGATGAAAAAAATGTAAAGCATGATGTAAATGATGATGTGACAAAAGATAAATATTTTGTGAAAGTTACTTTTGATGATTTAGATAATCAATTAGGTTTGACAAGAGATATACTAGATATAAAAAATTGTATCATTCGGCCTGTAGGTGGGTCAGGAAATTTAATAGATACTGGATTTATAGATGATATTTCAAATATGGATGATCAGAAAAAAAATGAATATATACAAAAATATCTATTTGTAAAAAGTGGACAACAAGCAACTATATATATTCCTGTAAAAGCTTTAAGGGCACAGACTACCTATCAGGTGATCATTCCATCAGGGATTGTACACTATGAAGACATATTACAAGAAAATGATGAATTTCAATGGACCTTTACAACTACTTCAGTACCCTTAGTCAAGGAAATATCCTTAGGAACCATTCCAGAAGATTATGATGAGGATGAACCTATAGTTATTGAGGGAGACTCATTTAGTACGGAAAGCGGGAAGATCAAGGTATATTTTGATGATATTGAAGCGGAAGATGTAACTGTAGTTAGTGAAACACAGCTAAAGGTTTATCTTCCAGATGGAAGTGATCGATTAGAGCCAGGAACTTACGATATTATTGTAGAGAATGATACTAATCATAAAAGAAAGGTATATGGATCTTTAGGAGTTGTAAAAGCAGGAGATGAAGAAGATATTCCAAATGAAGAATATAAAATAAAGGGAGACGGGAGAGATGGAGAGGTTCGAAGCAATCTAAAGGTGAGTGAAGATACCTTGTTTGTATCACCAAGTGATATCAATGAAAAGGTATTAGAATTTGATTTAGATGAATTGATGGGAAAAGATACATTCCTTCGTAAGCTTCAATATGATGGAGATAAAAAATATAGTATAGGAATGCTTAAAACAAAGTCAAAATGGGCAGATATTATTCTTTATGGGGTAACCCTAGACCCTTATGCAGAAGAGGATGAAATTACTATTTGTTTAGGTAGAACGGAGCCTGCTATTACTCAAATGTTAAAGAGAAAGCTTAGGGGAAAGGGTCTTGCATCAGAGTTTATACAAGTGTTAGGAGAAAATTATAAAATAAAAAATGTACAGCTAAAGATACCTCTAAAATATAGTAATGGTAAGAATATTAAGGTATTAAAATATGATGAAGGCACAAGAAATTTTTATGAAATACCTTATACAGTGAATTTAATTGATCAACAAGTGGCATTTACAGCAAATAAAAAGGGAATATTTGTTGTAGTCAAAAACTAGATGAGAATGAAGGGCAAAGGGTGGTGTAAATAGATGAATAAAATATGTAAAAAGGGAATAGCATGGATGCTGTGTATGATGATGGTGTTTTTATCTATTCCCTATAGAACGCTAGAGGTTTTTGCAGCAGGAGACCCTACGATCAATAGCATTGAGGTCTATCAGACTTATATGGACCGCGCTTATACAGTTAAAGAAACAGTTGTAACGATTAAAGGGGCAAATTTAAAGGGAGGAAGCATCGCTGTATCTTATCCCGGAACAGCATATCAGCCTATTTTGAATAAATCAATAGATGATGAGGGGCTACAACAGTTTAAGGTGGCAAATGGTGGAGCTATTCCAACATCTATTTATGTAGGAGGAAAGTATATAGATATTAATAAAGATAGCTTACCAACTTTATCAGATGCAACGAGAAGAATTTATCAAGGAAAGGATAAGCTTATATTAAAAGGAACAAGCTTAGATTTAATTGTTACTGATCATACGAATGTAGCAAATAGTGTATATAGAACCTATAGTGTTTATTATGATAATCCTGGAGGAAGTAAGCAATTAGATTTTGGAACTGCTAGCTTCACAGGAGGAGCTATTCAAACAATAGAAATTGCGGCGGATAAAATGACTGGAGATGCAGGGGTTAAAAATATTGTTATAGAAAAAAAATTCAAAGATATAGCTCATAATATCCCTGTTTTGATTCAAAAGCTATTTCCAAAGCAGTTTACATTAGTGCAAGAAATGAATATTAGTGATGATCTGATTATGAATCCCAATCGAGGGATGACAGGAGAAGAAGTGGAATTTATTGCATCAAGTGGACTAGACAATTTTGATGTATTCTTTTTAAAGCGTCTTACAGATAATTTTGACAATGCACATAAAGGAAAGGATACAAAAGGCCCTGTAAATATAGATGGCAAGCAAGTTCTTATGACAAAGGTTCCGGACGGGCTAGAGCAGGGGGAATATTATATAGTATTCACCAATAAAATACCTGATGGACAAGATCCAAACGAAGCTGTGACCAAGCAATATGTGGTCGGTAAAGCTCCTGATTACCAAAAGTTTACGGTGATTAGTGCAGAGCAAAAGCTTCAGATCAAAGATGTAGATCCAGAGGAAGGCCCGGATACAGGATCTAAGGTAGAATTAACAGGTAAATATTTTGGAACATTAAATATTTCTGATTTTACACCGAATAGTAATGATAAGAAAGTAAGTATGGAGCCTGGAACAAAAGAAACAAGTATGCAAATTTTTTATGGACAAACAGATGAAAATGGTGTTGCTGTCCATACAAAAAATGTAGGTGGAAAAACAGTGCCTACAGTAGGGGCGTATGGAAAAGAGCAAACCAATGTAGAGTCTGCCAAAAGAAAGGTGAAAGTAATTATTGGGGGAGTTACAAAATTTGCAAAGCTACCCAACAGTAGTGATTATGAATATGCTTTTACAGATACACTAGATCGATTAGGTATAAATACACAACCTATTACAGATGTAGAGAAAGAACCTATCAAGGCTATTATTATCGAAACTGAAACTATATTAAAATTAACAGGTTTTCCAAATGATGTAGTGATTAAGGATCGATATGTATGGAAAGGTGGAACGTATGGAGGCTATAAATTTATCTCTAGTACACCAAAGCCAGAGGTAACGGGTGTGACACCAGAAAAAATACAAATAGAAAAGAAGATTGATGATCCTTCAAAGTATATTATATCCAATGAACAAGACCGCATGATCGCAATACAGGGGAATAGATTTTTTATTCATCAATATACAGATGAAAATAATCAAAAAGTTACAAGATATCCAATTGTAGTGTTTGGAAATGATGAAATTCGACTCAATAAAAATGAAAAAACAAATACAGGATCAGGAGAAGAAATTGGAAATCAAGATTTATATTTAAAAGTGTTTAATGATCAAGGAGTAGAATTAGATGGTAGCCAAGGGAATGAGTTTGGAACTAAAATCCTTCTAAAAATTCCAAAGGATATGATTATCAATAATACAGGAAAAGTAGCTGTAACCATCATCAACCCTGCTAGAAACACGAATTCAGAAGGTCTCTCAGGGACAAAGGCTAATGGTGTGGAATTTGTTATTCCTCCTGATAACAAAAAACCTCATATACAAAATGTGACACCAAGGGTTGTAACCGTAAATGGTGGAGAAGAAGTAACCATTACAGGTTCAAACTTTCAAAGTGGAGCAAAAGTTTTTATAGATGGACAAGAGATACAAGGAATTCAGGTGCAAGGAGATGCAAAGAAAATAACTTTCAAAGCACCTCCAGGAAGAGAAGGAAAGACTCAGCTTCAAGTAATGAATCTAGAAGGTGGAATTGATATTTTTCCATTTGAATATGTAAAAACTTATACAGAGCCTAAAATCACTAGCTTTTCACCTAAATCAGGAAAAACGGATACCTTAGTTGTTGTAGATGGAAATAACTTCCTAAAGCCTGATCCTACTGCTACAAAAGAGGATATGTATAAGCTTATTGGAACAAGAATCCTATTAGAAGGAGAAGATATTAATAAATATAATCTAAATGCTAAAAAAGAAATAGAATTAAGGCCTTATACAGCACCATCACTAAAGAATAAAGATGAAGAAAATTGGGAAAAAACAGGAAATCTTTTAAGAATCCTTGATCACCAACTGATGGTAGCAGAATATTATCATAGTGTGATTTTAGAAGATTCAGATGAAAAGTTTTATACCATTGATAAAGATATAAAGGGGCAGATTACACTATCTAATGGGCTAGATAAAAAATATATCTTTACTACTAAAGATGGAAAAATCCAGGCTGAAAAAGATGGTGGGGGGATTTATGGCGTTGCAGTAACCTCAAGTGGGATTACACTAGATGATTTGCAGCTAAAGCTTATGACACCCTTTGTTGTAGACGCAGATAATATCATTGTGGGAGATCGAGTTAAAGTTGTGGAGCTTCATAAGATCTACTTTACAGTGCCTATTCTTCCAAGTAAGGGATATTATGATGTGACGGTAGAAAATCCTGATACAAAAAAAGATACAAAAGCAGATAGTGAAGGCTTTTACTATTATCCACAGCCATCTAGTAGACCGAATATTGTATCTGTAGTGCCTAATGAAGGTTCTGTAGTTGGAGGATATGTGATCAAAATAACGGGAGAACGAAAAGATGGAAGAGAGTGCTTTGTAGATAATGGAGGAACGAAAACCAGCGTATCTATATATGGCATGACTGTACCAGCAGATGATATAACTGTAGGAATTGATGGTACGACTATGGAGGTAGTTGTGCCTAAATTGAATGTGGATATTAAAGAAGTATATAAAATAGATAGGCTACCAGTACCTATAGTAATTACGAATCCTGATGGAGGTAGTGTTAGTAAAGAAGATGCATTTATTTATGTAGTACCTATTTCTCAGCCTAAAATCAATAAAATTACTCCAGTAAAAGGAAAGGCGTCAGGAGGAAATTATGTAGAGTTAACGGGAGAAGATTTCAGATTTTATGAGCCCTATGAAGATAAAAATAGAAACCAAAAAAGAGATAGTGATGAACCCTATGAGGATTTAAATGGAAATAATCAATGGGATGATTTTACAGGGAAAACAATAGAGGGATTGAAGGGAACCTATGGGGATAATTATGAAAAGACAGTCCTTCCTGTTTTACCTAAAGTATATTTTGGAGGCAAAAAGGCAGAGGCTATTGAATTTGGAAATGGTTACATGAAAGTAATAGCCCCTAAAGAAAAAGCAGGAGTTGTCAAAGTGTATTTGGTGAATAACGATGCAGGGATTTCTAATAAACTGGATTATACTTATGAGGGGTCCAGTCCTAAGATCACTAGCATTTCCCCAGACGGAGGAAAGAAACAAGGGGGAGACCGGGTAGAGGTTCATGGACAAGATTTTGATAAAAGTCATATAAAGTTTTATGCTAAAGAGGGTGCAACTTATCAAATAAAGGAGATGGATCAAACCCTTGTAAGACTTGGAGATATTACCAACAAGAATATTCCTAGAGAAGAGGAAAATTCAGGGAGAATCGATAATAGTAGGACAACCCTTCGATTAGACGGTGGACTTACAATAAATTATGATGGTTTAAATGATACGCTAAATTTAAATATCATAGAAAATCAACAAAATTACACGGTAACCTTACCTTATAAGGATGAGGTTGTATATGTTCCTGCAAGCCTTCTTACTTATACAGATAGTGAAGGAGAAATTCTTTCTTATGTAAATGCTTCAAGGGGAGACGAATGGATTCGTTTTGAGGTTGCGGATAGAAGATTATTTGTAGAAAGAGGATATGCACCAAAGGTAGAATATGTAGATTCAGGACAAATTATTGTGCATACTCCTTCGTATTATACTGTAGGGAAAGTACCTTTAACAGTGATCAATCCAGATGGAGGAGAAGTATCTAAGGATTTCCAATATAAAAATCCAGATAGTACACCTAAAATTACTAATATTACAAAGGATGGGAAAAATCCTTCTTTAGAAACTACCGATGAGGGAAAGGAAATAAAAATCTTACGCATGAGCTACAAAGGCGGCAATATAGTCTCTGTATTAGGTTCTGATTTTAGAGAAAATGCCACTATTCAAATAGGGGATATTCTGACAATCAATAAGGAGCAGATTACTTATCAGTTGCCCAATAAACTTACATTCCAAATGCCTGCTGTAGGAGAAGAGCAGGTAGGAAAGTTGTTCAGAGTGATTGTAAGTAATGAAGATTTTGGAAATGCCCCATCAGATGAATTAGTACCTCCTATTTATATTCAATTTACAAAAGGGGAAACAGCACCAGCTATTGAAGAAATTACACCAAACAAAGGACCAGCAATTGGAGGAAATATAGTAACCATAAAGGGGAAGGACTTTAGAGAAAGTGACTCACAAAATCATCTTTCTGTACTTATTGGAGATATGAGGGTTCCTAGGGAGGATGTAACAGTAGTAGATTATAAAACTATAACTGTTAAAATGCCTGCCCATGCTCCTGGAAGGTTCCAAGTAAAAATAGAAAATCCCGATGGAGAACTTTCTGATCCAAGTGGAGAATATACGTACCTAAGTGCACCAACGATTGTTTCAGTAGTAGATCCAAATGATCCAGCAGAAGCAAATATCATTAGTAGTATTTCTGTTGAAGGGGGACAAGAAATAAAGATTAAAGGTTCTGGATTTATAGAGGGAGCACGTGTTGTATTTAGTCCTGTTGTAGAAAAATCAAGTAAAGAAGGAAAAGAAAAAATATATATTAATGGTGAAGAATGGAATTTACTAGAAGGTGTTAACGGAACAGATGTAAGATTTATTGACGAAGGAACCCTTGTAGTAAAAACACCAGCAGGAAAAATAGATAGTCTAGGAATTATGGTAGTTAACCCTGATGGTGGAGCAACGAAAGTTTATGAAGGCATCAAATACGGTCTTCCTGAACTTCCAGTGCCTACGGATGTTACAGCAGAGCTTGTGTATGATCGATATATTAAAGTAAACTGGAATAAAGTAGAGGATGCTCAGGAATATGAAGTTCATGTAGTGATCAATGACCATGAAAAAGTATTTGTAGGAAGCACAGAGCTTACTTCATTAGTTTATCAAGAGTTAGATAGAAATACGAAGTACAAGTTTGTTGTAACAGCTATTGGTCAATATGGAGGATCAAAATACTCAAAAGAAAGTAATGAAGTAAGAACAGGAGATCATGTAGGACCAAAGGATGAAGATGGAGAATTAGGTGAAAAAACAAAAATTGAAAAAGTTGGTGGAAAAGCGAACATTGTTGTTGGAGAAGATGATTCTGATGAAGCTTTAAATATTGATTTAACAAGAGAGAATCTAGCAGGAGCCAAAGAAGTGATCATTAGTATTCCAGCATCTGTTGCAGCAAACTATGATGCGAAGGATGTTACGGTGATGGGACAAGACTTTAGTTTAAGATTCAATCCTAAAAACTTTTATTCTACACAAATAAGGGAAAATAGAAATAAAAGAGATGCAGGTGTTCGTTTTTCAATTAAACCAGATGGAAGAAATATAGAGGTGCAAAAAGGAAGCAATGGTCAAACAACTCTTTCCAAGCAATATGAATTAAAAGCTTATGTATATGATGGACAAACGAAAACAGAGATGTCTTATTTACCAGCATATATGCAAATTGCTTTAGATGTAGATACACAAAAGGCTACTATGAGAAGGATCAAACATATTACATTAAGCTTTTATGATGAAGATGATAGGGCGTGGATTCCTATTGCAAATAGTAGCAGTGATAGTTACTCCATTATGGGAGTTACTGAAAGAACAGGAAAATTCGCAGTACTTGGAAGGAGGAGGTAGAAGTATGAAAAAAATATGGATGAGTTTATGTATATTATTACTAGCCTCAGTAATTTCCTATGCAGATATAAATGGACCTTATCGAGATGGAATGATTGAAGGATATGTAAAAAAAGTTCTAGAAAATCAAATACAGATTGAGGAATATGATGGAACCGTACATCTTTTAAATTTAGATAGAAAGGTCAATTTTCAAATTGATGGAAAAACCGTTGGACTGAAGGATTTTAAACCAGGAATGGAAGTTTATGGAGAACTTCGAGGAAGAAGATTAAAATATCTTGATAGTTACTCCACAGAAAATTTAGGATATATCCCTCCAGGCGGTAAGGTTCGAACTGGGATTGTAAAAAAAATAGATAGAGATCAGATGATGATCAAGACAATTATAGGAAAAGAAGAAATTTATTTTACTTCTCCTGCTACCATTTGCTTAAAGAAAGGGGAAAATGTACCCCTTTCTACCCTCTATGAGGGAGATCGGGTAAAACTTTATTTTGATGAAGTAGATGCAACGACGATTAGTAGAATGAGTATTGAAGGAGATTCTATATTAATAAAGGATTTATATCGTGGAAAGCTTGCGAGAGCAGACCAATTAGAAGATGAAATTGTTCTTGATCAGATAGAAGTATTTAGAAATGGCAAATGGAAAGAAGATAAAAATAGTATTGCTATTCCTTTTTCACAAGATTTACCTTTATATGTAGCAGGTCAAAAGATTCCATATAAGAATTTAAAATATTATAGAGGAAAAACCATTTATATGGCCATGAAGGATTTCTTTGGTACAGATAAAATAGAAAAAATGGTTGTAAAAAGCCAGTATGAAAAAACTTATTCAGAAAAAATAGAAAAAATAAACTGGTATGCAGATGAGTTTGAATTAGAGAATCATAAAAATATTAGTTTTTCTGAAGGAACCATGGTTATAAAAAATGGAAGACTTGTAGAAAAAGAATCTATCAATCCAGAGTCAGATGCATTTATTGTAGCTGATGGAAGGGGAAATAATCTTTATGCAGATGTGATCAATATCTATAATGAAGAGATTAATAATTCTAATATAGGTCAAAATTATATCTATGCAGGAAGACTTAGTAGAATATTTGAAGATAAAGTCTATTTGAAGGATTTTTACCTCTTAGATCGTAATGATTGGGAATCCTTTAGAACAAGAGATGAAGATGATGAAAAAGAATTATTCTATGATAATGATACAGTCATTTATGATCTTGAAAACAAAAAATATATAGAGCCAAAAGAATTCTTTGCAGCAGATTATGCAGTAGATGAAGATTCAGATGATGATGAACGCATCAAAAAGAAAAATCTTAAAGATTGGTATGGATATATCTATACAGATGGGGATAGAATCTCTAGTATAATGGTCCAGAAAAAGTTGGATTCCTTAAGAAGACAAAGAGTGACAAATGGTATAGTTCAGAAGGCTACAGACGATAATTTAGTCGGATGGACTACTTATGTAAGAGATGCAAAAGACTATAGCTACAGACATGATGAGTGGATGGCAAAAAATACAACTATTCGAATCAACTTAACAAAAGCAATGATCATAAAAAATGGTAAAATCATAGAACCTTATGAATTACAACCAGGAAATAGACTATATATTGTAAGGGATGATTTCTATGGAAAAATCGTTGTGGTAAAATAAAATTTTTACTAAATGGGAGTAGTGTTACTCCCATTTAGTAATTGTTATGAATGATTAGAATAAGGATACCTTGAAGGGGGAGATTTTTTGAAAAGATGGATTGGTAGTATACTTGTTATGATATTGTTATTTATTCCTATTAGTACATGGGCGACACCCCCAGGGTTTTCTGGTGGAGTAAATAATGAGTATGAGTATGAAGAATTTATTTTTATAACAGGAGAGCCTATTAAATTTGTAGGAAAGCTTACAGTAAAAGAACAGCAAAAGGATGAAGAAAAGACAGTTGCTTATACTTATAAATTAACACCAGAAGATAAGTCTCTTAAAGGCAAGTTAGATCGAAATATAAGTTTTCTGACAACCTATACGAAAAGAAATGATAAAGGGCAAACTATCGGACAAACTGTTATTGACAAATACAAAGAAACGATCACTATTGGAAAAGATAAATATGAGCTAGAAAAGGATGGCGGATACGAACTTTCAAAATCAGATATTATAGATAACCGTCCTGCTTCAGATTTTTATTCCGGAAATCTAAAGGCAAGAAAATATTATAAAATCAATAAAGATGAGGGAGAAGTCATTGTTGATATGAGTGGTGGAAATGTGGGTTATAATAACTTTTGGGGAAACACAGAAACACAAATTCTTGATTATATCATTACTTCTACAAAGCAAACCGAAGATGATGATGGAGATATAGATGAAGAGACTTGGAGAGGAACTGTAAAGGTGCAAGTATCAGATAGTATTACAAAGACCCTTAAGTATTCAGATAATGAAGCAAACTTTTCAAGCTTTTATGGAGGACATGTAAGAGTTACCAATCAAGAAATGGTATCTAGCTATAGCTATGATCTTCCTAAAATAGAAGATGATGAAATAAATGATCGTAAAAGAATGATTGGAAGTAAGCTATTAAGACAGAAAATGGTACCGAAGGTTGAAAGACTGATCATACCAAAGTTTAAAGACATAGGGGGACACTGGGCAGAGGAATATATTAAAAAGCTATATTCTCTAGATGTATTTGATGAAAATTCTGCATTCTTTACACCTGATATTCCTTTTACTAGAGGAGAATTTACAAAAGGAATTATCCGAGTATGTAGTATGAGACCTTCTTTAGAAGAAGAAAAAAAGCCTCGAAGAAGCAGAGGAAGACAGCCTGAAGAGGTATCACCATTTAAGGATATAGCAGTAACTGATCCAGATTACAAATATATCAAAGATGGAGTAGAAAAAAATCTTATATCAGGAGTTACTAAAGATTTATTTAAACCAGAAAAGCCTCTTACAAAAGCTCAAGCCATAACTATCTTAATAAAGGCAATAGGCTTTGAAAATAAAGCCCCTAATCCTGGCTTTTATACTTCCTTTACAGATGATAATGAAATTCCAAATTGGGCAAAGGATAGTATCTATATGGCAAAAGAAATTGGCATCATCCAAGGAGACAATTATAATCGTATCAACCCAAACAAAAACATTACAAGAGCTGAAGGTTCTGAGATTTTAGTAAGATTTTTAGAATTTTTACAGAAGGATTTACAGAGAGATTATAGAGAGAATATTATCAATTTTCGCTAATAGTAGGTAGTATGAGAAGAAATAGAGCGATTTAGATATGTAAAATAAAAGAATAGCAACTAATGATTAGAAAATATATAATGAAAATATTGTAGAGACAGAAAAAATTCTGTCTCTATGATTTTATAAAAAATATAAATGATATAATATAACAAAAGGGGTTTCAAAAGAAAAAGTTTTTATATTAAAAAAGAGGGGGATGGGGATGAACAAATTTTGTAAAAGAGCATATAGTATAATCATTTGTATGCTGATTATGGTAGGATCATTAACAAGCTTTTCTTATGCCAATGAAGCTACAAAAACATTTAAAAACTTAGATGAACGATTAGCTTATTTAAAGAGTATGATTCAGTATATTGAAAAAAACTATGATGGAAAAGTCACAGAAGAAGAGCTTATGGAAGGAGCTTACAAGGGAGTATTTGAAGTACTAGATCCACATAGCAACTATTTTGAAAAAGATGAATACGGCAAATTTGAAATAGACAATATAGGTGTTTATGGAGGAATTGGTGCAACCATAAGTGTAGTAGAGGGAAAGCTTGTGATTGCAGGCTTTATGGAAAATTCTCCTGCTAAAAGGGCTGGATTAAAAATAGAAGATAGAATAGAGAGTATAAATGATGAAGCCATAAGTAAATATAATTCTAAAGAGGGAATAGATTTACTTCTAGGAGAGCCAGGAACAAAAGTAAAGCTAGGGATTAAAAGAAAAGGACAAGAAAGTATTCAATGCTTTTATGTTCAAAGAGAAATCATTAAAATCAATCCAGTGCAATTTAAAGTAATAGACCATCATATAGGATATATTTGTATTGCGGAATTTAATCAAAATACTAGTGAAAATGTAAAAAAAGCTTTAAAGGAACTGAAAGCAAAAAATATAAGAGGCATCATACTAGACTTGAGGGGAAATTTAGGAGGGCTGCTACAGGAAAGCGTAAAGGTGGCAGATGAATTTGTTCCTAAAGGACCTGTTGTGCATGTTAATTATAAAAATAAAAAGAGAGAGACCCATTATGCAAAAAAAGAAAAAATCAACATGCCAGTAGTAGTATTAGTAAATCAGCTTACTGCTAGTGCATCAGAAATTGTTTCAGGAGCCATACAAGATACAAAATCAGGAACTATAGTAGGGACGAAGACTTATGGAAAAGGAACCGTACAACAAACACTACCCATTACGAATGGCGGAGGAATCAAGCTCACTATTGCAGAATATCTAACACCTAATGAGAGAAGCATCAATGGAATAGGGATTCAGCCTGATATTGTTGTAAAAAACAATAGAGCAATTAGTAAAGCTGTTATAGGATCCCTTGTATCAATGGCAGAAGATAAAAACTTTTCTTTAGGAGAAAGAGGATTGAATGTATATGGCGCGCAGCAAAGATTGAAGCTTTTAGGATATGAAAAAGTAGAAGCTACAAGCATTTTAGATGGTGTTACGTTAAATGCTCTTAAAGATTTTCAAAAAAGTAATGGATTAGAAGTAAATGGGATATTAGATTTAAAAACAAGAGATAGGATCAATGCAAACATAGAACAGATAGCGAATGGAGAATTAAAAGATTTACAATTAGAAAAAGGGATAGAAGTTTTAAAAGGTAAAATAAAAAAATAGTTTTGGGAAAAATTACATATCATGAAATCATTGAGGAAGAAAGAAAAGCTATAGTATAATGAGAGTAAAATGCACTATAGTACGGTGAATATATAGGGTTGCTTTCTTTAGGCTTACAACTATTGAAAAAGATGTAAAATTTATAAAACATAAGTTTCATTAAACTGAAGAAGATGTATTTGATATAAAAGATCATTTGAAGCTAATAAAATAAAAGATTCATTATAGTGTGATAAATTTAAAAAAGGTCATAAGGGGAGGTGAATAGATGAACAATATAGAAAAACTATTAATGCAGATATTAGAAGAGCAAAAAAAGACAAATGGTAGGCTAGATAAAATAGAGGATCGTCTTGATGGCTTAGAAGGGCGTATGGACAAACTAGAAGGGCGTATGGACAAACTAGAAGTTCAACAAAGTGAAAATACACAAATCTTAAAATCATTAGAGCATGCAGCTGAGGAGCATAAGGCTATTTTAGATAAGATCGAGTATAAAATAGCTAATATAGAAGGGGACATAAAAGAAATCAAAAGAGATTTGAGAACAGTAGAAATTGTAAGTGCTAACAATATGGCAAATATAGCAGAACTGAAAATTGTAAAATAGAAAGGAGCACTTATACATGACAAAGTATATCTTTGTAACGGGTGGCGTTGTATCCTCTTTAGGAAAGGGAATAACTGCTGCATCATTAGGACAATTATTAAAGGCAAGGGGACTTAAGGTTACTATTCAAAAATTTGATCCTTACATTAATATTGACCCAGGAACTATGAGTCCTTATCAGCACGGGGAAGTATTTGTTACAGAGGATGGAGCTGAAACAGATTTAGACCTTGGACATTATGAAAGATTTATTGATATTAATCTTGGTAAATATAGTAACGTAACAACAGGTAAAATTTACTGGTCTGTTATTACAAAGGAAAGAAAAGGAGAATACCTAGGAGGAACAGTTCAGGTAATCCCTCATATTACAAATGAGATCAAGAGTAGAGTATTAAGAGCAGGAAATCAAACAAATGCAGATGTAGTGATTACAGAAATCGGAGGAACTGTTGGAGATATTGAAAGTCAACCATTCCTAGAGGCTATCAGACAGATTAAATATGATATTGGAAAAGAAAATGTTATGTATATTCATCTAACCCTTCTTCCATACCTAGGAAAGGCAGGGGAAGTAAAAACAAAGCCTACACAACATAGTGTAAGAGAATTAAGAGAAATTGGAATTCAGCCAGATGCCATTGTATGTCGTGCAGAGATTCCTATGTCAGAAGAAGTTAAGGATAAAATTAGTCTTTTCTGTAATGTAGATAAAGGAAATGTAATCCAAAATATGGACGTAGAAACCATCTATGAAGTACCATTAATGTTAGAAAAAGAAGGACTTGCTGAGATTGTTTGCAAAAGACTTTCCTTAAATTGTAGTCCGGTAGATCTAACAGAATGGAAAACCATGGTTGAAAAAGAAAAAAATCTAAAAAATACAGTAAAAATTGCCCTTGTAGGAAAATATGTAGAGCTTCATGATGCTTACCTTTCTGTAGCCGAAAGCTTGAAGCATGCAGGAATCGGAAATGATGTGAAGGTTGAGATTGATTGGGTACAATCTGAAGAAATTACAAAAGAAAATGCTTCTGAAAGATTAAAGGATGCGGATGGTATTTTAGTACCAGGAGGCTTTGGAGACCGTGGCGTTGAAGGAAAAATAGCGGCTATTTCTTATGCAAGGGAAAACGAAGTACCCCTATTAGGAATCTGCTTAGGTATGCAGCTTGTTGTAGTAGAGTTTGCAAGAAATGTTTTAGGGCTTACGGATGCCCATAGCTCTGAGTTAAATCCCCAAACACCATATCCTGTAATTGACCTTATGCCAGAGCAAAAGGATATAGAGGATATGGGAGGGACTATGAGACTAGGGGTTTACCCATGTAAGATTTATGATGGAACTCTTGCGCAAAAAGCTTATGGAGAAGATTTAATCTACGAAAGACATAGACATAGATATGAGTTTAATAATCAATTTAGAGATCAATTAACAAAGGCAGGGCTCATAATCAGTGGAATATCACCGGATGAAAGATTAGTAGAAATTGTAGAAATCAAAGACCATCCATGGTTTGTAGCAGGACAATTCCATCCAGAATTTAAATCAAGACCTACAAGACCACATCCTTTATTTAGAGATTTTGTAAAAGCTTCTATTGAAAATAGAAAATAATATAGATATACTTATAATGCCGGGCATATGCTCGGCATTATTCATATCGCTTGTACTTTAATTTTTACAATCATGCTATTTTACTGTTTTTAATAGGGCAATAGGGTTCCAGTTTTTTTGATGTGATAATGGCTATTAGATAAATACTTGGATCAGTTGTCAAGCTGATATGCCATCTTTTACAATTTTATTAGATATAAGGAGAGAAAAAAATGAAGAGAAATAAAGGGTGTAAAAAATACATAGAACTTTCATATGTTTTTTTCATATTTATAGTAGGTTTATATCTTCGAATATGGTATATCAATAATGTATCTACAAATCCTGTATTTGATTTTCAGACCTATCAAGAAATTGCAGTCAATATATTTTCAAATTTAGGACATACATGGAAAGGGGCTCCTATTGCATTCCAAGGAATGGGATATCCAACTGTATTAGGAATTGTATATAAGTTTGTAGGAAACCCAGATGTAATGATTGCTAAAAAATTCAATGTATTTTTATCTATGGTAACATTAGTTTTTGTTTATTTTGTATTAATAAAAGTAACTAAACGAAAATTTGTCATTTATACAACCTATACCATTACAGTCTTTCTTCCTAATTATATTGCTTACAATAATGTAATAGGAACAGAAGTATTTTTTACATTATTATTTGTTATGATTATTCTTGTGCAAGTATATGACTTTGATTACCGAATAAAATATCCTCTATTAGGCATCTTTATAGGCGTAGCAGCTCTTACAAAGCCCTTTTTAATGGCTTATCCAGTAGTCATAGCTTTTATAGATTGGCTGAAGAATAAAGAAATAAAAAAAGCAGGCGTTTTATTTATAGTGACATTTATACTTATGACATTAGTGATGAGTCCTTGGACGTATAGAAATTATAAAAAGTTCGGTAGAATGATTCCTATATCTTATAATTCCGGATATGTTTTATATATTAATAATAATGCTTACAATACAACAGGCGCTTGGATGCCTCTTGAAGATGTAAAAGCACCTCAAAAAGTTAAGAAGGAAGTAACTAGTATTCTACAGAAAAAGCATGTGAAAATTGCTCATGAGATTGAACCAATTATTAAAAAACAAGCAAAATCATGGATTCTAGAGAATCCTATAGAATTTTTTAAGCTTGGCTCTTTAAGGATTCATCAAACCTTCTTTGAGGGAGCTTGGGATTTAGATGCATGGACAAGCAATGATACACAAGAAATAGATGAGGAATATAAAAAATGGGATAAGGAAGAGCAGTGCTTTTATGTAAGAAATAAAAATTTTTCGAGGGCAATGAAGGATATGATCATATATATTTTAAATAGCTTTGGGATTATATATATGTTAACCAGTATAAAACCTATCTTAGTAGCCCTTTTTAAAAAAGACTATAAGCTAAATGATGAACTATTAATCCCAGCAGTAAATACAGCTTTTTTTATGGCAGTTGATTTTGTTTATGAAGGGCAAACAAGATACAATTTCCCACTCCTTTTTTTATTTGCAATGAGTATGGCAGTGATGATAGATATAGTAATGAAGGCGTTTCAAGAGGATTAAGCAATTATAAAATAGTAGAGTGGACTTAAGCATCCACTCTGTTTTTGTATAAAAGGATTAATCCAACCAGTCCAAGAACAACCCCTAACCATAAAGTTGAAAACCTTGTAATAATCGTTGTAGCCACAGAAATATCTTTCGTAAGCCCCATCATCATAAGTAAAGTTACTACGCTTCCCTCTACAACAAACAAACCTCCTGGCACCATAGAAAGTGCGCCTATGATAAACGAAAAAGAAACAACAAATACACAAGCTAGAAGAGGTAGCTTAAAGCCTAAAGCCAACGCTGTAAGATAAATGACTACTCCCTCAAAAAACCATGATACGACGCCAATGCTGATTGCAAAGATGAGTGGCTTTGTTTGTAGAATAATATGGGTTTTATCATAAAAGTTTTTAATGCTAGTATCAAACTTCCTGAATGCTTTTATATGATTGAATGGATCAAGTAATTTATACACTAACTTAGGACGTTGCATCAACCATATAAACCCTATGATGCTTATAAGAATAAAGAATAATATTTTTAATCCATGCTGATAAGTAATAGAACCGATTGCAGCTAAAATGAATACACTGATTCCATCTGTCAATCTTTCTCCTATAATTAAAGGGGCTGTACTGCTCATAGGGATGCCTTTCTTTTCTTTTAATAAATAAGATTTTAACAATTCTCCCACTTTTCCTGGTGTAATGGTCATGGCTAAACCACTTAAAAATATAAGGATATTTTCTTTTCTAGCAACTTCTACGTCAATTAATTTTAGATAATAAGACCATTTCATATACCGAAAAAAATAATTAAGAGGTGCCAATAGCAATATAAAGGGAAGATAACGATAATCAAATAGAATAAAAGCCTTAACTAACTGATCTATATCTCCATAAATAGACAAGCCAACAAATACAATCATGCTTATAAATATAGAGAATATAAACCCTTTCTTTAATTTCTGAACATCCAAATTTTAATCTCCTCTCTTTTAAGGTTAAATAAAATACAATATAAAGATACAACTAATGGACCAAAGTAAAATATCTACAATTAATGGTACATCACTAAGGAGTACAAGCTCAGGATTTTCTCCCATACCCTTCTTATGAACAATATACTGATATCTAAAAATACCATAAACAACAAAAGGGATTGTTCCCATCATATACATGGAACTACTTGCACTAAAGGTATATAGAGAGTATGCCATAACCGTAGAGGAAGTAACAATATGTAGCATATCATTTAAAAGCTCAGGGGTATATTCCTCTAATATCCTTCTAGATTTTTTGTTCCCATTAGCTATTAAATCCATTTCACTCTTCCTCTTATGAAGGGCTAAAAATAGAGATAATAAAAAAGTACATAATAAAAGCCAAGGAGAAATTCTTACAGCTATAAGCACAACCCCAGCCACAGCTCTTAGGACAAAGCCAATAGAGATGGTCATCACATCTAAGATGACTCGATGCTTTAAAACAAAGGAATAAAGGGTAACTAAAATAAAATAAAAGAGCCCAACCATAAAAAATAAGTAGTTTAGCTTATAAGCTATAAAAAAAGAAAAAATTATACTGATACATAAAAATATAACGGCTTGTAGCGTATTTACCTTTCCTGAAGCGATTGGACGATGACATTTTTTCGGATGCAGCTTGTCCTTTTCTCTATCTACAAGATCATTGATCATATAAACATTTCCAGAAAAAATACAAAATAGTATAAAGCCTATCAAGCTAACCTTCAATAAATGAAGGTTAAATAGATTGTTTGAAAAAAGTACTCCAGCAAACAATATAAGATTTTTTGTCCATTGCTTAGGACGCATAGTTTTTAATAATCCAATGACTACGTTCATAGGAAAACCCCTTTCTTAAAGCTTGTTAAATATAATGATGCTAGTAAAAATTCCACACTTTAAAGGTACAATACATAAGAAATAACTATTAGATAGCTTAAGGAATACTACCATTTTAACATATTCTTTATGACAAAAGCATGTAATATCTCTGTAATATATACTCGAAAAAACCCTAGAAAAGGCTAAAATACGTACAGGAATATTTTACTAATATTACAGAACCGTTAAAGGCATTGATTTATCTACGTAGAATTTATATAATCATCATGTAGCAAGAAGTTACAAGCTTCGACAAATTTAAACAAAAAATAAAAGGAGGAATTTTTAAATGAAGAGAAAGATTTCATTATTATTGGTACTTGCAATGATGTTAACATTAGTACCAATGAGCGCATTCGCGGCAAGTTCTAATAATGTAAACAAAGTACCAAAGGTGGATGACGAAAAAGCATTTAACTTAAGTGATGCGCCACTTTTAAGAATTGAAGAAAAGACAGATGGAGATATCAAAACTGGAGATAAGTTTAGATTAACTTTATCTGGTGCAGGAGCAGAATGGAACTATGCAGATGGTGACACTGTTACAGGTGCTGTTTATAGTGAAGGAAGCGTAACAGGTAATACTTTAACAGTTAAGCGTGTAACTTCTACAAAGATAGATGTTACTGTTGTTGCTGCTCCTACTTCAGGAACAACTAGAATTGACTTCCCTATGAACGTTACAATAGACGGAAAAGGTGAAGCAAAAGTAACAATTGACCCGCTAGATACTACAATTTCAGCAGGAACAGTAACATATGCTCTTGCTTCAAATGGTAGTACAATTATTACGATTGACAAAGCAGAAGTAGTTAGAAGAGGAGATGCACAAGAAGGTGCAGAGATGGTATTCGATGAAACAGCTATCAATGCAGTAGAGGGAGCACAAAAAATCGAGTTAGAATTACCAGCAGGTTTTGAGTGGGATAAGGCTGCAACTGCTGTTGATACTGATGCTTTTGGAGATACAACACCTACAGTAACATACAAAAATGATGGAGCAAGTAATGAAGACAAAGAAGTACTTGTTGTTGAATTTACTGCAGCTGCAGGATCTTCAAGAAGAACACTTACAATTAAGCCTGTGTTCGATGTAACAAGAGATGCAAGATATGGTGAAGTAAAAGTAGATATAAAATCAAGAACTGGTGAAATAAACAGTGAAAAAAATATTGTTATCGCAGAATATAATGAATATGGAGTAAAATTAAGTATTGATGAAGTTGAAGAATTCTACGCAGGTAGAGTGGATGCAGATTATGAAACTGCAGAAATAAAATTAGAAGAAAAAGTAGCGAATTCAATCGTTAGAAATCGTGTAATAGAATTTAAATTACCAGAAGGTGTACAAATCCAAGATGCTGAAGATCTAGAAATAGTAGATGCTGACGGTACTGGTTTCACATTCACGTATAATGGTACAGGAGATGTGACAAAAAACACAAGCCAATTTGAAGCTGAAGTAAAAAATGCTGCAGGGGCTGAGGGTGCTACAATTAAATTCAAATTGCCATTAACAGTTGAAGCAGATTTTACTGGTGATATCGAATTGACAGTTTCAGGTGCAGGTATTGAAGAACAAACAATTGTAGTTGCTAAAGCTGTTGCACCGTTAACTGCTAAGGTTAAGGTAGCAGATGTTAAAGTTGGTTTACAAGATCAAGCAGCTCCAGATATTATCTTAACAGAAACTGAAGCAGGAGCACTTAGAGAAGATAAGAAAATAGAGTTAGTATTCGATAACGATTATGAAATGGATTTTGATGATGCTGAATTCGAAGTAATCGAAGGAGATTTAAAAATCGATCAAGATAAATGTGATGTTGAAAATAAGAAATTAACTATCTATGTTGACAGAGATTCTGAAGAAAAATCAGTAATTAAGGTTTCAGGAATCAAGCTGACTCTTGATAGATCAGTTCCAGAAGGACCATTTAATCTTAAGGTAACAGGAGATGCTATTGTTGATAATGGAACTTATAATGATGGAGACTTTACAAACAACTTAGTAAGTGTTAAATTTGCTAATGTAATTACTAAAGTTTCATCAAATGTAGCAATTGAATCTAGTTTTGTAATTGGACAAAGCACTTATAAAGTTGGAGACGAAGAAAGAAGTGCAGATGTAGCACCGTATATCGCTGATGGTAGAACAATGTTATCATTAAGATATGTGTCAGAGGCTATGGGTGTAACAAATGATAACATCATTTGGGATGGAGAAACAAGAACAGTTACAATCTTCAAGGGTGATAGAGTTGCACAAGTGAAAATTGGATCTAACAAATTATTTGTAAATGGTGTTGCTGTTCCTATGGATACTGCAGCAGTAATCAAAGATGGTAGAACAATGCTTCCAATCAGATTTATTGCACAAGCATTAGGTGCAGAAGTTGAGTGGGATGGAGCTACAAGAACGGTTACAATTAAATAGTATAATAGCTTAAAAAATAAAAAAGAGAGTCTACATAGACTCTCTTTTTTATTTTTTGTAAAACAAGTGTAATCTTTTGTAACATTCTTGTAATGGTATTTTTTTTATTATTTCTATATAATGGTTATAGGTTATAATTCAGAAAAATATTCCTATTAATGAAATTATTATATATAAGAGAAATATATAGATTTATTACACTTATATTACATAAAAATAGAATATATTGACTACGTAAGAAAACATTGGTATAATCAGTAATGTATTTTAGGTGATTATTCTTTTAAATCACATTAGTGGTTAATGTGATTTAAAAGGATAATGACAAAGGTCAAAGATCCTTAAAATCAAAAAACAAAATTTAAAGGAGGAAATACTAAGATGAAAAGAAAAATTTCATTATTATTGGTACTAGCATTAATGCTAACATTAGTACCAATGAGTGCGTTTGCTGCAAGTGCTAACGATGTAAACAAAGTACCTAAAGTAGACGATGAGCACAAATTTACTTTAAAAGATGCACCAAAATTAAGACTTGAAGAAAAGACTGATGGAGATATTAAAGCTGGAGATAAGTTCAGATTGACTTTATCTGGTGCAGGAGCAGAGTGGTTATATTCAGAAGATGATGATGACACTGTTTCTCAAGCTGTTTATGTAGAAGGAGTAGCACAGCCAAATGTTAAATTAGCGGTTGACTATATAACTAGTACAAAAGTAGATGTTACTGTTAAAGGTACTTTTGAATCTGGAAGATCTACAGGAACTGCTAGAATTGACTTCCCTATGTATGTTGAAATCGACGGAAAAGGTGAAGCGAAAGTAACTGTTGATCCATTAGAAACTACACTTTCAGCAACAACAGAAACATTTGCTATGTCTTCTGATGGTGGTACTGTAATTACAGTAGATGACGCTAAAAAAGTTAGAAGAGGCGATGCTGAAACAGGAGCTGAAATGGTATTTGATGAAACAGCTACTAATTCAGTAGAAGGAGATCAAAAGTTCGAACTTGAATTACCAGAAGGTTTCGAGTGGGATAAAGATGCAACTAAAATAGATACAAAAGCTTTTGGTGATACTGCTAAGAAAACTTATAAAAACGAAGGTACAGAGAAAGAAGATAAAGAAGTACTTGTAGTTGAATTTACTGCTAATAAAGGTACTTCAAGAAGATCATTTACTGTTAAACCTGTATTCGATGTAACAAGAGATGCAGAGCATGGTAAAGTAGTAGTAGATGTAAAAGAAAGAACTGGAGAAGTAGATGATGCAAACAACGTTCTTATTGCAGAATACTTTGGATATACTGTAGAATTAAGTGTTGACAAAGTAGAAGAATTCTATGCAGGTAGAGTTGACGAAGATTATGTAACAGGTGAAATTAAGTTAGAAGAAAAAGTAGCTAACTCAATTATCAGAGACCGTGTTATTGAATTTGAATTACCAGAAGGTGTACAAATTCAAGATGGTGAAAAAATCAATGTATTAGATAAAGATGGTACTGACTTTACAATCACTTATCATGAAACAGGAGATGTAAACGAAGATACAAGCAAGTTTGAAGCTGAAATAGATACTCGTGCAAATGATGGTGACGAAGGTGCTGCAATCACATTCGAATTACCATTAACAGTTGAAGCTGACTTTACTGGAGATATTGAGTTAAAAGTTAAAGGTGCAGGAATCGAAGAACAATCAGTAGTAATCGCTAAAGCTTTAGCTCCTATTGAAGTAGAAGTAGAAGTAGCTGATGTTAAAGTTGGTTTACAAGACCAAGCAGCACCAGATATTCTTATTAAAGAAACTGCAGCTGGAACATTACAAGAAGATGAATACCTTACTTTGAAATTCGACAATGATTATGAAATGGAATTTGAAGATGCTGAAATAGAAATTGTTTCAGGAGATATCAAAATCGACCAAGATAAATCTGGTGTTGGAGAAAATAGTGATGGAGATAAAACAATTGACATCTACATTGACAGAGATTCTGATGAAGAAGCAGCTGTAATCAAAGTTAAAGGTATCACAATGAGTCTTGATAGATCAGTTCCAGAAGGACCATTTGATCTTAAAGTAACAGGTAAAGCCATTGTTCAAAATGGTGGTATTGGTGATGGAGATACTAACAAAACTGATTACAATGATGAAGATTTCACAAGTAACTTCACAAAAGTGGAATTTGCTAACGTAATCACTAAAGTAAGCCAAGATTTCCACACAACTTCTAAGTTTGTTGTAGGAGAAGCAACTTACACTGTACTTACAAATGGTGAAGAAGTAGAAAAAACTATGGATGTTGCACCATTCGTTAATGCAGATGGAAGAACGTTATTACCAGTAAGATATATGGCAAATGCTGTAGGATTAAAAGATGCTCAAGTTGTTTGGAATAATGATACAAGAACAGTAACATTATTCGGAGACAAAGTTGTTAATATTCAAATTGGAGCTACTACATTAACTGTAAATGGTACAGTAGTAAATATGGATACTGCAGCTGTAATCAAAGATGGTAGAACATTCTTACCAGTAAGATACATCGCTCAAGCTCTTGGATTCGATGTTGAGTGGGATGGAGCTACTAAAACTGTAACAATCGAAAAATAATAAAATATATTATAAACATAATATATGAATAGGAAAAGAGAACTCTATCAGAGTTCTCTTTTCTGAATTGAAAAATATTAGGGAAGGTGGGTTACAATGAATTATAAAAAGTATAAACATTTAATAATGGGGATGATTATGGGGTTAATCTTAGCAGGCAGTATGAATGTCTACGCAGATGAATTGAAAAAAGTAACAGCAACTTTAATGAATAATATAAAATTTGAATTGAATGGCGAAGAAAAAACATTGCCTAAAGACCAGAATATATTAAAATATAAAGATAAAATTTATGTGCCCTTAAAATTTGTCGGTGAAGAGCTTAACGCAGAGGTAATGTGGGAGGAGGCTTCAAATACAATAAAGATAAATAAGGAACTAGTAAAATCAAAAGCGTATAAAAATACTCCAGTAGAAATGAGTAATTCACAAGTGAACTTAGAAATAGAAGATTGTATCTATAATGAAGAAGATGATGAGTGGAGATTATATATAAAGCTAGAAAATAAACAAGAAGATCCAGTGAAGCTAGAGCAGTTAGAAACAAAAATTAAAATAGACAATAAGAAATATTCTATGGAAGATGTAAAATATTATAAAATAGATGAAAATTGGTTTCATGATGTGAAAGAAGACGAAATATTGAGTGGCTATATAGTATTACCTAAAATCCATGAAAATCCTGAAAAAATGGATATAACATTAGTTGTTGTAGAAAATGATGAAAATCAGAGAAAAAGTGAACTTGAGTTTTATGTAAAATTACAAAAATAGTAACCTAATGAGGATAGAAAAGATTTTAAATCAAGAAATTATTTAAGAAAAGAATATAAAGAACTATAAAAATACAAAAGAAAATAATGAAAATTGACATAAATAGATCTAAAGAAATAGCATATTATCTCGCTAAAAATTAAGAAAAATTTAATAATGAATATGAATTTATTGGTGATATAATAGATAAAGAAGGGAGAGGATAATATGCATAGAAAAGGCATATATATAATTAAAAAAATAGGATTAAGTGTGATGCTAGTAACTTTATTGACCACAGTATGCTTTGCTAATGATACTATTGAACCAAAAATCATAATGGAGCAAAGCAATATGGTAAAGGGAGAGAGAACAGAAAGTAATGATAAACAGATATTTACTAGTACACAAGTTGTAGAAATAGCTTTAAAAAACAGTAAAGATGTTAAAGGGAAAGAAAAAGATTTAGATAGAGCTAGTGAAGTCTATGAGGATACCCAAATAGTATTAGGGACGTATATTCCAAGCCTTATACAAGCAAAAAAGGCATGTGAAATAAATCAAGAATGGGCAGAAAAGAATTTAGCTACTACAAAGGAAAGCATTGAAGATTTAGTAATCAATAGCATCAATAATATCAATATTTTAAAATTAAAGATGAATGTGAATGATTTAAAAATCACCAATTCAAAAAAAGAACTAGAAATGATGAAATTAAAAAAGGACTTAGGTTTAGAAAGTCAGTATAATTATGATAATTTTAAGAAAGAACATGAAGATTTAATGAAAGAGCATGAAAAGTTAAAAATTGATATGAAGAACAGCTATGTTGTTTTAGAGGAAATGTTTGGATTAGAAAATATAAAGCAATATGATGTTCAAAATAAAATAGCATATAATCTTTTACAGGAGATAGATATTGACACCCTTATAAGGAAAGAGTTAGCGAGTAATCCTAATATATGGTACTTAGAGAAAAATGTAGAATTAAAAGAGCTTGCCGTGAAATTGCATGAGTATAATAAAGCTGGAGATTCTTATGCGGTTAAGGAAATTGATGTAACAAAAGCTGAAATCGACCTTGATCAAGCTAAAACTAATTTAGAGTATTCTATGAGAGTTGCATATAACCAAATAAAAAAAATAGAAGAACAACATGAACAGCTACAACTTAAACTACAAAAATTACAAAATAGCTTAAAAACGGCTAAAGTAAATTATGATGCAGGTTTAATCATTGAACTAGATGTTAAAAAAATAGAAGCAGGAGTAAAAGAATTAGAAGCAAGTATCAAAGAATTAGAGATGAATCATGAAAAACAAGTAAAATATTTGCATAAACCATATTTACAACAAAAATAATAAAAAATAAAAATTAAGATGAATAAGAATGATTAGGTTTTTATTTGGTACATAGAGTATACCTCATATTTAAACCTAATCATTTTTTATATTACTATTTTGTTACATTTTGAAAATGGAAAAAGGATTTTGTAGCTTAGATATAGAATAAAAGGGTAGTGATACTAAATTTGATAAATATTGCATATTAAAGGAGGTAGCAATATAAAATGAAAAAAAGAATAAGTTTCGTACTTGTTATGTTAATGATTGCAATAAGTACAATAGGTAGCTTTGCCGCAGTAATGTTTTCGGATGTTCCAAGTAATCATTGGGCAAAGCCTTATATTACAAAAATGGCAGATAAAAAAATTATTAGTGGGTATTTTGATAATCATACTTTGAAGGTTGCATTTAAACCAGATAAGAGTGTAAGTTATATTGAAGCCATTCAAATGATCTATAATACATTAAAGGTAGCAAATAAATTACAGTCTAATGTAGGTTTGACTTCAAAATATGCTTCTGTATTATCAGTTAATAAGATTCCAACTTGGGCACAGGAAGCAGTAGCTTATACTTTAGAGTATAATATTGTACATCAAGATGAATTAAAGGTATTTATAAAAAATGGAAATTCGGTATATGCAAAAAAAGTAGATATAGCCGTGTTGATAGGAAAAGCTTTAAATATGAAGTTAGAAGCTATTCCAGTATTAAACTTTGTAGATGCAGAGACTATTAAAACGGCAGCTCTTCCATATGTAGATCTTTTAGAAAAAAACAATATTGTAGGTGGAGATGCACTTAAAAAGTTTAATCCAAACAGTATTATAAATCGTGCAGTAATGGCAACTATGTGTTCTAAGACTTATGATTTATTGGCTAGTCAAACATCCCCTGTGATACCATCTAATCCTACAGTAAATACAGAATTAGAAGGAACTATTGACTATGTTTCAATAGATACAAAAATGATTATTCTAAAAGAGAAACAAGGAGATAAAAAAGCTTATGCACTAAAATCTGCATATATAAAAAAAGATGGTAAATATATAGATGTGAGTTACTTAAAGACTGGAGATCCTGTGAAATTAACTTTTAATAGTGATGGAACTGTTAGAGGGGTAAAGGTGATAGTAGGTTCAAGTAATACGACAACTACGGATAATAGTGAAAAGATTATTGACTATATAGATAAAAATACAAGAATGGTTGTTGTTAAAAATGGAAAAGGAGATACAGAAGTTTATAACCTAAAATTAGCAAGAATCAAAAAAGGAAGTACCTTTAAGAGTATTAATGACTTAAAAGTAGGAGATGGGGTCAAACTCATTATTAACTCAAATGGTGAATTAGTTGAAATTCAAATTCATAACGAAGTAACAAGTATGCAGGCAAGAGTTGAAAGTATAGAAAAAACAGATGTTGGAGAATATCTACTAGTAGTTAGAGATAAAAATGATCTTACAATAAAAAAAGAATTGAAAATGGATAAAAATACTGAAATCGAGTACAATGATAAAGAAGTAGATGCAAGATATATTCAAGAAGGAATGGAGTTTTATATAAAATACATAGGACAATGTGCTCTTAAAATAGAGATTAAAGAGGAAGAGAAGTCTTATGATGGTATATTAGAATCTTCTGTACTATTTAGAGATGGATTATCTATAAAAGTGAAAATGAATGATGGACAAGTTAAGATGTTTGAAATTGATGAAGATGATGTGGATGTAGAACGTAATGACAAAGATGCTTATCTAGATGAATTACAAAAAGGAGACATTGTTAATTTTACAGTAGAGTATGGAAAAGTAAAGAAGATAAAAGCAGCATCACGAAAAGATAAGAAGAGTAGAGAAAATGGTGTAATCAAACAGATTATTCTTGGGGATCCTTCTACTATTACTATAAAAAATGATGACGATGAAATGCTTACATACGATGTTTCAAGGGGTGTAGAGGTACGTATTGATGGAGATAATGATGGAGATGATGGTAATTACACATTAAAGGATTTAGACATTTATTATGAAGTACAAATACGTATTGAAAATGGACAAGTTTATAGAATTGATGCAGATAAAGAAGAAAGCAAAGAATCTATAAAAGGAGAAATTACAAGAGTATATAATGATTATGACCAATTAAGAGTGAAGTACTTTGATACACTAGAAAAAAAGTATAAAACCATTTATGTTAGAGTGAAAAGTGGTGTAAAAATGATCGATTTAGAAGGAGAAAAAATGGAATTAAGATCCCTAGATGAAGACGATGAAATATTGATAGATGGCTATTATGAGGATGATATGTTTATAGCAGAAAGAATTGTTCAGATAAAATAGTATATTTGGATGAAAGAAAAACCTTTTAAGGATGGATAGAGTAAAATATTGAAATGAAATGAATAATAATGTACTAAGGAATGATTCTTAAACCTCGACTAAGTATAAAATTTTAGTTGAGGTTTTTATTTTTTTATTTACATACTGTCAAAAAACCACATTTAATGTTATAATAATGTGGGCATGATTTACTTTAGGTTGGCTTTTAATATCTTTACAAAAACAATAAAGATATTAGGAGGAATAAAAAATGGAAACAGTTAAAAGTATGTTAAGATTAAGAATGAGTGCAAAGGATGCACATTACGGTGGAGAATTAGTAGATGGAGCACATATGGTACATTTATTTGGAGACCTTGCTACAGAATTACTAATTATCCGTGATGGAGATGAAGGTTTATTCGCAGGGTACGAAGAAATCAAATTCTTAGCACCAGTTTATGCAGGAGACTACATTGAAGTAGTTGGAGAAATCATTAAAGAAGGAAACAGTTCAAGAAAAATGAAATTTGAAGCAAGAAAAGTTGTTATTTCAAGAAAAGACATTAGTGCATCAGCAGCTGATGTGTTAGAAGAGCCAATCGTTGTTGCTACAGCAATCGGAACTTGTGTGACACCAAAAGACTGTCAAAGAAAATAATCATTTCTAATTAAAAGTTAAGGAGGAGCACAAGAATGGAAAAATTAATAATCACAGCTGCCATATGCGGAGCGGAAGTTACAAAGGAACATAATCCAAATGTTCCATATACAGTAGAAGAAATTGCAAAAGAAGCAGAATCTGCTTATAAAGCAGGAGCAAGTATTATTCACCTTCATGTACGTGAAGATGATGGTACACCAACTCAAGATAAGGCGAGATTCAAAGCGTGCATAGATGCCATTAGAAAGCTTTGTCCAGATGCAATCATCCAACCTTCAACAGGTGGAGCAGTTGGTATGACAGATATGGAAAGACTTCAATCTACAGAAGTAGAAGAGGCAGAATTAGGATTAAAGCATCCTGAGATGGCAACACTAGATTGTGGTACTTGTAACTTTGGTGGAGATGAAGTATTCATAAATACAGACAATACAATCAAAAACTTTGGTAAAATCATGATCGAAAGAGGTGTAAAGCCTGAAATCGAAGTGTTTGACAAAGGAATGGTTGATATTGCTATTAGAATGCATAAAAAAGGATATATCAAAGCACCAATGCACTTTGATTTTGTATTAGGTGTTCAAATGACTGCTACAGCTCGCGATTTAGCATTCATGGTAGATAGTATTCCAGCAGGTTCTACATGGACAGTAGCAGGAATTGGTAGAAGTCAATTCCAAATGGCAGCTATAGCAATTGCTATGGGTGGACATGTAAGAGTTGGATTTGAAGACAATGTATACATCAAAAAAGGTGTTCCAGCAGAAAGTAATGGACAATTTGTTGAAAAAGTTGTTCGTATTGCAAAAGAGGTAGGAAGAGAAATCGCAACTCCTGCTGAAGCAAGAGAAATCTTAGGACTTAAGCCATTAAATAAATAATTATAGGAAAGAACCTCATAAGAGGTTCTTTTTTCTTTTAACATAAATATCTTTTGTATATAATAGATATAGAGTAAAAATAAAGGAGGAATAAAAATGAAATTATTCATCGACACTGCCAATGTGGAGGAAATAAGAGAAATCAGTACTTGGGGAGTATTATCAGGAGTAACCACAAATCCAAGTTTGATTGCAAAGGAAGGACGAGATTTTGAAACAGTTTTAAAGGAAATCGTTGCTTTAGTAGATGGACCTATTAGTGCAGAGGTAATGGGAGATACAGCAGCTGAAATGATTGAGGAAGGAGAAAATTTAGCAAAATTACATAAAAATATTGTTATCAAAATTCCTATGACTTCAGAAGGCTTAAAGGCTGTAAAAGGATTAACAGAAAAAAACATTAAAACAAATGTAACCTTAGTATTTTCAGCAAATCAAGCACTTTTAGCTGCACGAGCAGGAGCAAGCTTTGTAAGTCCTTTTGTAGGAAGAATGGATGATATCGGAAACCCTGGAATGGATTTAATCAGTGATATTGTAAATATTTTTGAACTCCATGGAATTGACACAGAAATCATCGCAGCAAGTATTCGTCACACGGCTCATGTAATGGAATCAGCACAAGGGGGAGCACATATATCAACGATCCCATATAAAGTATTTAAGAGTATGTTAAATCATCCACTAACAGACAAGGGAATAGAAAGATTTAAAGCAGATTGGAGCAATCGATAAGGGAAAAGTATGTTATACTCACAGCAATATGATATAATAGCTTTGCATAGAATGGTTATTTAATATTCTTATAAATAATCATTCTATGTATGAATGCTATAAATGCTGGATATAGATATACAACTTTTATAGATTGCTTATTTATATATTCCATTGATGAGGATCCTTTTCACGTAGGTGAAGGCAATGGAAGAAATCTATAGAAGTGTTATTATATAAACTTTTATTCTTGAAGTTGTTTATCTATGGCAGCATTTAAGATATACTATAAGTATTTGCATATTATAACAGATATATTTTTAGTGGAGGTAGAAAAATGGATAGAAATTTAGCATTAGAACTTGTAAGAGTGACAGAAACAGCTGCACTTGCTTGTGGAAGATATATGGGTAGAGGAGAAAAGGACATTGCAGACCAAGCAGCAGTAGATGGGATGAGAAAAGCTTTTTCAGATGTAGCCATAAAAGGAACGGTTGTTATAGGAGAAGGAGAGCTTGATGAAGCACCTATGCTTTATATTGGAGAAGAGGTAGGGATGTGTAGAGAGGACGACATGGAAGTAGACATTGCAGTAGATCCTCTTGAAGGAACAAATCTGATTGCAAAGGGCCTTCCAAATGCTATTGCTGTTTTGGCTATGGCACCTAAAGGAACGTTATTAAATGCACCTGATACATATATGAGAAAGATTGCTGTGGGACCTAAGGCGAAGGGGTGTATTGATTTAGAAGCTTCTGTTGAACAAAATTTAAAGGCAGTTGCAAAGGCTCTTAATAAAGATATTAATGATTTAACATTGATTATTCAAGATAGAGAAAGACATGAAGAGATTATTGAGGAAGCTAGAAAAGTAGGCTGCCGTATTAAGCTATTTAGTGATGGCGATGTGGCTACAGCCATTGCTACATGTTTTGAGGATACAGGAATAGATATATTTATGGGAATTGGAGGAGCACCAGAGGGTGTTATTGCAGCTGCTGCCATTAAATGTATGGGCGGAGAAATGCAAGGAAAAATCATCCCACTTTATGAAGAAGATCAACTTCGATGCGAAGAATTAGGATGGACAGAAGAAAAAAGAAAAAAATTATTGACTTTAGATGATTTAGTAAGTGGTGATGATGTATTGTTTGTAGCTACAGGTGCTACGGATGGAGAATTATTAAAAGGGGTAACCTATTTAGAAAACAATAGGGCAAGAACACAATCTGTTGTTATGCGTTCAAGAACAGGAACAATTAGATTTGTTGATGCTATTCATAAGCTAGATAAAAATGAAACATTGATAGAAACACTTTCTAAACACAAATAAGGGGGACGTTTATAATGGATAGAAATTTAGCCATAAATTTAGCAAGAGTTACGGAGGCTGCTGCATTAGGAGCTGCAAAATATATGGGAAGAGGAGATAAAAATATTGCTGACCAGGCTGCTGTTGATGGTATGAGAAACATGCTAGATACGCTAAATATTGATGGGGTAGTAGTAATTGGTGAAGGTGAAATGGATGAAGCACCAATGCTTTATATTGGGGAGCAGATTGGAAAAGCAGAGGATGATTCTATTAAGGTAGACATAGCAGTAGATCCTGTAGATGGAACAAATTGTGTTGCAAAGGGGTTACCTAATGCTGTAGCAGTTGTTGCTGTAGCACCAAAGGGACATTTACTTAATGCACCAGATATGTATATGGATAAAATAGCTGTAGGACCTAAGGCGAAAGGCGTAATTAATCTAGATGCACCTGTAAAAGAAAACTTATTAAATGTTGCAAAGGCTTTAAATAAAAATATTACAGATCTTACAGTGACTATGCTAGATCGTGAAAGACATGAAGAGATTATAAAAGAATGTAGAGAGCTTGGAGTAAGGATTAAATTATTTCAAGAGGGAGATGTAGCTGCTGCTATTGCTACATGCTTTGAAGATAGAGGGATAGATATTATGCTTGGTATTGGAGGAGCACCAGAGGGTGTTATTGCTGCAGCTGCAATAAAATGTTTAGGGGGAGAATTTCAAGGGAAGTTAGTACCTTTCGAAGAAGAAGAAAGAGAAAGATGCAAGAAAATGGGGGTAGATTGTGAAAAGGTATTACAATTAGAAGATTTAGTAAAAGGAAATGAAGTATATTTTGCCTCTACTGGTATATCCGATGGAGATTTACTAAAAGGTGTTACCTATTCTCAAAGTAATACAGCAAGAACTCATTCTGTTGTTATGAGAGCAGAAACAGGAACTGTTAGATTTATAGAAACCATGCATAAATTAGATAAAAAACCTAAGTATGCAAAATAAATGATTGACCATTAACCCTTGACAAGTAAAATCTTACCATATAAAATTATAATCATTAGCATGAATTTCTAAAACTTATCTAAAATGTGGCAAGAAACCTTTTTGACAGGAAGGGAGTATTGCCACTTTTATACCCCAATTTTGTAGATAAACAAATTGAATATTTAATTTATGATGATTCTTCTTGATTTGGTGAAGACTTTATTATAAATTAGTTTTTTGTTGCGTTGATCTATAAATAGATTAAAAGAGAATAGACCTTGTTTAAATATTAACGGAGGTGTTAGTTTGGATTTACAGGAAATAGAAAAAAAGAAGCTAGATGACCTGAGGCAGATGGCAAAGGAGCTTCATATAAAAAATATCAGTAAATATAAAAAGCATGAGCTTATTGAAATGATTAAAGAACAGGCTCAAGATGGAAAAGAAGAGTTAGAAAAAACAATAGAAGAAAATAAAAAGGTAAACATGGATCGCCAAAAGCTTCCTGAAAAAATAAATAATGAAATCGATAATAGTAGGGAAGTAGATACGGTAGAAGGTGTTTTAGAATTAAGTGAAGGAACGGGAGGCTTTGGATTTTTAAGATTTTATAATTTTCTTACTAGTGAAGAAGATGTATATGTATCCCCTTCTCAAATCAGAAGATTTAACTTAAAAACAGGAGATAAAATTTTAGGGATTACAAGACCACCTAAAAGTGGTGAAAAATTTAGAGCTCTTCTATATGTACAAAAGGTTAATAATGACAATCCTGAAGTTGCTTCAAAGAGACCAAACTTTGATCATCTCACACCTATTTATCCTAATAAAAGAATGACCCTTGAACATAATCCTACAGATCTTTCTACAAGGCTTATCGACTTGATTGCGCCTATAGGAAAAGGGCAAAGAGGCCTTATTGTAGCACCCCCAAAGGCAGGAAAAACCATACTTCTTAAAAAAATTGCAAATAGTATTGCACAGAGGCATGAAGATACAGAGATCATTGTTTTATTAATAGACGAGCGACCTGAGGAAGTAACAGATATGCAAAGGTCTATTAAGGGAGATGTTATTTATTCTACTTTTGATGAACTTCCAAGTCATCATATTAAGGTGGCTGAAATGGTTTTAAATAGAGCCAAAAGACTTGTAGAGCATGGAAAGGATGTAGTTATTTTATTAGATAGTATCACAAGACTTGCAAGAGCCTATAACTTGACCATTCCATCTACGGGAAGAACCCTTTCAGGAGGACTTGACCCAGGCGCTTTGCATAAACCAAAAAGATTTTTTGGAGCAGCTAGAAATATTGAAGAAGGTGGAAGTCTTACAATTTTAGCTACGGCTTTAGTAGATACAGGAAGTCGTATGGATGATGTGATCTTTGAAGAATTTAAGGGCACAGGAAATATGGAGCTGCATCTAGATCGTAAGCTTTCAGAAAAAAGAATATTCCCAGCTATTAATTTAAATAAATCAGGAACAAGAAGAGAAGAATTGTTATTAGGACAAAAGGAACTCGAGGTTATATGGAATATAAGACGCGCCATGTCTAATAATCCAACACAAGAAGTAACAGAAAGGATTATAGAAAAACTTACAGCAAGTAAGACAAACTTAGAATTTGTAGAGAAGATGAGAAATAAAATTTAAGAGAAAAAGTTCTTGAACTAAGAAAGTCCTTATGCTATACTATAATAGTTGAAAATTAAGATAAGATTTTTTTGATATATAGTGAAAGATGATAGAAAGAGGTGAATAGCATGAAACAAGGAATCCATCCAGATTACAAAAAAGCAGTTGTAAAATGTGCTTGTGGAAATACATTTGAAACAGGTTCTGTAAAAGATGAAATCAGAGTTGAAATTTGTTCAGAATGTCATCCGTTCTACACTGGAAAGCAAAAGTTTGTTGGACAAGGTGGACGTGTAGAGAAATTCAAGCAAAAATATGGCATGAAATAAAAAGAATAAGAAGAATTGATCATGATAGGTTAGGGATGGTGTGTCTCTAACCTTTGTTGTATATACTGAAAATGTAAATACTGAAAGGAAGATCAACTTGGATTTTGAAAAAATATTTAGAAAGCAGTGTAGACCAACAAGTATTGGTGGGCAGGCAGTAATAGAAGGGGTTATGATGAGAGGACCTAAGGATATTGCTATTGCTGTTAGAAAGCAAGACCAAGAAATTGTGGTAAAAAAAGAAGAAGTAAAAGGGATGGCAAAAAGTGCTTTAACCAAGATCCCTATTGTTAGAGGTGTAATTGCCTTAATAGATTCTATGGTATTAGGTGTAAAATCGCTTACTTATTCGGCTGAGTTTTTTGAGGAAGAAGAAAGTACAGAAGAAAAAGGAAAGTTTGAAAGCTGGGTAGAAAATACTTTTGGAGATAAGGCAGGCGATATCCTTATTTATTTTTCAGTATTTACGGCACTCGCTTTTGGGATTTTGCTTTTTATCATATCTCCAACAGTGGCGATGAATTTTTTTAAGACAAAAATAAGTAGTCCGTGGATGTTAAATTTAGTAGAAGGAATTTTTAGAATTCTATTGTTTATAGGGTATGTTACATTAATCTCTAAAATGAAGGATATTAAAAGAGTATTTCAATATCATGGTGCAGAGCATAAGACTATTCATTGCTATGAGAGCAATCTTCCTTTAACTGTAGAAAATGCAAGACAATTTCCAACACTTCATCCAAGATGTGGGACGAGTTTTTTAGTTTTTGTAATGGTTGTAAGTTTGCTCTTATTTTCTATGATCGGTTGGCCAAATCCGTGGGTAAGGGTTTTATCAAGACTTCTCCTTATGCCAGTTGTTGCAGGAATCTCTTATGAAATCATTAAATGGGCAGGAAAAAGTCAATCACAATTTGTAAGATGGATTAGTTATCCAGGACTACTCTTCCAAAAGCTTACAACAAGAGAGCCTGATGATAGCCAATTAGAAGTAGCGATTGAAGCCATGAAGAATGTTTTGACAGATGACAAGGAGGCAGACCTTTGGCAGTAAAGATACAGGATGTTTTAAAACTTGCAGTAGAAAGCATAGAAGAGACAAAAGCATGTACACCTCTGTTAGATGCAGAGGTGATTTTGTGTTATGTATTAAAAAAAGATAGATTATTTCTATATACCCATCGAGATCATCCTTTAAAGGATGAAGAAATACGTGTATTTAATGATTTAATAAAAAAAAGAATTCAAGGAATGCCTGTTGCATATATTGTAAAGAAACAGGAATTTATGGGGCTTAACTTTTATGTAGAAGAAGGGGTACTCATTCCTAGACCCGATACAGAAATTTTAGTAGAAACAGTTATAGAATGGGCAAAGAAGAGGAAAAATGATAATAGGATCATTGTTGATCTTGGAACAGGAAGTGGAGCCATTACTATAAGTCTTGCAAAATATATAGAAAATGCTTTTGTCTATTCAATAGATCTTTCAAGACATGCTCTTGAAATAGGAAAGAAGAATGCAACCTTAAACGAAGTAACAGAGAATACTCTTTTTCTAGAAGGGGATTTGCTTGCTCCTATAAAGGGTAAACTAGAAGAAAAGGTAGATATAATTGTTTCTAATCCTCCTTATATTCCAAGAAATGAAATTGAAAAGCTTCAAATAGAAGTGAAAAAATTTGAGCCAAAGATTGCTCTTGATGGAGGAATGGATGGTCTTGACTTTTACAGAAAAATCATTGATGAAGCACCGAATTTTGTTAAAAAAGGAGGGTTTATTGCACTAGAAGTAGGACATGATCAAGCAGATATGGTAAAAACAATGATGGAACATAAAGGATATTACTATGAAATACAAAAAATAAAAGATTTAGCAGGAATTGAGCGGGTAGTTGTAGCTACGTTGTGAAAATAACATAAAAATGATATAATAAACTGTTAGTATAAAATGTGTGAGGTGAAACAAATGTTTGATAAATTAGATTTTATAGAAGATAAGTATACGGACTTAAGCCAGAAGGTTTCAGACCCTGAGATTATTAATAATCAATCACAATGGCAAAAATACATTAAAGAACTTGCAGAAATAGAACCTATTGTTAATAAATATAAAGAATATAAAGAAACAAAAGAAGGAATAGAAGAAGCAAAGTCTATTTTAGAAGAAAGTGATGATGAAGAATTTAGAGAAATGGCAAAGATGGAGTTAAGTGAGCTAGAAGAAAAACTTGGACCTATAGAAGAAGAATTAAAGCTTCTTTTAGTACCAAAGGATCCGAATGATGAAAAAAATGTTATTGTAGAGATCAGAGCAGGTGCTGGTGGAGATGAAGCAGGACTATTTGCAGGAGATCTTTTAAGAATGTATACAAGATATGCAGAAAGAAATCGTTGGAAGATCGAAATGATGAGCCTTAATGAAACGGGTGTAGGGGGAATAAAAGAAGTAGTATTTATGATCAAAGGAAAAGGTGCTTATTCAAGACTGAAGTATGAAAGTGGCGTACACAGAGTACAAAGAATCCCTGCTACTGAATCAAGTGGAAGAATTCATACATCTGCTGCAACTGTAGCAGTACTTCCAGAAGTAGATGATGTTGAAATAGATATCAATCCAAATGATGTGCGTGTAGATGTTTTCCGTTCCTCAGGAAATGGAGGACAGAGTGTTAATACAACTGACTCTGCTGTAAGGGTTACCCATATGCCTACGGGAATTGTTGTTTCTTGTCAAGATGAGAAATCACAGCTTAAAAATAAAGATAAAGCATTTAAAATATTAAAGGCTAGATTGTATGATAAGATGCTTGCAGAACAAAATGCAGAGATTGCTCAAGACAGAAAGAGTCAGGTAGGTAGTGGAGATCGAAGTGAAAGAATTAGAACGTATAATTTCCCACAAGGACGTGTTACAGATCATAGAATTAATTTAACTCTATATAAACTGGATTATTTACTAGATGGCGATATTAATGAAATATTAGATGCCCTTATTACAACAGATCAAGCAGAAAAATTAAAGCAGGTAGTATAAGTTCATGCTGGGGGGCAAATAGTCTCTCAGTTTTTATTATACCCCCAAATTAGCCATATTTCAGATTTATGTTCCTTGCAAAAATAATAAAGGAGTGCTAAACTATAATGTGTATTTTCAGAATTTAAACGAAATACTGTGTTTTCTGGAAACGGTAATGAAAGTATTTTGAAAGAAAGAAGTGAGATAACTTTGGAATCAAAAGTAGCTTTCTTATTACATATCGGAATTCTTTTATTAGGAGCAAATATTGGTGGAATTATTAGTAAAAAGCTCAAGCAGCCTGCCGTATTAGGCCAAATTCTAGTAGGAATGCTTCTAGGAATGGGAATCTTGGAAAAAACAGAATTGATCCATTATTTATCTGAAATCGGTGTAATCTTTTTGATGTTTATTGCAGGACTTGAAACAGATGTAAACGAATTAAGAGCATCAGGAAAATCCTCTTCTGCCATTGCTATAGCTGGAGTAATCGTTCCATTAGTCTTAGTAAGTGGAGCAGCTTTTATAATGAGTGGGGATTGGGTAAGCAGTTTAATTGTAGGACTTATTTCTATTGCAACAAGTGTTAGTATATCTGTGCAAACCCTTAAAGAGTTGGGGCAATTGAAAACGAAACAAGGGGTAGGGATCTTAGGGGCTGCTATTATTGATGATGTTATAGGGATTATCCTTTTAACTATTGTTGTAGGGATGGCAAGACCAGGAACAGGAACCAATATCTTTATTGTTATTCTAAAAATTATTTCTTTCTTTGTCATTACGATTATTATTGGATATATTTTGGTTCAACTATTAGCAAAAATTTCTGATAGAGTCAATGTGAGAAGAAAAATTGTACCTTATGCAATTATATCTTGTTTGATTTTAGCTTTTATATCAGAAGAGTTAGGAGTTGCAGCTGTTACAGGAGCATATTTTGCTGGCGTTATTTTCTCCATGACGCCTTATAGACATAAGATTTCTCATGATATTGGGTTGATTTCTGATACTATTTTTACACCCATATTTTTCGTAGGAATTGGATTAGGTGTAGAATTAAATACTATTGGAGTTGGAATAGGCTATAGTCTATTATTATTAGGACTTGGAATTATAGGAAAAATTGCTGGCTGTGGATGGGGAGCAAAATTAACTGGTTTTAGGGGAAAACATTCTTTGCAAGTAGGTATAGGAATGGTTCCTAGAGCAGAGGTATCCATCATCATTGCAAACTTAGGACTTAAGATGAATTTAATAGGATATAAAGAATTTGCATCGGCTATTGTTTTAGTGGTAGCTACTACGTTGATTACACCTTCCTTTCTTAAATGGTCTTTTAGAGAGACGGGAAAAATAAAAGATGCAACTTAAAAAGAGGTCTGTGAATGAAGATTCACAGACCTTTGTATATATAAGGGGATTTTAGAATATATATAGGGTGTGAGGAGGGGGACCTATGGAAAAGTTATGGAGCATTACTCTGATAGGACTATGTGTAGGGGTAATAGGAACGGGTCTTGGAGGAATGATTACTTTTTTTATAAGAAATCCAGGAAATAGATTTTTAAGTTTTATTTTAGGACTTTCTAGTGGGCTCATGTTATCTGTTGTATGCTTTGATTTATTGCCAGAAGCTTTTAGGATGGCACAGTTATATATAAGTATATTGGGGACGGCTACAGGGGCGGGGGTGGTTGCTTTTATAGATAGATTATTGCCAAAAGGAAATAAGTGTTTTTTAAAAACAGGAATACTTTTAGGCGTAGGAATAGCTCTTCATAATTTTCCAGAAGGGTTAGCTATAGGTTCTGGATTTATAGCAGGGAGCAATTTAGGGATAGGAATAGCTATCGTCATAGCTCTTCATAATATGCCAGAGGGAATATCTATGGCAGTACCTATGCGAGCAGGGGGAGTATCTTCCTTTAAAGCTTTTCTTTATACAGTAATGGCCGGGATTCCTATGGGGATTGGAGCTTTTGTGGGGGCTGTTTTAGGAGGAATATCTGAAGCTTTTGTAGCTTTTTTTCTTTCTTGTGCAGGAGGAACTATGCTTTATATAACCTGTGAAGAATTGATTCCAAAGTCTAAAAGTCTAAAATTTAAAAGGATATCAAGCTTTGGTTTTATTTTAGGATTTGTGTTAGGCATTGTTATCTCTCAGGGATTTGGTGTATAATGAATGAAAGAAATTTACGTAAATATTAAGAGGTGAAACCAATGAGTGAAACAAAGGTTTATGAAATAGATCCAAAGGCTATTGATGAAGAAATATTAAAGGTTCCGGCAAAAGTATTAAAAAATGGTGGTACGGTGGCATTTCCAACGGAAACGGTTTATGGATTAGGAGCAAATGCCTTGGATGAGAAGGCTGTAAAAAAAATATTTCAGGCAAAGGGAAGACCGTCAGATAACCCTTTAATTGTACATATTTCAAAAATAGAAGAGATTATTCCTTTAGTAAAGGAAATACCAGAAAATGCAAAGAAATTGATGGGAAAGTTTTGGCCAGGACCTATAACTATTATATTAAAAAGATCTCATAGAATACCAGATGTGATTACAGCAGGGTTAGATACGGTAGCCATTAGAATGCCCTCTCACCCTATTGCCAATAAATTAATAGAAAAATCTCAAGTTCCTGTGGCAGCTCCAAGTGCTAATTTATCTGGAAAGCCTAGTCCTACAAAGGCTGAGCATGTTATTCATGATTTAAAGGGAAAGGTAGATGTGATCATTAGTGGAGGAAGCTGTGATGTTGGGCTTGAATCTACAGTAGTAGATATGACGGGCGAATGGCCTATGATTTTAAGACCTGGAGGTATAACAAAAGAAGATTTAGAAGAGATTTTTGAAAAGGTTGAAGTAGACAAGGCAATTGAAGAAGGGAATAGAGATTTAATTCCCAAGTCTCCAGGAATGAAATATACCCATTATTCTCCAAAAGCAGAAGTAGTGATTGTAGAAGGAAATATAGAGGAAACCGTAAAAGAAATTCAAAAGCTAAAAAAAGAAAAGGAAAAGATCGGTCTTCGTGTAGGAATACTGTGTACGGATGAAACAAAAGTATTATATGAAGAGGGTGTAGTGATTTCTATGGGAAGCAGAAAGGAAGTAACAACCATTGCCAACAATCTTTTTGCAGCTCTTCGCCTTTTTGATGAAAAGGATGTAGATAGGATCTATGCAGAAAGTATAGATCGAAAATTTTTAGGACATGCAGTAATGAATAGAATGATTAAAGCTGCAGGATACAATGTCATAAAGCTTGGGAGGTAAATACATGAAGATAATTTTATTTGTATGTACTGGAAATACCTGTAGAAGTACCATGGCAGAAGGGTTATTCAAAAAAATGCTAGAAGACCTAGGAGAAAAAACAAAGGGCATAAAAGTAATTTCAGCAGGAACTGCTGCACTAAAAGGGCAGAAAGCTTCAAAAAATGCTGTTAGAGCAATGGATGAAAAAGGAATAAACCTAAAGGATCATCGTGCAACCTTCGTTACAAAAGAATTGACCCAAGAGGCTGATTTGATTTTAACCATGACAAGTAACCATAAAAAACAATTAGTATATATGGAACCAAAAGCAAAAGAAAAAACGTATACGTTAAAGGAATATATAGGCAAAGAAGGGGATATTGTAGACCCTTATGGACAATCTATAGATGTATATAAACAATGCTCCAAAGAAATTGAGGAAAGCTTGAAAGTGTTGATAGAAAAAATAATAGGAAAAAATTAATCAAAAGAATATATAAAAGACTTGACAATATATCTATTGTGACATAAAATCAGAACGGTTATAAAGAATTGGGGGCGATTTTATGAAGCTTGCTTTAGGTAGTGACCATGGTGGATATCAATTAAAAGATGCCATAAAGAAACACTTAGAGGAAAAAGGATTAGAATATGAAGATTTTGGTACACATTCTGATGAATCTGTAGATTATCCGGATTTTGGTATGAAGGTATCAGAAGCTGTAGTTTCAGGTGAATTTGAAAGCGGAATTATTTGCTGTGGAACGGGAATCGGCATATCTATATCTGCTAATAAAGTACCAGGGGTAAGATGTGCAGTTGTTTCTGATACTTTTTGTGCACAGATGGCTAGAGAACATAATAATGCAAATGTATTGGCATTAGGAGGGCGAGTAACGGGTGTCGGCCTTGCACTAAAAATTGTTGATACTTGGTTAGAAACTGAATTTGCTGGTGGAAGACATGGAAGAAGAGTCGACAAAATTGCAGATATTGAAAAGAAATATTTAAAATAATATAAGACATTTAATAACTAATTGCAAACTTTAAATTATGAGAGGAGATGTGTAGGATGGATAAGGTATTTGTTATGGATCACCCATTGATACAGCATAAAATCACTTTAATCAGAGATAAAAACACTGGTTCAAAGGAATTTAGAGAAGTTGTAAAAGAAATTGCTATGCTGATGGCTTATGAGGTAACAAGAAATCTTCCTTTAGAAGAGGTAGAAGTAGAAACACCTGTATGTAAGACAAAATCAAAGGTATTAGCAGGAAGAAAATTAGGAATCATTCCTATTTTAAGAGCAGGTCTTGGTATGGTAGATGGAATGTTAAGTCTTATTCCAGCTGCTAAGGTAGGACATGTAGGACTTTATAGAGATCCAGAAACGCTAGAGCCTGTTGAATACTACTGCAAGCTTCCAGCTGATGTAGAAGAAAGAGATTTAATCGTAGTAGATCCAATGCTTGCTACAGGAGGTTCAGCAAATGCGGCCATCCAATTCATCAAAGATAGAGGAGCAACAAGCATTCGATTAGTATGCTTAATTGCAGCACCAGAAGGTGTAAAAGCAGTTCGTGAAGCACATCCTGATGTAGACATTTATGTAGCTGCTGTAGATGAAAAATTAAATGATCATGCATATATTATCCCAGGACTTGGAGATGCTGGAGATAGATTGTTCGGAACAAAATAGATCATTGAAAGAATAGAGAGTAGGCATTGCCAAAATCTATTCTTTTTTTTGTGTCAAAAGGAAGGGCGAATGCATATAATATATAAATTTGCTAGTTTTATATTTGATTGATGATAAATTTTCTTCATTTTGTAAAGGTGTTATTTCTATTTTTAAAGAAAAGGAGAAAATATTACTTTTCAGGGGTTTTAAGGACTCAGCATAAATCAATCTTTTATATTTAGCGTACATATGAAAAAATTAGCTTTTTTAGGAAATACTAGAGCCAAAGATTATGGTATATTTTCCAATAAAAATATAAAGGAAAACAGGTAAATATGTAGAATAATATATAGAATCCTTGATTTTATAGGGTGATACAATGTTGAAATACTGATGAATAGATTTAGATTTTTTATGGGGGAATTCATGATTATGAAAAGGCGAGATAAAATCAACTATTATCTTGATATTGCAGAAACGGTACTAAAAAGAGGTACTTGCTTAAGAAGGAACTATGGAGCGATTATTGTAAAAAATGATGAAATTATTTCTACAGGGTATACAGGTGCCCCTAGAGGAAGAAAAAACTGTATAGATTTGGGCTATTGTATGAGAGAACAATTAAATATTCCAAGAGGCCAAATGTATGAAAAATGTAGGTCTGTACATGCAGAAATGAATGCTTGTGTATCAGCTGCAAGAAGAGATATGATGGGTGCTACTTTATATTTAGTTGGAAGAGATGCCAAAACAAAAAAATTGATAGAAAATGCAAATTCTTGTGCTATGTGCAAACGGATTATTATAAACTCTGGGATAGAGCGTGTGATCATTAGAGATACTGACGATGGGTACAGAATAAAGAATGTAGAAGAGTGGATTACTAGTGATGATTCACTGACAGAGAAAATGGGATATTAAACGTTTTACAAGTATTTTGAAAAATAAGGAATAAAATGAATACAATTTGATAATATTTAACATTGAGTTTTTGTAGTTTTTGAGATAAAATGACTATGGATACGTGAAAATTAAGGGGTGTTTTTTGTGAATAAATACTTTTTTGTATTTTCTTTAGCTGCCATTGTATCATTTTGTATGACACCACTGGCGAAAAAAATTGCGCATAAAATAGGTGCTATAGATGTACCGAAGGATGAAAGACGTGTACATAAAAAGCCTATTCCGAGAATGGGTGGATTAGCTATATTTATAGGATTCATGGTGAGCGTATTTAGTTTCATTCCTTTAGAGGGACCCATTAAGGGGATGGTAATAGGCGGAGCTATGATTATTATTATGGGAATTATGGATGATATAAACCCTTTATCTGCAAAAGCAAAATTAGCAGGACAAATTATAAGTGCAGCAGTTGCTGTTTATTATGGCGTAATCATTCAAGTACTTAATATCCCATTTGTTGATTACCAGTTGAATGTTGAAGCTTTAGGGCTTGGGATTCCATTTACAATATTTTGGATTGTAGGAATTACAAATACTTTGAATTTAATAGATGGACTAGATGGATTAGCAGCAGGGGTGGCTACTATTGCAGCAATTTCTCTTTCTTATGTAGCTTATTTTAATGAAAGCTATATAGCAGCAATGATCACATTAGCTATTGCTGGATCTTGTATAGGATTTTTACCTTATAACTTTAATCCTGCCAAAATATTTATGGGAGATACGGGTTCTTTGTTTTTAGGTTATATGCTTGCTGTAACTTCTGTATTTGGTCTAACAAAGGGAGCCGTTGCTATTGCTACAGTAGTTCCAGTTCTTGCTTTAGGATTACCTATATTTGATACAACCTTTGCTATTCTTAGAAGAATACTCAACGGAAGACCTATTATGGAGCCTGATAAGGGACATCTTCATCATAAGTTGTTATCAACAGGGATGGGACAAAAGAGAACCGTTTTAATTCTCTATGCTATTAGTAGTATATTAGGAGTAAGCGCAGCTCTTATGACTAGACGAGTTAGCTGGGATTTATTATTTATTATTATAGCAGCTTGTGCACTTATGTATATTAGCCTTGGAATGCAACCTTATGAAAAACAAAAAACAACGCATAAAGAGTAGAACCAGGAATATTTCCTGGTTTTTTTATAGGAGGAAAGATTATGAAAAAACTAAAGATTATGTCTATATTTGGAACAAGACCAGAGGCTATTAAAATGGCTCCAGTAGTAAAAGCACTTGAGGCAGATGAGAAAACTGAGTCTATTGTTTGTGTAACGGCCCAGCATAGGGAGATGCTTGATCAAGTGCTGGATTTGTTCTCTATAAAGCCTGATTATGATTTGAATATCATGAAGCCTGGACAAACCTTAAGTCAGATTACATCAAGAGCTCTTACAGGACTAGAAAAGGTGATTGAAGAGGTAAAACCAGATATGGTTTTAGTTCACGGAGATACAACAACAACCTTTGTGGGAGCATTAGCTGCCTTTTACAGTCAAGTGAAGGTAGGGCATGTAGAAGCAGGACTGAGAAGTCATAATATGTATTCTCCTTATCCTGAGGAGATGAATAGAACCCTTACAGGAAGAATGAGTCATCTTCATTTCTCCCCTACAAAAGGAAATAGAGAAAATCTACTAAGGGAAGGAATCAAAGAGAGGGATATTATTGTAACAGGAAATACGGTTATTGATGCACTTCTCCAAGTGGTAAGAGATGATTATGCTTATGAAGATGATCGATTGAACCAGATTGATTATGAAAACAAAAAAGTAATCTTAATGACTTCTCACAGAAGAGAAAATTTAGGACAACCTATGGTAAATATTTTCTCTGCTGTAAAAGAGGTAGTAGAGAAAAATGAAGAAGTAGAAGTGGTATTTCCTGTTCATTTGAATCCAAAGGTAAGAAATTTAGCTTATGAAATATTAGGAGGCGTAGAAAGAGTACATTTAATTGAGCCTTTAGATTATGAGCCTTTTGCTAATTTAATAGCTAAAGCTTATTTGATTTTAACAGATTCGGGTGGGATTCAAGAAGAAGCCCCTTCTTTAGGTAAGCCTGTACTCGTTCTTCGAACAGAAACAGAAAGACCAGAAGCAGTAGAGGCGGGTACTGTAAAAATGGCAGGAATAGAAAAAGAGGAAATTCTAAAACTAACGAATAAACTCGTCAATAATGAAGAATCCTATAAAGAAATGGCTAATGCAGTAAACCCTTATGGAGATGGAAAGGCAGCAAAGAAAATTGTAGAAGCTATAAAGGGGTTTTTATTATAATTATTTACAATATCAAACAAAAATATAATGAAATTTGCAAAAAAAAGGAGCAATTTGTCGCTTATATATGATAAAATGATAGAGGCTTAGGCATGGGTCATTTACGGAGGTGTTTATTTTGAAAAAAATAGTTACATTAGAAGAAGCTATGAGTCATATTCAAGATGGTATGACGATTATGATCGGTGGATTTATGGCTGTGGGCACACCAGAAAAATTCATGGACGCACTAGTAGAAAAGGGCGTAAAAGATCTTACTATTATTGGAAATGATGCAGGATGGCCTGATAAAGGAATTGGTAAATTAGTTGTTAATAAGCAGGTGAAAAAAATTATTGCGTCTCATGTGGGACTAAACCCTGAAGTAGGAAGACAAATGAATGCAGGGGAAATAGAATGTGAATTAGTACCACAAGGAACCCTTGCAGAAAGAGTAAGAGCAGGTGGAAATGGACTAGGTGGTATTTTAACACCAACAGGAGTTGGAACGATCGTAGAAGAAGGTAAAGAAAAAATTACAGTAGATGGAAAAGAGTATCTATTAGAAAAGCCATTAAAAGCAGATATTGCTTTAGTTGGTGCTAGTATTTCAGACAAAAAAGGAAACCTTTACTATAATAAGGCAACTAGAAATTTCAATCCACTTATGGCAACTGCAGCTGATGTAGTAATCGTAGGAGCTGAAAAAGTAGTTGAGGTTGGAGAAATTGATGGCAATGATGTTATGACTCCAGCACTTTATGTTGACTATATTGTGGAGGTGTAGAAAATGAATGCAAAAGAGATTATAGCAAGAAGAGTTGCAAAAGAACTAAAAGACGGTGACGTAGTAAACTTAGGAATTGGATTACCAACAATGGTAGCAAATTATATTCCAGAAAACATGGATATTACCTTCCAATCAGAAAATGGTTTTGTTGGACTTGGACCTGCTGCTGAAGAAGGAAAAGAAGATAAAGATCTAGTAAATGCAGGTGGTATGCCTGTAACAGCTGTACCAGGGGCAGCATTCTTTGATAGTGCTACTTCCTTTAGTATTATTAGAGGAGGTCACGTGGATGCAACAGTTCTTGGAGCACTTCAAGTAGATGAAAAAGGAAACCTTGCAAACTGGATGGTTCCAGGAAAAATGGTACCAGGTATGGGTGGTGCTATGGATTTAGTAGTTGGAGCTAAAAAAGTAATCATTTCTATGACTCATACACAAAAGGGTAAACCAAAGATTTTAAAAGAGTGTAATTTACCACTTACTGCTGCAGGACAAGTAAATATGATCATTACAGAAATGGGTGTAATGGATGTAACAGAGCAAGGAATTATTCTAAAAGAAATCAATCCGGAATTTACTGTAGAAGATGTAAAAAATGCTACAGATGCAGAATTGATTGTTCTTGATGATTTAAAAAAAATGGAAATATAAAGCTATAAACAAAAAAACTTTAGTAATGAAAAATTACTAAAGTTTTTTGTTTTTGCAGTATACAATATACTGGTTGCTATTAGTGGAAAATTCAAAAAATAAGCATATATTTAAAAAGTCCTCATATAATCTAATGACAGAAGATTTTTTTTATGTCTTTAGGGGGGGACAAGTGATGGAACATACGAATTTTATTGTAACTTTTTTAAATTGGCTGTTAAGCTTTGATAAAAAGGCTTTAATCCTTGCAGCATCAGCTATTGGAGCAGGTTTTGCAATGATTGCAGGCATAGGACCAGGAATAGGGCAAGGATATGCAGCGGGTAAGGGAGCAGAAGCTGCTAGTATGAATCCAAAAACAGCAAAGCATGCTACTATGGTTATGCTATTAGGGGCTGGTATTGCAGAAACTTCTGGAATTTTATCTTTAGTAATCGCATTGATTTTATTATGTGGAAATCCATTAGTAGGGCAAAAGGGAGATGGTTTGATTATTGCTATATCTGCTATTGCTGCAGGAATTGCAATGATTGCAGGTATAGGACCTGGGATCGGGCAAGGATATGCAGCAGGAAAAGGAGCAGAAGCTGCTAGTATGAATCCAAATGGGTCAAGACCTTCAACGTTAGTAATGCTATTAGGATCAGCCGTTGCCCAAACCTCAGGTATATTTGCATTGGTTGTTGCACTGATTTTGATGTATGCAAATCCTTTAGTGACAGCGCATAAGGCAATTATTGTTGTGGCTGCATCCACATTAGGAGCAGGGATTGCCATGGTCGCAGGGATTGGACCAGGAATAGGGCAAGGATATGCAGCAGGAAAAGGAACAGAAGCTACTGGGAAAAGACCGCACTTTCAGTCTAGTATTATTAAAACGATGATTCTTGGGCAAGCGGTGGCACAAACTACAGGGATTTATGCCTTAGTTATTTCTTTAGTGTTAATGTTTGCAAATCCTTTGATAAAGCTTTTATAAGTATAGGGTGTTAATGATTTTGGAATAATAGAGATAGATAAGAAATCAAAATAAGAAGCAGCTCTAAACCAATGAGGACTGCTTTTTATGTATTTATGAGAGTTGCTAGGATAAAAATTTTTAAAAACAGAAAATTTAAAAAATAACTTGTGGAATTGTGTAAAAAAATGTATGATATATAATAGGGGACGAAAACGTATTTTGAATATTCGAGAAATTGCGCATAATTGCTACAAATTTATCCATTACTTGTATAATTTATTACAAGTGATATAATTATAAATGGGGAGTTTTATGAAAAAAAATAAAATGAATATATTTCAAAATTTATCTTTATTGACACATATAGGAATTATGATGATTTTGCCTATCTTTGCAGCTGTATATTTAGGGAATTTGGCAGATCGAAGAATGGGAACGAATTATTTATTTTTGATTTTATTTATTTTACTAGGAATAGGATCAGGATTTTTAAATGTTTATAAGATTGTGATGAAAGATATAAAAAAGAAAAAATAGGAATTCACTTTTATATAAAAGTGTCATAATATTATAATTCATTTGAAATAAGAAAGAGAAAAATGTAATTTTCTCAATATTTCCGCAAAAAATAGGAATCGCTTATACATAAAGTTTACGAAAGAATAATTTTTAAGTTGAATGAAGGGAAGTGTAATATTTGGGGCATACGTGGGAGATGCAGCTAAAAATTTTTAAATTTACAATAAGTACTGTCATCATTTTGTGCCTAGGCTTTGTAGTTTTTATAAAGAACTCCCTTCCTATGATTCTAGGGCTTATTTTTGGAACACTTATAAGCATGTTGAATTTTAGAACTTTGGCATTGACTTTAGAAAAAGCAGTACATATGAATCCAAGGCAAGCACAGGTTTATGCAGGTAGTAGATATTTTATAAGATATATTACAAATGGTGTTGTGATTTTTGTAGGGATTAAAGCAGATTATTTAAATGTCATCGGGGTAATAATAGGTTTAGTGATGATAAAAATCATTATTTTAATTACAAACCTATTTAATAATAAACAATACTTTAAAAGAATTTTTGTAAGAAAGGAGGAGAAATAATGGAAGGAGGATTTGGCCCTAAAATCATTTTTGAAATACCAGGAACCAACATTCCAATAACAGAGACTGTTGTGGTCACATGGATTATCATGGCCATATTGATCCTATTTTCATTTGTGGCAACTAGAAAGTTTGAGCAAAAGCCTAAAGGCTTCCAAAATTTTGTAGAAGCCTTAGTGGATGGCATCTATAACCTCACGTCTCAAACTATGGGAGAAGATAAAATGGCATTTGCCCCTTATATAGGAACCTTGATGCTATATTTAATATTTGCAAATTTAGCAGGATTATTTGCATTTAGACCTCCAACAGCAGATGTAAATACGACAATGGGTTTGGCGCTGATTACTTTTGTTATGATTCATTTCTTTGGAATGAAAAGTAAAGGTGTTGGAACTTACTTAAAAGGATTTTTAGATCCATTCCCAGTAATGCTGCCCCTTAATCTTATAGGAGAACTTGCAACCCCTATATCTTTATCTTTCCGTCTTTTTGGAAATATTGTAGGAGGCCTAATTATTATGAATCTATTATATGGAGGTCTTGGGGTGTTAAGTACAACTTTAGGCATTGGAATTCCAATATTTCAGACAGGTATTCCAGCAGTGCTGCATTTGTACTTTGATGTGTTTGCAGGTGTGTTGCAGTCATTTATATTTTCAATGTTAACGATGGTATTTGTTTCTATGGCTATGGATTGATTCATCTTTAACTGAAATAGGAGGTGAACAGATGGAAAATACCGATTTTATCAATGTTTTTTTGAATTGGCTTTTTACTTTTGATAGTAAAGTACTTATTCTTGCAGCATCAGCCATTGGTGCAAGCTTGGCAATTATTGCAGGAATAGGACCAGGAATAGGTCAAGGCTATGCAGCGGGAAAAGGTGCTGAAGCTGTAAGCACCAATCCAAAAACTTCTAAACAATCTACTATGGTTATGCTACTGGGTGCAGGAATTGCAGAAACCTCTGGAATACTTGCTTTGGTAGTGGCACTCATTATGTTGTTTGGAAATCCCTTAGTAGGGCAAACTGGAAGTGTACTTGTTTTGATGGCATCAGCTATAGCAGCTGGTATATCTATGATTGCAGGAATAGGACCAGGAATAGGTCAAGGCTATGCAGCAGGAAAAGGCGCTGAAGCTGTTGGAAGAAGACCTAAACTACAATCAACCATTCTTAAAACCATGCTCCTTGGGCAGGCAGTAGCACAAACTACTGGGATTTATGCGTTGATTATTGCTTTACTTTTGATGTTTTCAAATCCATTATTGAAACTTTTGTAAATGTAAACAAATAAAAAATAAAAAATACTTAATCCATGAAGGAGGAATATGAATATGGAACCTATCACAGGAAAAGCGTTAATATTAGCATGCTCTGCTATTGGAGCGGGTTTAGCAATGATTGCAGGAATTGGACCTGGAATTGGACAGGGATATGCAGCAGGTAAGGGTGCTGAAGGAGTTGGAAGACAACCAGAAGCACAAGGAGATATTATTAGAACAATGCTTCTTGGAGCAGCTGTTGCAGAGACAACTGGTATTTATGGTTTGATTGTTGCGTTAATTTTATTATTTGCAAATCCACTAATTGGTCTTTTATAGAAGCATAAAGGTAGGAGAAAGGCCTTTTTAGAAAGGAGGAAGTACATACTATGAAGGCAGGATTAGTGGAACTTAGTTGGACGACGGTTTTTCAGATTGCAAATACGATCATATTGTTTTTAGCATTAAGAATACTACTCTTTAAGCCTGTTAGCGAGTTTATGCAGTCAAGAAAAGAGACAATAGCTGCATCTATTAATGAAGCTCAAGAGAAAAACAACGAGGCAGAAAAGCTAAAGAAAGAGTATGAGACAAAGCTTCAGTTTGCAGAGGATGAAGGAAGACAAATCATTAAAGAAGCCTCTCAAAAGGCAGAAAAGAGAGCTTCTGATATTGTGAAGGATGCAGAAAAAGAAGCTACTCAAATATTAGGAAGAGCTGAATCAGAAATAAAAAGAAAGAAAGCACAAGCCATGAATGAACTGAAAGACGAAATGGCTTCCCTTGCATTGATAGCTGCTGGAAAAATCATTGACAAGACCTTAGACGAAAAGGAACATCATGGATTGATTCAAGAATTTATTAATGAGGTAGGGGACGCCAGATGGCAGAATTAATAGAAAGAACTTATGCAGAGGCGCTATTTGAAGTAGCTGTTGAGGGAAATCATTTAGAGAAATACAAAGAGGAAATGGCTTTTGTTTTAGATATATTTAAAAGTTATCCGGACTTTTATCGGTTGTATAATACGCCTCAAATCAGTAAAGATGAGAAAAAAAATATTATTGAAGAGGCTTTTAAAGAAAAAATTAGTATTGAAATGATGAATTTCTTAAAGATCCTTTTGGATAAAAGAAGAACCAGTCATATTGAAGGGATTGGAAAAGTTTTTAAAAAGCTTGCCAATGACTATAGCAACATTATAGAAGGAACAGTAACTACAGTTGTTCCTTTAAAAGGAGAAGAAAAAACATATCTTGAAAAGAAACTTTCAAGTATGACAGGGAAATTGATAAAGCTGGAAAATATAGTAGATCCATCTATTAAGGGTGGCGTTTTAGTGAAAATAGGAGACAAGGTAATCGATGGCACTATTCAGCGTCGTCTGAATGCGATGCAAAAGGACCTTGCACAAATATTAGTTTAGGAGAGCGGTGATATAAAGATGAATCTCAGACCTGAGGAAATCAGTTCCATTATAAAAGAACAGATAAAAAGATATGAGAATAAGCTTCAAGTTACTGACGTAGGTACTGTTATTCAAGTTGGTGACGGTATTGCCAGAATCCATGGACTAGAAAAATGTATGGCAGGAGAGCTTTTAGAGTTTCCTGGTGATGTCTATGGAATGGCGCTGAATCTAGAAGAAGATAATGTAGGTTGTGTACTTTTAGGTTCAGATGACAAGATCAAAGAAGGAGATATCGTAAAGCATACGGGAAGAATTGTTGAGGTTCCTGTTGGAGATGGCTTGATGGGGCGTGTAGTTAACGCATTAGGGCAGCCTATTGATGGAAAAGGTCCTATCAAATCAGAAAAATATAGACCTGTTGAAGCAAATGCTCCTGGAGTTATTGAGAGAAAATCAGTTCATCAGCCACTACAAACAGGAATTAAGGCAATAGATGCTATGATTCCAATTGGTAGAGGACAGCGTGAGTTGATTATCGGAGATAGACAAACAGGGAAAACAGCTATTGCTGTGGATACTATATTAAACCAAAAGGAAGAAAATGTTATTTGTATTTATGTTGCGATAGGACAGAAAAAATCTACTGTAGCACAAATTGTAAAGACATTAGAAGATCGAGGAGCAATGGATTATACCATTATCGTATCTGCTACTGCTAGTGAACTAGCACCTATTCAATATATTGCACCTTATGCAGGCTGTGCAATGGGTGAAGAATTTATGCATCAGGGAAAAGATGTATTGATTATTTATGATGATTTATCAAAGCATGCTGTTGCATATCGTGCATTATCATTACTTCTTCGTCGTCCACCAGGACGTGAAGCGTATCCTGGAGACGTATTCTATCTACATAGTAGACTCCTTGAGCGTGCTGCTAAATTAAATGATGATTTAGGCGGTGGTTCTTTAACTGCATTACCGATTATCGAAACACAAGCAGGAGATGTTTCTGCATATATTCCTACAAATGTAATATCCATTACAGACGGACAGATCTTCCTAGAGACTGAAATGTTTGCTGCAGGTCAACGTCCTGCTGTAAACCCTGGTATATCTGTATCTAGGGTTGGTGGAGACGCTCAGCTGAAAGCCATGAAAAAAGTTGCAGGTAAGATCAAGCTAGAGCTTGCTCAATATAGAGAGCTCGCAGCCTTTGCTCAATTCGGTTCAGAGCTTGATAAGGATACAAGGGATAGACTTGCACAAGGGGAAAGAATATTAGAAATTTTAAAACAACCTCAATATGCACCTGTGAAGGTTGAACATCAAGTAATCATCATATTTGCTGCTATTAATAAATATCTAACAGATATTCCTGTACAAGAGATCAAAAGATTTGAAAAGGAACTTCTTGAGTTTATGGATCAAAGTCATTCAGAAATAGGGGAAGCCATTAAGAGTACAGGAAAATTAGGTGATGATGTAGCAGAAAAATTAAAGATGGCTATAGAAGAATTTAAAGGAATTTTTAAGATAGAAGAGTAAAAAAGCCTGCTTCTAACGGTTAAAGGCAAACTACGAACGGCTAAGGGTTAAACAAAAAAGTTTAACCTCTAACCGTTATGTATGGAGGTGAATGCATGGCAGGAATGGGTATGCGCGATATAAAGCGTAGAATTAAAAGTGTTAATAATACAAAACAAATTACAAAGGCGATGGAGCTTGTATCATCAGCAAAGTTAAGACGTGCAAGAGAACGTGCTGAAAAATCAAGACCTTACTTTCATACTATACAAGATACAGTAAGAGATATATTTTCAAATGCTAAAGGAATTAAGCATAAATATTTAGATAAAAGAGAAGTAAAGAAAAGCTGTTATATTGTCATAACAGCAGATAGAGGCTTATGTGGTGGCTATAATATCAATGTGATAAAAAAAGCAGTAGAAAGCATGAGTAAAAAGAAAGAAGTATCTGTTGTTACTGTAGGAACGAAAGCGCGAGATTACTATCGCAATAAAAATTATGAATTAGATGGAGAGTTTATTCATATTTCAGAAAGTCCTACTTATGGGGATGCAAAAAAAATAAGTAATCTAGTACTCAAATTGTATGAGAAAAAAATGATAGATGAAGTCTATCTTGTATATACACAGTTTGTAAGTACTGTATCTCAAAGCCCAGAAATGATCAAGCTTCTTCCACTGAGTATGGAAAGAGGAGAAATGGAAGAGACAAAAGAGTTTGAATATGTTTCTTACGATCCTTCTCCAGAAAGCTTGTTAAATTATATTGTGCCTAAATATGTGGATAGTACAATATATGGAGCTTTAGTAGAATCTTCTGCCAGTGAACAAGGATCAAGAAGAATGGCCATGGAAAACGCTACAGAGAATGCAGAAGAAATGATCGAGAAATTCACATTAAATTATAATAGAGCGCGACAAGCGGCAATCACACAAGAAATTGCTGAAATTGTTGGTGGTGTTGAGGCACTTAAGTAGCGCTACCAAAAAAGAAAGGATGTGAGAGAACATGGCGGCAAATATCGGAAAAGTTGTCCAAATTATCGGACCGGTTTTAGATATAAAATTCAGTGCAGATCATCTTCCTAACCTACTGAATGCAATAGAAATCAACGTGGAAGGAAACAAAATCATCTCGGAAGTAGCTCAGCATTTAGGGGATGATACGGTTCGTTGTATAGCCATGTCATCTACTGATGGACTTGTACGTGGTACAGAAGCTATAGATACAGGAGCACCTATTACAGTGCCTGTAGGAAAAGAAACATTAGGAAGAATTTTTAATGTATTAGGAGAGCCTATCGATTTAAAGGGATCTGCAAATGAAAAACAAAGATTTCCTATTCATAGACAAGCGCCAGCCTTCGAAGAACAAGAAACCTCTTCTCAAATCTTTGAGACGGGAATTAAGGTAGTAGATTTGATTGCCCCATATGTAAAGGGTGGAAAAATCGGACTTTTCGGAGGTGCAGGTGTTGGAAAGACTGTACTGATCATGGAGCTTATTAATAATATTGCAAAAGAGCATGGAGGTCTGTCTGTATTTGCAGGAGTAGGAGAAAGAACAAGAGAAGGAAACGATCTTTATCATGAGATGATTGAATCAGGGGTTATTGATAAAACCTCTATGGTATTTGGTCAGATGAATGAACCACCAGGAGCAAGAATGCGTGTGGCACTTTCTGGTCTTACTATGGCAGAATATTTTAGAGATCAAGAAGGGCAAGACGTATTATTATTTATTGATAATATATTTAGATTCACTCAAGCAGGGTCAGAGGTATCAGCACTTCTTGGTCGTATGCCAAGTGCCGTTGGTTATCAGCCAACTCTTGCAACGGAGATGGGTGCACTTCAGGAGAGAATTACATCAACAAAGAAGGGTTCTATCACATCTGTTCAAGCTGTATATGTACCAGCAGATGACTTGACTGACCCGGCTCCTGCAACAACCTTTGCCCATTTAGATGCGCAGACTGTACTATCTCGTGCTATTACAGAGCTTGGAATTTATCCAGCTGTTGATCCATTAGATTCTAACTCAAGAATTATGGACCCTGAGATTATAGGAGAGGAACATTATAGTGTTGCTCGTAAAGTGCAAGAGGTACTTCAAAGATATAAAGAACTTCAAGATATTATAGCAATCCTTGGTATGGATGAATTATCTGATGAAGATAAATTGCTTGTAGCTAGGGCAAGAAAGGTTCAAAGATTTTTCTCTCAACCATTTAGTGTAGCAGAGGCATTTACAGGTATGGAAGGGAAATATGTACCTCTTAAAGAAACCATTAGAGGATTTAAGGAAATTCTTGAAGGAAAGCATGACGATCTTCCAGAATCTTCATTCCTCTTTGTTGGAAGTATAGATGAAGCAGTGGAAAAAGCCAAGAGAGAAAGATAAAAGAAGCGAGGTGAAAAGATGGCTTCTACTTTTGAACTTGAAATCGTAACACCCGACAGAAAATTCTATGAAGGCTCTGTAGAAAGAATTGTGGTCAGAAGTACCCAAGGTGATATGGGAATATTAAAAGACCACATGTTTACAGTAAGCCCCTTAGAAATAGGCGTGGTGAAAATCAAAGAAAATGGTAAATATAAAGAAGCTGCATGTGCAGGAGGGTTTATTCAGATCAAGGAAGAAAAAACCACTATTATTACAGACTCAGCTGAATGGCCTGAAGAAATAGATGTAAAGAGGGCGGAAGAAGCAAAAAATAGAGCTGAAGAGAGATTAAATAAACCAGAAGCGAATGTAGATGCATTAAGAGCAAAAGCAGCCTTAAAAAGAGCGTTGACAAGAATTAGAGTAGCAAAAGGTGAATAATAAAAATCCCGAACCAAATTTATGGTTTGGGATTTTTGTTTTTGTTGATGCATCTATAGATGCATAGATTGCATATAAAAAAATAAAAATAATATTGACAAAGCTTACCTTGTGAAAATGATATAAAGTGATTCATCATAAATGAATAGGTTACTTGAGAAATCCATATTGACAATAAATATAGAAAATGTAATAATGTGCAGTAACTTTGAGAATGGAGGCAATATATGAACAATCAAACTGAATTAGAAAAATATGTAGAATATGGAGTTGCAGGAGCACCACAAATTAAGGCTGATGAAAAAAAGCATTGGCTTGGAGAATTTCGAGAAAGGGTTATATTTGCATTAACCTTTGAGCAGATCAATCGAAAAGAAGCTCTAAAGATTGTAGAAGAAAAATGCAAAAATCAAAGAGTCCATAAATTAATATTAGAAAATAGTGTTTTAGATACTACCTCTGAAAAGTATATGGATGTAGCGAAGAAATATGATAAAGAGTATAAGACGATAGATATGAATGAAAATAGAGAAATTGCTCTAGTATTAGCAAGTAATGAAGCCGTAAATGAAAAAGATGTATTAATAGAAAAACTACCTATTTTTCCAGAAGTATTTTATCATGCAAAAAATAGAAAGCTTTGTAAAAAGCATATGCAAAAGTTAAGAGAAGAAGCTCCCTTGTTTATAGAGGAGTTTGAAGAAATAACTCTTTTAGATAAAATGATGGGGATTTCATGTGGTGTTTGTGAGCATATAAAAAAATAGAATTTTTTTAAGATACATATGTATATTCACCTTTTCTTCCGTCAATACTTTTAATAACAAGGGAAGATAATAGATAGAAAATATGTTTTCGTCCCCCTTTAACATATTTGCTTATTTATTTTCTTCCCTTTATATATTGTATGATTGAGGGAGAGGGGTATATGAAATCCTATTTTAATCTTAAAAAAGTTTGTCTTTATTTATTTATATTTATGAACATAGCATTTGTTTTATCCGTTGACACAGTAGCTATGACAAAAGAAGAAGGAATCATAAAAACCATTAAGAGTACGGATGCAGTAGTAGAAGAAATAAACGTGAATGCATATGTAAATATGGATAAAATCTTTACACAACCATCTAAAGGAGAAGAAATTTGTTTCGCTTTAGCAGAAAAATTAGCAGTAAAAAAAGAAAAGATAGAAAATGCATCCACAAAAGAAAATACACATGTATATCTAACTGGAGAAGGAAAAAATAAAGAGACGATTTGTATTATTCTCCAATCTTCAGAAGATGAAGATGTGAAAGAAACAAATATTGTGATCAATAGGGTAGATCATCAATTAAAGGATTTAAGCAGTGAATCAGAAAAAATAAGAGAAGCTCTAGCTGATTATGGAGAACCGAAGGTGAATGTTTGCTTGATAGGAAGTTTTAGAGGAAAATTAAATTCTGTGCAAAAAGAAGAGATCCTTAAAAGTATAAAAAAAAATATGGATGCTTCAGAGAAAGAAAGTTTTAGAGATAAAAACATGATCAGCATTACGAGTCTTAGCAGTAAAATAAAAGAGTACACAACTTATGGGGGAAAAAAAGTAAATCTTCATATAGCCCTTAGATACAATTCTTATGAAGATAAAACGAATATTTGGATAGGAACACCTTTTATAACCATTCCCTATTAATTTATAAAAATTTCCTAAAGGAGATTTTATAAAAATGTAGAAATCTTATTTGAAGTCAAGAAAACATAATAATTTGAAATGAGATAAGAAATAGTTAGGAAACACAATAAGAAATCATACTAAATTTTATAAAAATGAATCCATAAAAGGAGGCTCACATGTGGCAAAGATTGTTATAGAAAAAAGCCCTCCGTTAAAGGGTACGGTAAGGGTTAGTGGAGCAAAAAATTCAGTATTACCAATCTTAGCAGCGTCTTTATTATCTCAAGGAAAATGTGTTTTAGAAGATATACCTGTATTGAAGGATGTAGAAGTGATTAATGAATTGTTAGGAGCTATAGGTGCATGTGTGAAAAGAAATATCAATGAAGGAATTGTTGAAATTGATGGATCAAGCCTTCTTCACTATGAAGCACCTTATGAATTAGTTCGAAAGATGAGAGCATCTTTTTTGGTAATGGGTCCTCTTTTGGCAAGGATGGGAAAAGCCAGAATATCTCTTCCAGGAGGCTGTGCTATAGGAACAAGACCTATTGATTTACATTTAAAAGGATTTCATGCTTTAGGAGCTGAAATCAATGTAGGACATGGATATGTAGAAGCAAAAGCCGAAAGACTTATAGGAAATAAAATTTATTTAGATTTTCCAAGTGTGGGTGCTACAGAAAACATTATGATGGCAGCTACTAGGGCAGAAGGATTAACCGTTATAGAAAATGTAGCGGAAGAGCCAGAAATCGTAGATTTAGCAAATTTTTTAAATGGATTAGGTGCAAAAATTAAGGGTGCAGGAACGGATACCATAAAAATTGAAGGCGTAAAAGAATTAGGAGCAACAAGACATGCTGTCATTCCTGATCGTATTGAAGCAGGTACTTTTATGGTTGCAGCAGCTATAACAGGTGGTGACGTTTTAATTGAAAATGCATTATCAGAGCATTTAAAGCCTACTATTGCAAAGCTAAGAGAATGTGGTGTAGAAATAGTAGAAAATACAGATAACATTCGAGTTATAGCGAAAAATGGGATAAATGCCACAGATATTAAAACCTTACCTTATCCTGGATTTCCTACGGATATGCAAGCCCAGTTTATGTCTCTATTAAGTGTAGCAAAAGGGACAAGCGTTGTGATAGAAACTGTATTTGAAAATAGATTTATGCATGTATCAGAATTAAAAAGAATGGGTGCCAATATTAAAATTGAAGGAAGAAGTGCAGTAGTACAAGGAGTAAATGCATTGCAAGGAACCCAAGTAAAAGCAACAGATCTTAGAGCAGGTGCAGCTTTAGTTCTTGCCGGACTAGTAGCAGAATCAAAAACAGAAATAAGCGATATTTATCATATTGATCGAGGGTATGTAAATATAGAAGATCAATTATGCCAATTAGGAGCAAAAATAAAAAGAGTAGAATAAAAGTGTCCTTTGTGGGCGCTTTTTTTGTTCTATATTTCTTTCTTTGTGCATAGGCTATATAGACTATGTGACTATAAAAATTTACTGTTTGGATGGCTTATAGCTAAGGCACAAGGGGGGAAAGGAATGAAAAGCATATTTATGTCTATATTGGCATTGTTTATTACGATTATTTGTTTACCGATTCTATTGATTCAGGGATGTGATATTCATAAACCTAAGATTCAAAAGGAACCTATGGTGGAAAGTGATCAGGTTGTACGCGTATACATTAATGAAACAGGAGAGGTGAAAACACTGGATTTAGAGGAGTATGTAAAAGGTGTTATAGCGGGGGAAATGCCAGCAGCCTTTCAAATGGAAGCTTTAAAAGCTCAAGCTGTTGCAGCGAGAACTTACGCTATATCAAGAATCAATGCTTATGGAAAAGATGGACATCCATCCCATAAAGGAGCACCTTTATGCGATAGTGTCCATTGTCAAGTATGGCTTTCTAAGGAAAAGCTAAGAAAACTTAAAGCAAAGAATTGGATGAGAAATTACTTTCCTAAAATAGAAAAAGCAGTAGAGGAAACGAAGGGATTTATTATGACTTATGACAATAAGCCTGTCAAGCAGCCTCTTTTCCATTCTACAAGTGGAGGAAAAACAGAAAACTCAGAGGATGTTTTTGCTGCATGGGTGCCTTATCTTAGAAGTGTAGAAAGTCCCTATGAAGACCGTGCTCCCCACCTTCAGGATGAACAAAGTATTATAGCTTCAGATTTTATCAAAAAAATTAAAAGTAAATATAAGGATGCTACTATAAGTCCTTCGAATATTCATTCTTTAAAGATTTTGGAAAGAAGTGAAGGGGGAAGGGTTTTAAAATTAAAGGCAGGAAATAAAATAGTAACAGGAAGAGAAGTTAGAGAATTATTGGGTCTAAGGTCTGCAAACTTTAAAATAGCTATTGAGGGGGAAAATATAAAATTTATTACAAATGGATATGGTCATGGGGTAGGGATGAGCCAATGGGGGGCTAATGGTATGGCAGAGAGAGGGCATACATTTGATGAAATATTAAAACACTATTATTTAGGAGTAGAGATTAGTAAAATGAATCCATAAGGATGTGTATTTTGCTTAAAACCCATGTATGAAATCTATCATAGTGGCAACAATATTAGATAGAGGTGAGGTATATGGGATTGAAAAAATGGTTAAAAAACTTTTTACATCAGCTTTTAGACAAAGAAGGATTTTATATTATTTTATTCTTATGCGTATGTATTGTTGCCACAATGGCTGCATGGGTTACAAAGAAAAATATTCATCAATTTATAGCAGATGATATAAAAACACCATCCGTAGAGGAAAATAGAACTTTAGATTCTATGGATGGTGAATTGTATAATCGTGATGGCACTATTGTTGTTGAAGATATGGAGGTAGATGAAGAGCTTGCAACTTCTATTTCTGCATCTTCAAAGGATGAACCTAAAAAAGAAGAAAATATTGTTGAGTCAAAACCTAAAAAAAAGAAAAAGGAAGCAAAGAAAGATAAAAAAATAGAAATGATCAAACCTGTAAAGGGAAAAAAAGGAATGGATTATGCAGCAGATCAATTGATTTATTCTAAAACATTAGATGAGTATACAACCCATTATGGGATAGATATTATTGCTTCAGAGAATACCCCTGTTGCAGCAGCTTTAGAAGGAAAAGTCATAGAATCTGCAATGGATTCTAAGCTTGGTATTACTATTACATTATCCCATGAAGATGAGATGATTACAAGATATGCAAATCTTAATGGGGAAAGAATCGTGAAGGTTGGAGATTGTGTAAAGAAAGGACAAATAATTGGTCATGTGGGAAAAACATCTTTATTTGAGACTTTAGAAGAACCTCATCTTCACTTTGAAGTATTAATAGATGGAAAAAATGTAGATCCAAATCAATTTTTATCTATCAAAAACTAAAACAGGGGTTTTCCCCTGTTTTTTCTATTCGTGAATACTTCTATATTTCATCCTAGTTGCTTTGCCGCCTCTTATATGTCTTTCTGCTTTATTTTTATCAAGTATTCTTTTAACTTGACTTGCAATTAGAGGGTTTATCTTAGGAAGGCGTTCGGTTACATCCTTATGAACAGTGCTTTTGCTTACCCCAAACACTTTAGCAGTTTGGCGAACGGTAGCTTTTTCGTTTATGATATATTCAGCTATTTCCATTGCTCTCTCCTCTATGTAATCTTTCAATTGTGTAACCCCCTTTATATGAACTCCTTGATAAATATTATGCAGTCAGAGTAGTCGATAGAACAGAAAATAAATAGTTTCAAAAGATATTGGAAAAACTTCAAAATTAAAAAGGAATTATAGGATTGATATAGAATAGAATAAGGTGGATACGACAAAATTATCATTTATAGAACAAAATATTTATTTCATATAGAAAAATATCTTCAAGGATAAGAATGGAAGGAGATTGAAATGTTTGGATTAGGAATGGAAGTGGGCATTGACTTAGGTACGGCTAGTGTTCTAGTTTTTATAAAGGGTAAGGGGATTGTATTGAAAGAGCCTTCAGTAGTAGCTATTGATAAAAATACAAATAAACTACTAGCTGTAGGAGAAGAAGCAAGAAGAATGTTAGGAAGAACGCCAGGAAATATTGTTGCTATAAGACCATTAAAGGATGGCGTTATTTCTGATTATGAAGTAACAGAAAGGATGCTTCGCTACTTCATACACAAGACTTGCGGGAAAAGAAAATTTTTTAAGCCAAAAATCATCGTATGTGTTCCTAGTGGCGTAACAGAAGTAGAAAAAAGAGCAGCCATAGAAGCTACTAGTGAAGCAGGTGGTGGAACAACTTATCTAATAGAGGAACCTATTGCAGCAGCTATTGGAGCAGGACTAGATATATCCAAACCAGATGGAAATATGGTTGTAGATATTGGTGGAGGAACAGCGGATGTGGCAGTTATTTCCCTAGGTGGAGTTGTTGCAAGTAAATCCATCAAATGTGCAGGAGATCGCTTTGATCAATCTATCGTAAAGCATATGAGAAAAAAACATAATTTGCTAATTGGTGAAAGAACTGCTGAAAGTTTGAAAATGAGTATAGGTTCAGCTTATCCAAGAACAAAAATAGTAACGGCTGAATGTAGAGGTAGGGATTTAGTATCAGGTCTTCCAAGAACCATTAAAGTAACTTCAAAAGAAATGCTATATGCCCTTGAAGAACCTGTTATGGCTATAGCAGATGCAGTACACGCAGTCCTTGAGAGAACGCCACCAGAGCTTGCAGCTGATATTAGTGATAGAGGAATTGTCATGACAGGGGGAGGCTGTTTGCTGGATGGACTAAATAAACTCATTGAAGAGAGAACAGGTATTCCTACGTATATAGCAGAAGAGCCTATTGAATGTGTGGCAAAGGGAACAGGAGCGTCTCTAGAATCTATTAATGTTTTAGAAAAGAGTATGATGAGTAGTAAGGATTTTAGAAGGTCGAGATAAATATAATCTGATGCTACTATAAAAAATCCTAAACTTTTATAACTTACCCTGTTCAGGTAGATAAAGGTTTAGGATTTCTTTCACTAATTATTTAACTGGTTTAAGATTTCTTTTAATACGAAAGAGATCTTGCTTTGTTTCATATTCTTCATGTTTTAAAAATTCAATATCATCTGATATTTTATCTAATTTAGTATTGCTAGCAACATGATTTGCAGCATTCTTCCCTTCAAAATCAATAAGTCGGTCTTCAAGTTTATCGAATCTATGTAAGACTTCTTGATGGTCTGAATCTACTTTTTTTTCTAGGTTGTTTATTTGAGATTGAATCAAAGATTGATTTTCTTCAATAGATTGTACTTGACCTTTAAGAGAAGATACTTCACCTCTTAGAGAGGACATTTCGTTTTTAATAGACTGCATTTCATTTAACAATTGTTTCATTATTTCGGTTGACATAGAAGTGCTCCTTTCTTAACTTTTCTTTTGAAGTATTAAAAAATTTGAGATGTATTCTTAATAATTATATTTTCATCTTTTGTTTGCAAATAAATTTCTTGCTATATATTCATAATTATATCAAAATATATGATAAAATAGTAATTTATTTCTCTTCCTCTTTTTTACAAGCACCTACAAAAATTTTCATTCCACTAAAAAAACTATAAACATTTATAATGAACATGTCGATAAAGAGATAAGACTATGTATATAAATAAGGGAGTGACGTTACATGCTCAGGGGACTTTATATGGCAACATCTACTATGAAGACCAATAATAAAAAATTAGATATCATTACGAATAATATTGCAAATATTGATACAGTAGCATATAAAAAAGATTTAATTGTTTCTGAGTCTTTTCCAGAGACGCTAATAAAAAAAATTAATGCACCTATGGATTCTATGAATATAGAAAAGACTACAAAAGTTACGGTAAAAAAAGAAAATAATTTATACGAGGTAAATACTACTGGTGGGTATTTTAAAGTAAAAACACCCAATGGAGATAGTTATCAAAAGGAAATGAAATTTACGGTGAATGAGGATGGATACCTGAGCACCTATTATAAACATATTAACGGAGAAATTGATACAAAGGCAGGTTACTTGGTTATGGGAAATAAAGGACCTATCCAAGTAGGCGATGGAGAGTTTGAGATTAATGAACGTGGACAAGTGCTAGTTGGAGGCAATGCTGTAGATCAGCTAGTCATCCCCGTATCCCCTAATACGATAGGAACCCTCAATGCAGGAACAAGACTAGATAGAATTTATATAAACTATGGACAAGGGCAACTATATAAGACAGATAATAAGTTAGATGTAGGGCTTAAGGGAGAGGGATTTTTCAAAATTAATACTCCAGCAGGAGTACGATATACAAGAGATGGAAGCTTTATGATCAATAAAGATCAAGAACTTGTTACATTAGATGGATATAAGGTAGAGGGCATGGATGGGCCAATTATTTTAGAAGGTACAGAGGTAGCCATCAATGAATTTGGAGAACTTATAGTAGATGGTGAATATATGGATACCATACAAATTGTTCGTATAGAAAACGCAAAGGATTTACGAAAAGAAGCCAGCAACATGTATAGAATGGCAAAAGGAGTAGAAGCAAAGGAAGCTGACTTTACAGGACAAGCTGTTCAAGGCTTCTTAGAAAAATCTAATGTAAATGCCGTAAAAGAAATGGTAAAAATGATGAATCTTTTTAGAAACTATGAATCAGGACAAAGAGTTGTTAAGGCTTATGATGATACATTAGATAAAGCTGTAAATCAGGTTGGAAAAGTATAGTAAAAGGAGTGGATGATCATGAGAGCACTATGGACGGCTGCATCAGGAATGAAAGCACAGCAATTAAATATTGATACTATATCGAATAATTTAGCCAATGTAAATACTACAGCCTATAAAAAACAAAGAGTGGAGTTTAAAGATTTATTATATGAGCAAGTAACTAATAAGAGCATCGAAGAAGGACAAGGAAGACCCGTGAACCTTGAAATCGGTTATGGGGTTATGCCTATGGGGACGCTTCGTTCCTTTGGAAAGGGAAATCTTGAGCAAACAAACAATGATACAGATTTTGCTATAGATGGAGATGGATTTTTCGAGGTAAGAGATGAAAATGACAATTTATTTTACACAAAGGATGGAAGCTTTAAACTAAGTGTAGTAGATGATGAAGCAAGACTCGTTACATCTGAAGGATATTTTGTACAAGCAGAAGGTGCAGATATAGAGCTTGGTAGTGATATCAAGGAACTAACTGTTTCTCCAGAAGGAATCATCAATGTAAAAAGAAAAGGAGAAGAAGATTTTGAAGAAATCGGCCAAATGACTCTAGTAAGATTTCCAAACCCAGCAGGACTAGAAGCCATCGGACAAAATCTATACAAAGTAACCAATGCATCAGGAGAAGCTATCGAAGCAGAGGATGGAGATGCAGGAATCATCAAGCAAGGCTTTTTAGAAAGCTCCAATGTATCTGTAGTAGAAGAAATGGTAAAAATGATCACAGCTCAAAGGGCTTATGAAATCAACTCAAAATCTATCCAAACAGCAGATCAAATGCTAGAGCAAGCAAATAACTTGAGAAGGTAGATGATCAATAATGAAAATAAATCCAATATCAAGTGCTACCGTTAATAAAGCTTTATATGAAAAAAACAAAGTAAAGGATGATTCTTTTCAAAAAGCTTTTGAAAAGGTGAAGGAATTAAAAGACGACAAAAAACTCATGGATGCCTGTAAACAATTTGAAACCGTTTTTGTAAATATGATGATGAAAAATATGAGAAACACCATTCATGAAGATGGCATCATCAAAAAAAGCCATGGAAGAGAAATATTTGAAGGTATGCTAGATGAAAAACTAGCAGAGGAAAGCTCAAAGGGACAAGGAATTGGGCTTGCAAAAAGTATGTATAAGCAGATGGCGAAGTATAAAAAGTAAGAGAAAAATTCATTATCCATATTTTACAAGTTTCGTATTTGTTGTAAGCAAAATTGAATGGTGATAGAATATATTTAATAAATCTTATATATATATGGTGGTGAAAATATGGATCAAGAAACAAAACAAATGTTTGAGAGGGTTCTGAACAAGCTAGACAAAATAGATAAAAAAGTGGATAATCTTGAAAAAATTGTAAAAGATGTAAAAAATGATCAAGAAGCTATGAAGCAATATATTTATACCTCTGTAGAAGAAGACCATAAATTTATACAAAAGCTAAGACGGGTTGCAAGTGAATAACGAATAAAAAAGAGTCGGTAAATCGACTCTTTTTTGATATTTATATCCAACTATTACTTTTTTATTAAAAATTCTATATTCGGTTGATTAATATTGTAACTTCTTGTAAAATGAAATAGTCATGAAAAACATAAAGGAGTGTAAAAATATGTTAAATAATATAGAAATTCAAAAGATCATCCCCCATAGATATCCATTTTTATTAGTAGATAAAATTGTTGAGATGGAACCAGGAAAAAAAGCTGTAGGAATCAAAAACGTAACAGCAAATGAACCTTTCTTTCAAGGACATTTTCCAGGAAATCCAATCATGCCAGGAGTTCTTATAATAGAAGCTTTAGCACAGGTAGGAGCAGTAGCAGTATTATCAATGGAAGAATACAAAGGAAAATTAGCACTATTTACAGGAATAGAAAACGCAAAGTTTAGAAGACAAGTAGTGCCAGGAGATACATTAAGACTAGAAGTTGAGATGAGCGCTATGCGCCGTGGAATGGGAAAGGGTGAAGCAGTTGCCTTTGTAGGAGATGAAGTGGCTTGTAAGGCGATCATTAAGTTTGCAGTGGTTGATAAGGAATAATATTTTATTTGTAATGAATAGTTTAGCAAAAGAAAAATACATTTATTTAATAAGAAAATAGATTAAGCTAAAGAGTGGAGGATACAGAATGGAGCAGCAAAATCAATATGATGAAATCAGCTTAAGAGAATTGATAGAAGCCTTATTAAAACAAAAGAAATTGATTATAGGAACTACGATAGTGTGTGTATTAGCAGCTTTTGTACTAAGTTTCTATGTGATGGAGCCTGTATATGAAGCAAAAACAGTTTTAATGGCTTCAAATATAACAGATAAATACAAAGCAAAGCAAAGAGGAGAAGGGATTGAAGGTATACTAGATTCAGTAGCAGAGATTCCTGACTTGACTATTGAAACATACAAAGAGCAAGTAAAAAATCCGATGATCTTAGAAGAAATTATAAAAGAATTAAAATTAGATGAAAAAGAAATGACAAGATTAAGCTTAGCAGATATGATTGAGCTTGAAACCATTAAAGATACAAATTTGATTGCTATTAAAGTAAAAAATACAGATAAAAAATTAGCAACAGCTATTGCAAATACTTTATCTAAAAAGTTTGTTAACTTTATTGCAACAAAATCAAAGGAACAAGCCAATAAATCATCTATTTCTATTGAAAGTCAAAAAAATGTACAAAAACAAAAATTAGATGATGCTTTAGTAGAGTACAAAGACTTTTTAGCACAACCAAAGGGTGTAAAAGAGCTTCAAGCAGATATTGATGCAAAAATTGAAATGGTAACAAAGTATAAAACAAAGCTGTCAGAAGAAAAAGTTAATGAACAACAATTAAGAGCAAAAATAAGTAAAGCACAAGAAGAACTACAAAACACACCCCCAAAATTATCTCTCAAGAAATCTCTTTCAGATGATCCTTATATGTCACAAGTAGTGAATGAAAAAACAAATCAATCAAGCGGTGATTTATTTAATGTATCTATTGAGGTTGAAGAAAAAAATGGGAATTATTATAGCTTGAAAAGTACCTTATCTAATTTTAAAATACAATTATCAGAAAGCTTAGCAAAACAACAAAATCTGAAAAAAGAAATATCAAAAGCACAAAATGAATTAGAAAAGCTTCAAGTAGATTTTGCAGAAAAGCAGTATGATGAAAGAATCATTACAAGAAAAGTAAATTTAGCACAATCAACTTATGATGCCTTTAATAAAAAATTAGAGGAAATAGATATTGCGAAGTCATCTATTTTAGAGGATGCAAATATTGTTATACAAACACCAGCATTAGAGCCGATTAATTCTGTATCGCCAAACAAGAAGTTAAATGTAGCTATTGCAGGTGTATTAGGGATTATGATAGGTGTATTTTTAGGATTCTTTAGAGAATATTGGAAAAGTACAGAAGGGGCAAGTAATAATGGTATGAAAACTACCAATTAATATTTGGAGGGACTTATGTCTACTAAAATAATAAAGAAAAGAAAATTGAATAGAGAGAGTCAGGGGAAAAGTGGTATCATATTTGGTTTGTTGTGCATATTGTTGTTTTATCCACCTTTTTTTAGGGGGCTATTTTTTGAAGAAGAACTATTACCTACTCATATTTTTACCTTTACTTTAGGAACTGTATGGTTGTTTACAAAAATAAGATCTACCGGTAGGATTATTCGTTCTATCCCTGATATTTTGGGATTAGCTATTGTGGGGATGTATTTTATTTCTATATTTTATGGAGTAAATACTAGATTGGCGATAGCAGAATTCTTGAAATATGCGAATTATTATATGATCTATTTGTTAGTAAGAGATTTTGCAGGTGATGATGAGAAGAATAAGAAGACTATATTGAATATTTTGCTTTTGAGTGGTGTAGTAGTTTCGATTATTGGGATTGGGAGTGCGATTGGAACTTTTAGTTATAATGGAGCATTTGTTCATGGACGTATAAACTCTACTTTTCAGTATCCTAATGCGTTAGCTTCTTATTTATTTGCTTTGTTTATTGTGGCGCTAGGACTAATGCAAAATAGTAAGAAGATAAAAGAAAAGTTTTTCTATAGTGGGATTGCAAATTTATTTATATTCACTTTTATTCCTACTTTTTCAAGAGGAATGTGGATATTAGCGCCTATGATTACTATCGTGTATTTGATTTTACTTCCTAAGAGTAAGAAACTAGAAACAGTTATGTATGGATTGATTGCAGGTATATCTGCAACTGTTTGTTCGTTGTTTTTTATTAAAGGAATTGGAAAAAGTAATGCATTTATGCAATGGATATGCGGATTTGTTTCTATAGTAGTAACAATAGGAAGTACTTATTTATGTGAAAAACAAATAGAAAAATTGCGCAAGATATCCTACAAATCTATTGTTGTAAGTGGAGTTGTATTAATTGTAACAATAACTACATTAGGAGGTATTGCTTTAAATATAACTGAGCCAGTAACTCTTTCAAATATGGAAAGTAGAAAAGATACGTGGAAATCTATAAATAGGAACATAGCAGATGTTTTTCAAAATAAAGAATATCGATTAGAAGTAAATGCTGAAGTGAAAAATTTAGATGATAAATTGTATGCTGGGCGAATTGATATATACAGTGTGAATAAAGAAGGAAAATTAAAAAGACTGCTTAGGGAAGATATTACAGAGAGTAAACCTTTATCATTTAATTTTACAACCATAGATACAACAGAAGCAATTAGAATATATTTTAAAAATTATTATACCAGTACGGAAGTGACATTTGATCAAGCAAAATTATACGATGTACAGACAACAGAAAAGATAAAGGATATAACGCTAAATTATAAGTATATTCCTAAAAGGTTAGTAGCAAGACTAAATAGTTTCAGTATTACTAATGATAGTATGCAAGCAAGAATAGACTTTTATAGAGATGGCTTTAAAGTTATTAAAGGATATCCGATCTTCGGTGCTGGTGGAGGTGCTTGGCAAACACTTTATTTTATGTACCAATCATATATATATTGGACCACACAAGCACATAATTATTTTATGCAACTATGGATAGAAATTGGTACACTTGGATTATTGGTATATCTTGCTCTTATAGGTACATTATTACTGAATGTGTATAAAAATATTGACAATAGTGAAAATGAAAAAAATAAATTGGTGCAAGTAACGATTTGCGTAGGTTGGTTAACGTTATTGAGCCATAGCGTGATGGATTTTGATTTATCTTTGGGAGCAATGGCTATATTATTATGGACGCTTTTGGGATTAACTAATCAAAGCCAATTAAATATAAAAATGAAAGAAAGAAATCATCGTTTTAGATATATTCCAATGATAATATGTACGTTACTAGTAATAGGATGCTGGAATTTGAATTTTGGACAGCAAAACATTAAAAAGGCTATAATATATGCACAGAGCAGTGACATACAAAATGCTATACAATATTTTGAAAAGGCTATAAAAAACGATCCGTTCAAAGGTTCTTATCATACAGATTTAGCAAGCTTGTATGCAATAGTAGGGAAACAAGAAAAGCAATATAGTGAAAAAGCTATAAAGGAAATTAAAAGGGCTGTTGAACTAGAACCTTATAATGTGAAAGTGCTTAAAAAAGCGGCACAGATATATATGCAAAAGGGATATTTTGAAAAAGGATTAGCATATATGGATAAAGCAGTAAAGGTACAACCAATGAATGTAGATAACTATGCAGATCAAGCGCAAGCATATTTAGCGGTTGGGAAGCATTTTATAGGGAGCGATAATCAAGAGAGTATAGGTATGATTGCCCAACAAATACTAAATATGAAGTTTGTACTAAATAAAAATATTAAAAATTCATTACAACCATTTAAATATAATGAAGACTTAAATTATAGATTGCAAAAATTAAACTATTTATTAGATTATAAAAATAATATAAATGAATTAAGAAAAATAGATAAAGTGGTTATGTACAATAAATTTGATATGGATATTGATCAAAATGGAATATTTGATGGGACAAGGGTACAGAATGCAGAAGTAAAAAAGAAAGACGATTATATAGTACTTACAAATACAAGTAACAGTTATGGGATATTTTATATAAATAAGTTATCACTTCAACAAGGGAAAAAATACACAATGGAAATGGAATATAGTAGTACTTTAACGGCTAAGGATTTCAATATATATATGTATGATTTAACAAACAAGTCTAAAATTATAGCAAGATTAAACAATGTAAAACATTCTGAAAATTTCACAAAGGTAGCATTAGAAATTATTGTTCCTAAAGGAGTAAAACCTGAAAAGCAAAGATTAGGGATTGTAAACAGAGGGAAGAATAATGATGTAATAAAGATTAAAAGTATTAGTGTGATACAGAAGTAAAATGCAAGGATTAATTTTAGTAGAAATTAGGGTTGAACTTGTTATTTGAACTGTTTTAGAGACTGTTTGAATATTTGAATAATATGTTAGTTTTTTATGATGTTAAGTTAATGTTGAAAACTATTTGAGTACTGATTAAATAAAAACTGGAGAGTTGAATAATGAAAAATATTTGGATTTTAAATCACTATATAGAAACACCTGATACTGGAAAATATACAAGGCATTATACTTTTGCAAAAGAACTAGTAAAAAAAGGTTATAAAGTAAAATTGTTTACAGCTAGTACAGTGCACAACACCAATATTAATTTTATAAAAGATAAAAAGAAATTTATTGAAAAAAAAGTTGATGGGCTATCTTTTGTATATGTTAAAGCAAGAGATTATTATGGAAATGGGAAAAAAAGAGCATTAAACATGTTAGATTATGCTTTTAGACTGTTAAGAATTACAAAAGAAATCACTTCAAATGAAAATTTTCCTGATGTGATATATGCATCTTCACCACACTTATTAACTTGTATTTCTGCTATTTTAATAGCCAAAAAATATAGAGTATCGTGTGTCATAGAGATTAGAGATTTATGGCCACTAACATTTGTTGGAATGGGGAAAATAAGAGAAAAGCAATTTATTACAAAAATTCTTTACGAATTAGAAAAATGGATATATATAAAAGCAGATCGATTAATATTTACAATGGAAGGTGGAAAGGAGTATATAAAAGATAAAGGATGGGAAAATAAAGTTGATCTAAACAAAATTTATTATATTAATAATGGGGTAGACTTAGAAGTATTCAAAAGAAATTCAAAAGAATATACAGTAGAAGATGATTTATTAGAAGATAAAAATTTTAAAGTCATATATGCAGGAGCAATTGGCGAAGCTAATATGGTAGATAAAATAATTAAAACAGCAGAAATATTAAATGGAAAAAGTTATAATAACATTAAATTCCTTCTTTATGGGGATGGTCCTAAAAAGAAGGAGTTGGAAGAATATGTAATCAAAAATCAAATTAGTAATGTTATATTTAAAGGTAGAGTAGAAAAAAAATATATACCATTTATTTTAAAAAGTGGGCAATTGAATATTACAACAGGGAAAAATAGTATACAGTATAAATATGGATTTAGTCAAAATAAATTTTTTGAGTATTTAGCATCTGGAAAACCTATTTTATCAAATAGAAAATATCATAATATTTTAAATGTTGATAAATGTGGAATGACTACTGTAAATGAGTCACCAGAAGCTTTGGCAGATGGAATATTAAAATTTTATAATATGCCTGAAGAAGAATACCATGTATATACTCAAAATGCCTTAAAACTAGCTAGAAAATTTGAATTTAAAATTCTAGCTAATAAGCTAGAAGAAGTTCTATTTAATAATGTTAACCAAATTCGGTAGTGTAAAGTAGCGTATGAAAAAACAGAATAAAAAAATTGGGCAATAAAAACACTTTTGAGTTGTAAAAAATTAGTTAATTATGAGTTGCCGCCACCCTTGACAGCATAACAAAATAATGCTCTGAAATTATTACCGACGGCGAGAAACTCAGAAACAAATAATAAGTTCACCGTCAGATTCACAGCATTGTAGCATTATTTTATTGATGCCATAAAGGGTAAATCCCTTTGGGATGGCTAGGTATTTACCTCAGGCTTAAAATCTAGAAACAGATAATTTCTAAGGAACCGATGACTGTTGTTGTTTTAAAATGGTCTGTTGACCTAGATAGATTAATAATTGCCATTTTCCTGGCATATTATCAGCTTTAGTTAGCATATCTACTTGATTTAAAGGACGTTGCCAGTTGTAGATTTTGTGTGGACGTAAAAAGTTATAATAAGCAACCCATAAATTCACACCATAGTAAGAGCCAGAATCAGTTCCATAACCACAAGTAACACGATAAGAAGCTTTAAATGTACGATTTAACCGTTCTATCATTTGCTTGTAAGGACGGAATTTTTTAGAAACAGCATCATTATTGGCAAGACCTATTACTTGAGTAATAGATACATCCCAATTTTTCTCAAGTTTAAACTGTTGAGCAGCTAAAGGATATGCGCTATAACCATCAGCAATAAACTTTAAAGCTTTATTAGGAAAGGTTTTGTATTTATCAAAAGCCATACGCATAGCAAGAATACATGGACCAACATCTCTAGTTTTAGAAACTTGATAACCAAGGATCGATCTAGAAACGGTGTCCATAATAAACCAAATGTAACCTTTAACGCCTTTTACTTTTATATAAGTTTCATCTGCTGATAAATCATTAGAAGGCTTGTAATCATAGGAATCTACAAAAGGTTTAATAATTATAACAGCAGTTTTAACATAATGAGCTACCATAGTG
>JAOARV010000066.1 GCA_025210395.1 Marinisporobacter sp.
ATGTAAAGACTGTTCTTCGGCATCTTCAGATTCCTGAAACCATCTATGTCCGTGGTTCATCATAAAAAGTAGCATTTTAATTATTCTGGAATTCTATATACTTCAGCGGAATATGAGATATGAGAAGAATACTCATAAATTTAATATATAAATAAACAATCTATAGCTATCCAATTAGCTCAAAAAATAAATAAACCTGTGCTAAGCACAGGTTTATTTAATATTTTCTAAAAACTTTTCAACTTTTATTGATTTTTTCACTTCATCCATTTTTCTCATTATAGCAGGTTCAACAATACCTCTTTCAATTTCTTCTCTTACCTCTTGGAATTTCAAAATTTCTTTTTTATCCATCAACTTGATAATATGATAACCAAATTGTGTTTTCACTACGTCACTTACTTCTCCCACTTTTAAAGAAAAAGCTACTTGATCAAATTCTGGTACCATTTGACCTCTTGCAAAATATCCTAAATCTCCTCCTTTTTCTTTTGAAGGACATGTAGAATTTTCTTTTGCAAGTTTAGCAAAATCTTCTCCATTTTTTACCTTTTTTAATAACTCTTTTGCCTTTTCTTCTTTCTCTACTAATATATGACTTGCTTTTACTTGCTCCGTTTTGTACTCTTCTATATGCTCATCATAATATTTTTTTAATGTTTCATCTGTTAAATCTAACCCTTTAACAATATTTTCTTGAAATTTGCTTACATAAAGATCTGTTTTCATCTGCTCCTTTAAGAAGGTTTCATCTATCCCTAATTCCTTCAATTCCTTTAAAAACTTTTCTGCTGCCTCTTGTCCCTTCATACTATCCATATAAGCTTTATACTGCTTTTCAACTTCTTTATCATCTACCTTGATTTTTTCTTTTTTCATATACTCCATAATAGCTTGTTCATCAATCATTTGATCAAGCACCTTTTCTTGTACAATCTGAAGATAAGTTTTTCCACCCATATCCATACTCCAAATCTTATCTCCATACTGACTCTCAACTGTTTTTTTGATAAAAGCCAATTTTTTGTTATATACATCTTTGCTAATAACTTTGTCTCCTACCTTTGCTACAATGTCTTTTTCATTTACTTTTTCCTTTGTACATCCTAATGCAAAAATAAGCGTTAAGGATAACAATATGGCAAAAAAAGTTTTTCTTTTTGTTCTTATAGATTTCACAAGATCCTCTCCCTACTATATACATATTTTCCCTAAAGTCTATTATAACTGAATTTCATTTTTATTAAAACTATTAATTTTTTCTAAAACTTTTCTTACTTCTTTCAATCTCTTATTATAAAAATAATATTTTATTCTTATATGAGGGTTATTTCCTACATTTACATCAATTCTGCTTCCATAAAATCCAATGACTTCGCTGATCATAAGAGGATTCATTCTGCTAGCTTCATCAAAAATAAATTTAGCATGGGTCTCTGTTTCTGTAATATGGACAATTCCTACTTTTTGTGCCATAGCTTTAATATATGCAATAGATATTAAATTCATTACAGCTTCTGGTATATTTCCAAATCGATCTTCTATTTCCTCTTCTAAATCATATACATCTTGCTGATCTCGAATAGCTGCAATTTTTTTGTATATTTCTAATTTATGACTTTCATTTGTAATATATTTTTCAGGAATAAAGGCGTTTACATTGATTTCTATAGAGGTATCTGGCACCTCTTGTATTTCTTCTCCCTTCATTTCCCTTACTGTATCTTCTAAAAGCTTACAGTATAAATCATATCCAATAGCAGCCATATGTCCATGCTGTTGACTTCCTAGAAGATTTCCTGCTCCTCTTATTTCAAGGTCTCTCATAGCTATTTTAAAACCTGATCCGAACTCCGTAAATTCCTTAATAGCCTTTAATCTTTTTTCTGCAACCTCTGTAAGGATCTTATCCTTTTGATAAGTAAGATAAGCATAAGCTAAACGATTAGATCTCCCCACTCTACCTCTTAACTGATAAAGCTGAGAAAGCCCCATCTTGTCCCCATCATATATAATAATGGTATTCACATTAGATATATCAAGACCCGTCTCTATGATCGTTGTACAAACTAATATATCATACTCTCCATTCATAAAATCAATCATGATATTTTCTAATTGTCTTTCACTCATTTGTCCATGTCCTACAGCCACCCTTGCATCTGGAATAAGCTCTCTTATTTTTGATGCCATTTGCTGAATTCCTTTTACTCTATTGAATACAAAGTAAATTTGACCCCCCCGTCCCATTTCTCTCAATATAGCATCTCTAATCATCTCTTCGTTATATTCTATTACATAAGTTTGGACTGGATATCTTTCTTCCGGTGGATCTTCAATAACACTCATATCCCGAAGTCCAATAAGGGACATATGAAGGGTTCTCGGAATAGGTGTTGCTGTTAACGTTAAAACGTCTACATTTTTCCGAAGATGCTTTAATGCTTCCTTATGCTGTACACCAAATCTTTGTTCTTCATCAATAATTAAAAGTCCTAGGTCTTTAAAAACAATATCCTTCGATATTAAACGATGAGTCCCTATAAGAATATCTACAGCTCCAGCTCTGATTTTTTTAATAATTTCAGCTTGCTCTTTTTCCGTCTTAAATCTGCTTAGCATTTCTATTGTAATAGGAAACTGGCTAAATCTATTCATAAATGTATTATAGTGCTGCTGTGCAAGAATCGTTGTAGGTACTAAAAAAGCTACTTGTTTTCCATCCATAACACATTTAAAAGCGCCTCTTACAGCCACCTCTGTCTTTCCATAGCCAACATCTCCGCAAAGGAGTCGATCCATAGGAATGGATTTTTCCATATCTTCTTTTAATTCTTTTATACATCGAATCTGGTCTGGCGTTTCTTCATAGGGAAAATGATCCTCAAACTGACTCTGCCAAGGAGTATCTTTTGAAAAAGTATATCCTTTTTTTTCCTTTCGAATGGCACTTAGCTTGAGTAAATCCTTTGCCATATCTACAATAGATCCTTTTGCCTTTGCTTTTGTCTTTTTCCATTCAGAAGTCCCTAATTTATTTAATCTAGGATTGGCTGCATCAGACCCAATATATTTTTGCACCATATCCATCTGCTCAATGGGAACATACAATATATCTTCTCCTGAATATTTCACCTTCAAATAATCTTTTTTGGCTTTCTCTACCTTTAATTGTTCTACACCTATATATTTTCCAACACCATGATTCTCATGAACAACATAGTCTCCTATATTTAGATCTATAAAAGATTTAATCGGCCTAGCATCTTTTCTTTTTTTAGCTGTCCTTTTTCTTTTGGCTTTTCCAAAGATTTCATCTTCTGTAATGACTAATAATTTACTGCCAATATACTCAAAGCCTTTATTTAAATGCCCCTCAATAATAAAAGTCTGTCCAGATTGAATAGGTTGATAAATATCTTTTATAAAGTTAGCTTCTATCCCTTTTTCTTTTAAGGTTTCTTCTATCCGTCTTCCTCTTTCTTCTGTTTCACAAAGTAAAATAGTTTTATATCCTCTATATTTATATGTTTTTAATTCATTTGAAAAAATATCCATTTTCCCATGAAAAGATTGTGCCATCCGTGAAGAAAAACTTACAATCTGTTTTGGATCAAAGTGAGGATGCTTTTTAGGCAAGCTACTTAATACAAATATGTGTTTTTTCTTTAACTCATATAAAAAGTTTTCGTAGCTTGTAATAAGGTCTATTTGCATTGGAAGAACTTCTCCCTTTTCTAATAGCCCCTTAAAGCTTTCTTCAAGCTCTTTATATGCAGTATGAGCCCTTTCTTTCACCCGAGATGGTTCATCTATAAAGATCATCGCATCTTTTTTTAAATAGTCCATGAATAATTCTAAATGATCATAATAGTAATTTAAATACTTTTCAAAACCTCGAGGATTATTTTCTATCTGGAGTGTCTCTATAAAATTGGAAATCTTTTCATTTAATCGATCATACCCATCCCCTTTTATTTTCTTTTCATGCTTCTTAAAATCTACCTTTATTTTTTTGATGGCTTCTTCCTTTTCATGACTCTCTAATAATACCTCTTGCGCAGGAGTCACTAAAACTTCGTTTAATTTTTCTAACGAGAGCTGAGAATGAATGTCAAAGGTTCGAATAGAATCGATCTCATCATCAAAAAGCTCTATTCGATAAGGATTTTCACTCGTCACAGGGAAAAAATCTATAATTCCTCCTCTAACACTACACTGGCCCTTGGCTTCAACCATATCTACTCGCTCATATCCTAGAGAAACAAAAGTAGCGATTATTTTTTTTAGATCTATGGTTTCACCATACCTTATAGTTAAAAAGTTTTTACTAAACCCATCCTTTGGCATTAATTTATGAAGTAAGCTTTCAATAGATGCTACAACTATACAGGATTTTTCCTCTGCCATTTTAATCATCGTCTTTAATCTTTCTTCAACCCTTTGCTGACTCTTAGCATCATAGTGATGAAATACCAATTCCTTGGCAGGATAAGAATACACTTTATCTTTTATAAAAAACGCTAGATCTTCATAAATTCTTTTTGCTTGATACTCACTATAGGTAATAATCAAGCATTGTTTCTTCAAAGACTTATGCATGGCAAACACCATATGCGGAATTTGAGAATCCATCAAGCCATGAACCATAGTAGGATTGAATCCTTTATCAAAGCTTATCTTTAATTCTTCATATGCTTTTAAGCTTTTAATGCCTTGGATCAATATATTTTCCTGCAAAATCATTCACACCCTTCAGTTGATTAAAGCATTATAAGCCCAGATCCTATACCTGGGCCTACTCTTCTTTATGAAAAATTCTATATTAGCCATTATATCTATTCATGGCTAGCTCTATTCCCTCACTGATTAAGGTTTCTACCGCTTCCCCTGACCTTTTTACACTTTCATTGATAAAAGGTCTATCTTCTTTTGAAAATTTACCCAATACAAAATCCGCAAGATTTCCATATTGTGGCTTTCCAATACCAATTCTTACACGTGGAAATTTATCTGATTGTATTTCATAAATAATAGATTTCATACCATTATGTGTTCCTGCACTTCCTTTTTTTCTAATTCTTAGTTTCCCCACCTCTGTATCTATATCATCATAAATAATGATTAAATCTTCCATAGAAAGCTTATAAAAATTTACAATTTCACGAACACTTCTTCCACTTAAATTCATATAGGTCTGAGGCTTCACTAGCATGACCTTCTCACGTCCAATAAATCCTTCTCCTATTATTGCCTTGTATTTCACCTTATTCATACTGATATTATTTTTATCTGCTAAATAATCAATTGTATCAAATCCTACATTATGTCTTGTTCCCTCGTATTGTTTTCCTGGGTTTCCTAATCCAACTACTACAAGCATATTATGCATCCTTTCTTCATTTACAATTTCTAGACTATTATATCATATATCCTCCTAACTATTCATATCTCTGGTTAAAAATCTCTATCCTAAAGGATTGTCTTTATGGATATGTGATGAAATCTCACTTCATCAAAAATATAAAAAAGTGGAGAAATTCTCCACTTTTATTAACCAAATAATTTACTTACAGATTTATTTTCATAGATTCTTCTAATAGCTTCTGCAAAAATATCTGCTACAGATAGGTTTTTTATATTCTCTAATTTTTTCTCTTCTGCTAACTTGATCGTATCTAATACAACAAGCTCTTTTATTACAGAATCTTTTATTCTCTCTATAGCTGGACCTGATAACACAGGGTGAGTACAACAAGCATAAACTTCTTTAGCACCAAAATCTTTTAATGCCTTTGCTCCATTGGTGATAGTTCCTGCTGTGTCAATCATATCATCTACTAAGATAACATTTTTACCTTCTATCTCTCCAATAATATTCATAACCTCTGAAACATTTGCTTTTGGTCTTCTTTTATCAATAATAGCAATCGGTGCATCTAATATATTCGCAAAGTTTCTAGCTCTTGTAACACTTCCAAGGTCAGGAGATACCACTACTATATCTTCTAACTCAAGCTTTTTAAAATATTTTGCTAAAATAGGAACACCTAAAAGGTGATCTACAGGAATATTGAAATATCCTTGAATTTGTGCAGCATGCAAATCCATTGTAAGAACACGATCTGCTCCTGCACTAGTAATAAGGTCTGCTACAAGCTTTGCAGTAATTGGATCTCTTGCTTTTGCTTTTCTATCTTGTCTTGCATATCCATAGTATGGTATAACGGCTGTTATTCTACCAGCAGAAGCACGCTTTAATGCATCTATCATGATTAATAGTTCCATTAAGTGTCTATTTACAACAGGTGCACATGTAGACTGTACAACAAACACGTCTGCACCTCTTACAGTTTCTTTAATATTTACAGAAATCTCTCCATCACTAAAAGAACCTACTTCAGCATCCCCTAAAGTTACACCTAAGCTTTCACAAATCTTAAGAGCTAAATCCTTACTGGCATTTCCAGCAAAAACCTTTATCTCTTGTCCATTGATATTCATTTTTGTTCCTCCCTAAATTAATCTTTTTTTAATAAGCCCTTTCTTTCTACCCAGCCAGCTATATTCTTTTGTCTTTCTCTTGCTACAGATAAAGCTCCTTCTGGAACTTCCTTTGTAATTGTAGACCCAGTTGCAACATAGCCTCCCTTTCTTACTACAACAGGAGCAACTAAGTTTACATTGCTTCCTACAAAGGAATTATCTTCAACGATGGATTTATGTTTATTTTTACCATCATAATTGACAAATACCACACCACAGCCTATATTCACATTCTTTCCAACTTCTGCATCTCCCACATAAGCCAAATGAGATGCTTTTGATCCATCATCAATAATAGAATTCTTTACTTCTACAAAATCTCCAATTTTCACTTTTTTTCCCAGTTTGCTATTGGGTCTCAAATAAGCATAAGGTCCTATTGTACAGCCTTCATCTACAGAACTATTCATAATTGTTGAACTTTGAATTTGTACTTCATTCTTTATGATAGAATTCTCAATACGCGTATTATGTCCTATGATACAATCTTCACCGATTTCAGTATTTCCTTTAAGAATTACTCCTGGATAAAGAATTGTATCCATTCCAATTTTTACACTTTTTTCAACATAGGTATTTTTTGAATCAATAATCGTTACTCCATCTTCCATATGTTTTATTAAAATTCTTTCTCTCATAAGCTCTTCAGCACATGTAAGTTGGACTCTTGAATTAACCCCCATAATTTCTGCCTTGTCTTCCGTCTTAAAAGCACCTACTTTATGTCCTTCTTTTCTTAAGATCTCAATCACATCTGTAATATAATACTCCTGTTGCTGATTATCATTTGTAATTTTTTTGAGGGCTTCTTTTAATAATTTTGAATCATAGCAAAACATGCCTGAATTTATTTCTGTAATCCTTTTTTCTTGTTCACTTGCATCTTTTTCTTCTACAATTTTTACTACATTTCCTTCTTCATTTCGAACAATTCTCCCATAGCCTTTAGGATTTTCAAAATCTGCTGTCAAAATAGTTCCTTGAAAATTGCCTTCTCTATGAAAATCTATTAAAGCCTTTAAGGTATCTCCTTTGATTAGAGGCGTATCTCCACATAAAAGTAACACAACCCCTTCATCTTTAAGGAAATTCTCTGCCTGCATGACTGCATGGCCAGTTCCTAATTGTTCTTTTTGAAGGGCAAAATCTACCCCTCTATGTTTAATAGCTTTCTTTACTTCTTCTCCTTTATGTCCAATTACTACAATACTTTTATGAACGTTTACTTCTTCTGCTGCGTCAATAATATGCTCTACCATGGGTTTCCCACAAACAGCATGTAAAACTTTTGGGAGTTTTGACTTCATTCTTGTTCCCGCTCCTGCCGCTAATATAACAGCCGAAATATTATTCATCTATACCACTCCTTATTATACATGATTTTTTTAATGATTGGTTGCAAAATTAATTTTTTTTCTATCTATTACGACAATTTTTGTTTATTATAAAATATATCATTATCCGTCATTTAGTATATCATTTTTTTTAACAGACTAAAAGAACTCAAAAAAAAAGAAAAGCCCTTTGGATCATTCTATGTCCAAAAGGGCTTTTCCCTTATTTAATTAATATAGTTCTTATTCTTCCTTGTTTTTCACCTTTTCATATTCGGTAAATATGTGTCCTTGAAGTTTGGCCCTAGTTTCTGAGTTAATAGGATGGGCAATATCTCTAAAGTCTCCTTCTCCTATCTTTCTACTAGGCATAGCAATAAACAACCCATTTTGTCCCTCAATAATTTTTATATCGTGGACCACAAATTCGTTGTCAAAAGTTACTGATACTATAGCTTTCATCTTTCCTTCATCACTGATTTTACGTACACGTACATCAGTAACCTCCATATTCTCACCACCTTCCTGAGTCTCAACTTACGAGTTGAATAACATATTCTCCAAATTTTCTAAATTTCCTTCTTTTATTTTTCAAAAATTTAGAATTTTTTATATTAATCGTTCATTTGCATAAATATTGATAATTTTATTCTTCTCATCTACTTGATCTAATATAAGTAACGGCACATAATCCTTCACTACTTTTTCCTCAGGCTCTTTTGTTGCAATTACAACACCTATTCCCACTACATCTGCTTCAAATTCCTTCATCATATCTATCATTCCTTTTGCCGTTCCACCAGCTTTCATAAAATCATCAATAATGATGACATTTGCCCGTGTCTTAATGGCTCTTTTAGAAATAGACATGGTCTGGATCTTCCCTGTTGATCCTGATAAATAATTGATACTTACAGTAGATCCTTCTGTAACTTTACTATCTCGCCTTAAAATAATAAGCGGTACATTGAGTGCATTAGCTGTCATAAGAGCTATAGGAATTCCTTTTGTCTCAACAGTTACTACATAATCTATCTTTTTTTCTACAAACTGAGTAGCAAATATTTCTCCTAATTTTTTAACAATTATTGGATCATAAATAACATCTGCCATATAAAGAAAGTCTCCTGGAATAATTCTATTTGTCTCTGCAAGTTTCTCGCATACATTCTCTAATATCTCTTTTGTATCTTCTTTACTGACTAAGGGAATATATTTTACCCCCCCTGCAGCCCCTGATATTGTTTCTATTTTCCCTAATTTCAAATCTTCCATCAACTTTTTTGCCACAACAATATCTTCGCTAATACTTGATTTTGCTGCATTAAATTTATTTGTAAAATAATTTAAAGTAAAAATTTTATTTGGATGATCATTAAGAATTTTAATCAAAGCTCCAATTCTTCCATTTCTTTTTATTTTCATCTTTTTTACGCTCCCTATCCGAATATTTTTATTGTTTGTATATAATTTTATTCGGTATTATAAAATTATTCAACCAGTATTTTTTCTTTTTTCCTTTCTCCTAAAAATTTTTATGGTATAATTTCACTATATTTTTTATTTTGTCCTTTTCATTTTTGAGAAATATCTATAGGTTTGTATGAATATGGTAATAATAAAAGAAATTCATTTTTTATTGGAGGAGAAATATTTATGATTGATTTTGATTTAGACAAACATGATGTAAACCATATCCATTTTATTGGTATTGGTGGAATAAGTATGAGCGCTATTGCTGAAGTTCTCCTTACCTTTGGCTACAGGGTATCTGGGTCTGATATGAAAGCTTCAAGCATGACTGAAAAACTCTCAAAAAAAGGTGCAACTATTTCTATCGGACATGATGAAAATTTCTTACCTGATTGTGATTTAGTTGTCTATACAGCTGCTGTAAAAAATGATCATCCAGAGCTGCTAAAAGCAAAGAAAAAAAATATCCCTATTGTTTCAAGAGCTGAAATACTAGGACTCTTAATGAAAAAATTTAACAAAAGCATTGCTATTTCAGGAACACATGGAAAAACAACAACCACTAGTATGGTTTCTCTGATCTTAGAATACAGCGATTTTGATCCTACAATCCTTGTGGGTGGGGAATTAGACCAAATAGGAGGAAATGTAAAGGTAGGAAATCGTGAATATTTTATTACAGAAGCCTGTGAATATGTAGGAAGCTTTTTGAAATTCTTTCCAAATATTGGTGTGGTTTTAAATATTGATGAAGATCATCTAGATTATTTTAAAGACCTAGATCATATTATCAATACCTTCATAGAATTTGCAAAGCTTATTCCTAAAGACGGTTTTCTCATTGCCTTTAAGGATGATCCAAATGTTGAGAAGATCCTTTCTAAAGTTGATTGTCCTATTATCACTTACGGGTCCACTGAAACTTGTGACTACTTTACAAAAAATATAAGATTTAACGAAAAAGGCTTTGCAAACTTTGATGTATTCCATAAGAATAACCCTCTAGGAACTTTTGAATTGAATATTCCTGGTAAACATAATGTAGACAATGCATTAGCCGCTATTGCTTGTTGTCATACCCTAGGGGTTCCTGTAGAAATGATCATCAAAAATCTTAAACTTTTCCACGGAACACATAGAAGATTTGATTTACTAGGAACGTTAGGCGACATCACAGTAGTTGATGATTATGCCCACCATCCTACAGAAATAAAAGCAACCCTAAAGGCTGCAACAAATGTACCTCACAATCAATTATGGTGCATATTCCAGCCCCATACTTATACTCGTACAAAAGCACTATTAAATGATTTTGCTCTTTCTTTTTCTGATGCTGATAAAATTATCATTTCAGATATTTATGCTGCACGAGAAAAGGATACTGGGGAAATTCATTCAAAAGATTTGGTAGAAAAAATAAAATTACAAAATAAAGATGTTGTTTATATGAATAGCTTTGAAAAAATCGCAGAATACATAAAAAACCAGGCACAACCTAAAGACTTGATTCTAACCATGGGAGCAGGAGACATCTACCAAGTTGGAAAAATATTTTTAAACCAAAAAGGTTAAGGAATCATCCTTAACCTTTTATTTTATACACTTAATGAACCTTTTATAACTTCATTAATTTTTTCACTACGATAAATTTTCCCTTTGTAGACTATATAATTTTCATATATTTTTACTTCTATTGTCTCTTCATCTACCATGAATTTTATACTATACTTCAAAGATTCATTATTAGGGATTTCTTTAACTTGTTTCGTATTTGCTTTCATCAACCATCTTGGTAATTCCACATTATAATAGGTGTCATCTTCAAAGTCAAATTGATTCTCCATATCATCTACAATAACTTTTGTGCTTTTTAGTAGATATTTAAAATCATTTGTTTCTTCCCTAAAGGTCACACCATATTTCTCATGAAGATAATTCCACAGATGGCTATCATATTGATAATATACAAAGCTATCAGATGTGTCCATATTAAGAATCTCTTGATTAATTATTTGAATGGTATACTTTTTATCTTCTGTTTCTATAGTAATCACATAATTGGGATAACTATTTGGCAGATCTGTCATTTCCTTTCCATCTACAGGAGCAATAAATTTTATATTTCCTAATAATTCTTGTATGCTTTCTTCATTTAGTATCCATTGTTGTTCTTCATCCTTAGCTTCAATGTATACCATTTTAACATTTGTAAATAATTCACTAGATTCATATTGATCCATATAAATAGATTTTAATACTTCATTTAAATTTTTTAATTGTTCTTCATTTCCTTCAAAAAACTGCGTTCCACCTTGCATATCCTCAACGATTACATATTTTTCATTTATTTTTACCTTCATATTTTTGTTCTTAATATGAATCCCATACAAGCAACGGTTGTATGCTTCTACATCTTCTATTACTTCCTCTGATTTCATCAACAAATTTAAATCTAAACTTTTTAACTGCACAAGGATTTGCTTTAAATTGGTATCATTAATTTCCACAATATGGCTTGCTCCTAAATAAGATTCTACATATATTTCCTCTACTCCATCTAATATTTCTCCCATATCCATAACAGTTTTTTCTTTTTTTTCTTCTTCAGCTTGCTCTGTCATTTTTTCTTTTAATGATTCCTCATTTTTTTGCTTCGCTAGCATAAAAGAAGTAACTGCACCACTAATTACAGCAATCAAAACCAATATGCCTACAATAACTCCTACATTTGTTTTTTTCATTTGATTTCACTCCTATTTGTGATATCAAAGTAATTATTCTACATTCTATGAATAAAATCCTTTCGGTTCTTATAATTTATTATTTCCAAATTATCACATTTTATCTCTTTTACAGCTTTTATCTACTATATATTTCCTTGATTAATTTTTCTATTTCTTCTCCATCATATAAAAAATAAGATAAATGATTTTGATTTGTAGCTTTACCTGGAAGAGAATATGCTTTTAAATTTTCCATCTCCATGCCTATAGCATTTTTAGCTAAAGCTCCTATATCCGATAAATCCATATCTGTTTTTACATACTTAAACACAGTATTTGCAACAACTGGAAGTCTAAATCCTAAAGCTTTTCCCATTGCTGCTTTCATAAATTGCTGTTGTGCTTTTATACGTCCTAAATCTCCATCTGGATATCCGCCTCCATTATTGCTTTTTCTAAATCTTAAAAATTGTATGGCGTGTTTTCCATCAAGGACTTGAGTTCCCTTTTTAAGGTGTATATGGAGGGGGGGCTTCGCATAATTATCATCATAATCCATATTCATAGGAATATTTACCTTTACCCCACCTAAGGAATTCACAATTCTTTCTACTCCTGAATAAGTGACCTTCACATAATGATGAATAGGTACTCCTCCTAGTACATCACCAACCGCACTCATAGTTCCCTCTACGCCGTCATCTCCATAAGCTGCATTTATTTTCTTTTTCTCAGGAGTATTATGCCCTTTTCTCGCATAATAAGTATCCCTTGGTATAGATATTAAATCTACATTTTTACTTTTAGCATCAAAGCTTGCAAAAACAATTGTGTCTGTTCTTGCTCCTTCCATTCCTAATAATAAAACATTTACCCTTTTGCTATTTTCAATCAATTTTTCTAATTCGCTTTTCTCTTCTTGTTCCTCTTTCACCTCTTCCTTTCCATTACTATCTACAATTTCAACATGATCATTTTTTCCTTCGTCACTTACTACTACATCTGTAGGCTCATTATAAAAATTAGAAAATGCCCACCAACCTGCTCCTATTGCTACAATAAAGCATAAAAAAGCGATTGCAAATATTTTTAGAAAAGTTTTCATGCTATTCTCCTTTCAGAGGTCTTCCTAAAATCATTGTATCATAACCATTGTATTTCCTAATTTAAAATTATATTACAAATCCCCCTGAATCGCAAATAAAAAGCTCCCGTGAAGGGAGCTTAAAACGTCTTATTTACTATAATCATAGAATCCTTTACCTGTTTTTCTACCTAGTAGATTAGCTCTAACCATTTTTCTAAGTAGTGGATGGGGTCTATATTTAGAATCACCAAATTCGTTATATAGTACTTCCATGATTGCTAAGTTTACATCATTACCAATAAGGTCTGCTAAAGCTAAAGGTCCAATTGGATGATTTGCCCCTAGCTTCATTGCTTCATCAATATCTTCAGCCTTTGCAACACCATCAGCTAAAATACCAATAGCTTCATTAATCATTGGAATTAATATTCTGTTTACAACAAAGCCTGGTGCTTCTTCAACTTCTACTGGAGTTTTTCCTATTTTGTTTGTAAGCTCTATGATAGCAGCTTTTGTTTCTTCTGATGTTGTAAGACCTTTAATAATCTCCACAAGCTTCATTACTGGTACTGGATTGAAAAAGTGCATACCAATCACTTTATCTGGTCTATTTGTTGCTGCTGCAATTTCAGTAATAGATAAAGAAGAAGTATTTGTAGCTAATATTACTTCTGGTCTAACAAGCTCATCAATTTCAGCAAATAATTTTTTCTTTGCTTCCATATTTTCTGTAGCAGCTTCGATAATTAAATCACAATCTTTAATAATTTCAAGCTCTGTAGAACCATGAATTCTTGATAAAACCTCTTCTTTTTGTTCTTCTGTCATTTTACCTTTTTTAACGCTTCTATCTAAGTTTTTTGTAACGGTTTTAATTCCTCTGTCTACAGATTCCTCTCTTCTAGCTCTCATGTAAACATCACAACCATTTTGTGCAAAAATTTGGATAATTCCAGCACCCATTGTTCCTGTTCCTAATACACCAATTTTTTTCATAAAAAGGACCCCCTCTATGTAAATATTTATTATAAAACTATATTATTCACCTTTAAATTCAGCTTTTCTTTTTTCTACAAAGGCAGTCATACCTTCCTTTTGATCCTTTGTAGCAAAGCATAATCCAAATAAGCTTCCTTCTATTTCAATACCTGTTTCAATATCTGTCTCAAAACCTCTATTGATTGCAAGATTTGAATATCTTACAGCCTTTTGAGCATTCTTAGTAATTCTCTTTGCTAAATCCATCGTTGCACCCATTAATTCTTCAGGCGCTACCACTTTATTTACAAGACCAATTCTCTCAGCTTCTTCTGCTTTGATAATATCTCCTGTGAAAATTAATTCCTTAGCTTTAGCAGTTCCTACAATTCTTGGAAGTCTCTGAGTTCCAGAAAATCCTGGGATAATTCCTAAGCCCACTTCAGGTTGACCAAATTTTGCCTTTTCACTGGCAATACGCATATCACAGCACATTGCAAGTTCACAGCCACCACCTAAAGCAAAACCATTTACTGCTGCTATTACTGGTTTTTCCATCTTTTCAATTTTTCTAAATACTCTCTGTCCAAGATTTCCAAACAATCTACCTTCTTCTGCACCTAAGTCCTTCATTTCTGTAATATCTGCTCCAGCAACAAAAGCTTTTCCTTCTCCTGTAATGATGATTACATCTACATTTGCATCTGTATCTAAATGATCTATAGCACATTCTATTTCTTTTAAGACCGCAGAATTTAATGCATTTAACGCTTTTGGTCTATTTAATTTTAAAACAGCAATTCTTTCATTCTGTTCCATTTGAATAAATTCGTAATTCATTTCTGCACCTCCTATATTGCTTTTCTCTATTTCCGATTATACACCTAATATTGGAAAATAGAAACCCTTTTTTTGATAAATCTTTAACAAAATACTATATTCTTTTTTTATCAAAGAATATTCTGCAAAATAATAGTTAGTTAAGGCTTTTCCTTAAGTAACTTATTATTATAAATTAAATTCTCTTGCAATTGCCTCAACAGCTTTTGTTGTATCTTCTGTATTAATTGTATAAGATATTCGAATCTCAGAGGTAGTAACTTGCTTAAACCCTATATCATTTTTAGCAAGTATTTCAAAGGTTTTCGCCGCAACACCTGATTGACTTCTCATACCGATTCCCACAACCGATAACTTTGTAATATCTCTTTCTATATCTATTTCAATAGCTTTAAATTCATTTTTCAAATCTTTCGCAATATTCAAAATAACGTCTTCATCTGTTTTAGGTGCTGTAAAAGATACATTTACTTTTCCATGATAAGGAGCAGTTTGACTAATCATATCTATATTAATATCCTTATTCGCCAAAGCTCCAAAAACCTTAGATATATTTTTACTATTATAGGGTACATGATTAATCGTTACCATCAAATCCTTGTCACTCGCTGATAAACCTGTAATTACTTTGCTTTCCATAGTTCCATCAAACTCCTTTATATAAGTTCCTGGCCATTCTTCATTACTGAGTGCAACATAAATAGGCACGTTAAATTTTTGTCCAATCTCCACAGCTCTTGTCTCCATAACGCCAGCCCCTAAGCTAGCCATTTCCATCATTTCTTCATAGCTAATGGTATCCAGCTTTCTAGCAGTAGGAAATAATCTTGGATCAATTGTATAAATACCATCTACATCTGTATATATTTCACAAACACATTCTAGCTTTGCAGCCAAGGCTACTGCTGTTGTATCTGATCCTCCTCTTCCTAATGTCATAATATCTCCATTTTCATTCATTCCCTGAAAGCCTGCAACAACAACTATTTTTCCTTTATCTAAATAATTTTTCACCTTTTCTATATCAATATCTTGAATTTTTCCTTTTGTATGATAACCATCTGTTTCTATACCCGCTTGAAAACCTGTAAGGGCTATAGATTCATATCCCATTTCATTAAGGGCTATAGATAATAAAGATATAGAAACCTGTTCCCCAGTAGACATAAGCATATCTAGTTCCCGTCTTCTAGGTGTATCTGATAATTGTTTTGCCATATCAATCAATTGATCTGTGCTTTTTCCCATAGCAGATACAACAACTACTACACCATCTCCTCTATTTTTTCTTTCTACCACCCTTTTTGCTACAGTTTTAATTTTCTCAATGCTCCCTACGGATGTACCTCCATATTTCTGTACTACAATCATTTCTTCCTCCTCCAATCACTTCTGTCATGATTGTATCTTAGAAAACACAAAAACAGCCAAGAGTAAAAGTACTCTCAGCTGTTATCCTCAGCAGAATGAAACTTTCACCCTGTGTGAAATAGCCCCTCACTGATAAACTGGGTAATTTATCAATGACAGTTTCATATTTATTCAATACGACCCCAACATATAGATCTAGGTAAGTCTATATATTTCGGCGATGTTCCCTTTCCTATGCTCTCATCAGTTTCCTATCCTTCCTGCATAGTACTATTGATCCACCGCAACCTCTAAGACACAACAAATATTTTATTTTCTCGTATCTTAGCATATGTTTTTAGTTTTGTCAATTTGTTTTAAATTTATTTTTTTATAGTAAAGATTCATTCTGCAAAATCCTACAAAATGTAGCTTTTTCAACATGACGGAATAGTTTTGATAAGATGTTTTATTCTGACAATTCCAAATATTTATTGTTTTCTTTCTTATTTCATGGTATACTAATTATGTCCTTGAAATATTTTACATTTTTAATGATCTAAGGGAGGAATATGAAATGAATGACAAAAGGAAAGTCACATTTTTAGAGGCTCTACTTGTTATAGCTTTTTTAATCGTTGCACTTATTAGTACTTTAAAGATTTTTGGTGGAGATCCTCATATGGCCATTCTAGCATCAACAGCCTTTGCAACGATTGTTGCTGTAAGAGCTGGCTACAAATGGGAGTATATTGAAGAAGGAATTCTTGAAACGATTAAAATGTCCATGCAATCCGTACTTATTCTTATGGTTATTGGTTGTATCATCGGTACTTGGATTTTATCTGGTGTTGTTCCTACAATGATTTATTATGGATTAAAAATCATTTCTCCAGGAATCTTCTTAATCGCAACTTGTCTTATTTGTTCCATCGTATCTCTTGCAACAGGAAGTTCTTGGACTACTGCTGGTACAGTAGGTATTGCACTTCTTGGAGTAGGTGCAGGTCTTGGTATTCCAGCTCCTATAGTTGCAGGTGCAATTATCTCTGGTGCTTACTTTGGTGATAAGATGTCACCCCTTTCTGATACTACTAACTTAGCTCCTGCCATGGCTGGTACAAATCTATTTGATCATATCAAGCACATGGTCTATACAACAGGTCCCAGTTTAATTATTTCCTGTATCTTCTTCGGAATATTAGGCTTTAAATATGCTGGTAAAGAACTTGATACTGGTTTAATTAATACATTCTTAGATACTTTAAGTGGAACTTTCCATCTTAGTCCATTATTATTAATCCCTCCACTTCTAGTTATTGCAATGGTAATATTTAAAGTTCCTGCTCTTCCAGGACTTATTGGTGGAACTGTTCTTGGTGGTTTGTTTGCTTATCTTTTCCAAGGTGCAGGCATGACTGATATTATCGGTGCTGCTCATTACGGATATGAATCAGCAACAGGAGTAGAAGCAATTGATAGTTTATTATCTCGTGGTGGATTAGATAGTATGCTATGGACCGTATCCTTGATCTTACTTGCTATGTCCTTTGGTGGAACATTAGAAAGAACAGGAATGCTTCATGTAATCGTGGAAAAAATGTTAAAGGTTGCAAAATCAAGAGGTTCTTTAGTTGTTACTACATTCTTAACTTGTGTTTTCTGTAACCTTACAACAGGAGATCAATATATGTCTATTGTTCTTCCTGGAAGAATGTTTAAAGAAGCTTATGAAGAAAAAGGGCTTCATCCAAAGAACCTTTCTAGATGTCTTGAAGACTTCGGTACCATCACTTCACCTTTCATTCCTTGGAATACTTGTGGTAACTTCATGTATACTACATTGATGGTACATCCTTTTGCATATGCACCATATGCTATATTAAACTGGATTAATCCATTAATATCCATGTTCTATGGCTTCACTGGTCTTACAATGGAAAAATTACCTGAGAACCATCAGGAAAACGATATTAAAGGCGAAGCATAACCTCTAAAAAAATCTCTTTCCTACTACTTTTAGGGAAGAGATTTTTTAAATTAATTTTATTTTATAGGAATGAATAGCTCCCTACAAAAATATCTATTTAATAAATATAATTTTAAGGAGGATTTACAATATGAATATTTTAAACAAAATGAAACAAGGAATGCTTGATAGCACAAAAGCTATTAAAGAAATATCCTCTGATGTAACAGAGCTTACAAAGTTAAAAATTAATTTATCAAAGGATTTATCTAAAATTGATGGGCTCTATTATGATTTAGGCAAAACCATGTATGCTTCCTTTGAGAAAAATCCAGATATAAAGCTCGATGAAGATGTTTCTTCAGCACTTATAGAAATCAAAACGACTCTCGAAAGAATCGCCCAATCAGAGCTTAAGATTGAATCTCTAAAAGGAATCATAAAATGTGAACAATGTGGCTATGAAGTAGAGGAGCATGCAAAATATTGCTCTAATTGTGGAAATAAGTTAACTCTCTTAACATTAGAAGAAATCACAATAAAAGATCTCCCTTCCGAAACAATCACCCAAGAGGAATCCTCCATTGAACAAGAAGTTATATATGAAGAAACAGATGAAGAAAAAAAACCTGAGTAAAACTCAGGTTTTTAGATCATCTGTACTTCTTTTTTTGCTTTTTCAATTTCAAAATCCAGATGAATGATTTCCTTATTGATCCTTCTTTTATCTTTTAATTCTTCTTCTGTTAAGCTTGCCTTTTGAAGAAAAATAATATATTTATCCATCAATACCTCTCTTCTATCCATTAATTTTCTTACATATTCCATAAATATAGCCCCCCTTTCTAAGCTATTTATACTCTATTCCCTATTTTTCGACTGCATTCTGCATCTTTATCTATATTATACATAAAAACCTTTATTTTGAAAAGAATATTGGGAATTTTTTAATTTTTAAAGTTTATAAAAAAATACTCGTAAATAAAAGTTTTATCTACGGGGATCTTTTAAACTCATCCTAAATTCAATCATAAAAAAATCTATAACATCATCACGCTTCTTGTATAATACACATTTCTTTCTTAAAGCATTTTTGAAAATCCTTTTCACTTTTCATTGCTGCTGATACTTCTAGCTCTACCTTCTTATCAGTTTTTAATAAAATTTTCACCCTATCCTCTGTAATATGACACTTTAAATCTTTCACGCTTCCATATTCATTTCGATCTAGCATTTCACTCATTCTTAAGAATAAGCTTAATTTCTTTATCTTTTCATAATCTTTTTTATCTAATAGCTTATGGTATTCCTTCCAATTCCCTTTAAATTCAATATTTCTATGCATCCCTACTAAAAATGCACAGATCAATAATTCTTTATTCGTTAGTCCATAAATTCTAGAATTTAATACTAAATAAAATCCATGCTGATGATGATTGTAATAATCTACATAAACACCTATATCATGAAGAAGAGCACTCACAGCTAATAACTTTCTTTCCCAATCCCCTAGCTTATGAATCTCTTTTATTTCATCAAATAAACATAATGCTAACCTTTGTACTTGATAGCTATGCTCCATATTTGTATCATATCTTTTCATAATATTTTCAACACGACTTTTTAATACATCCTCTACAACATTTTCTTTATATCCTCTGTTGCTTAAATAGTTTTTAAAAAATACACCTTCTCTTAATCCATTTCCACTAATAATCAATTCCTTTGCCTTTATATAGTCCATCAATACTTTTGCAGGTGCTAATCCTCCTACAATAATATCTGCTCTTTCCTTTTTTATTCCAGGAATATTTCTTCTATCTTTAGGCTTGCATGTTGTTACCATATTATATATGGACGTTACTTCTTCATGATTCATTTGATAGTTATGGATCTTCTGAATAGGAAAGTGTATTTTCTTTCTATGAACCTTTGCTAATGTTCTGATAGATCCTCCTACCCCTACTATAGGTAAATAATTTACTTTTTTAAGCCAACTTATATTTTCTAGCTTGTTTAGCATAAACTTTTCTAGTTTTTCTAATTTTTCTAGATTATATTTATTTTTCCCTATAAATTTCTCTGTTAAAAGAACTGCGCCAAAGGGGATACTTACTACTTCTTTTAATTTTCTATTTTCTACCCACACAAGCTCTGTGCTAGCCCCTCCTATATCAATAATTATACAATCACTAACATGAATAGTATTCATGACCCCTAAATAATCATAATACCCTTCTGATTCTCCTGAGATCACGTCGAAAATAAACCCTGTTTCTTCTTTTACTTTTTGCAAAAACTCCTTTTGATTTTTTGCACTTCTTACAGCTCCTGTTGCAATACAAAAGGTCTCATTTGCTTTATGTGCTCTTATCAAGCTTTTAAAGAGCTTTAATGCATAAATTGTTCGATCTATAGGTTCTTGCTTTAATATCCTTTCTTCTCCCATTTTCTCACTTAATCTAACCATTTCCTTTACTTCTTCTATGAGCTTATAGATACCATTTCCATAAATTTTTACAATAATCATTCGTACCGAGTTAGAGCCTAAGTCAATAATAGCAAATTTCTTACTCATATTTCTCCTCCTTTCTATATTGGTCTGAAGAAGCTGGTTCAAAAACAGGTTCTTTCTTCTCTTGATGATATTTTTGTCCTTCCTCTCTAGCCACTTGACTAAAATAGTCTTGAGTATTTAAGCAGACCTCTTTCTTTTCTATTTTTTTATAAACTCCATTATTATTTAAAATCCTTGCTTTTACCCCATCCCTTAACATAGTTTTTAAAATTTTAATGACCCTTTTATTAATTCTCTTATCTTCTATAGGGAACAATAATTCTACTCTTCTATCAAGATTTCTAGTCATCCAATCTGCACTAGATAGAAAAACTTTTTCATCTCCATTATTATAAAAATAATAGATCCTACTATGCTCTAGATACTTTCCTATAATACTTCGCACAGTAATATTCTCACTGATTGGATGAGTTTTCGGTCTTAAGCAACAAATCCCTCTTACAATTAAATCAATCTTTACCCCTGCCATGCTTGCCTTGTATAAGGCGATAATGATTTCTTTGTCTACTAATGAATTCATTTTTGCAATAATTTTTCCTTCTTTTCCTTCTAATACATTTTTCATTTCATTTTCAATCAATTTAATGAATTTTTTTCTAAGCCCTATAGGTGCGGCTTCTAGCTTGTACCATCTATTGGGTTCTGAATATCCTGAAAGCATATTAAATAGGGAAGATGCATCTGCACCATAATATTCATCTGCTGTGAAAAGACCCATATCCGTATAAAATTTAGCAGTCACATCATTATAATTTCCTGTTCCTAAATGAACATATCTTCTGATTCCTGTAGCTTCTCTTCTTACTACTAAAATAATCTTACAATGGGTTTTTAATCCTACTAATCCATAAATCACATGACACCCAGCTTTTTCTAGCCTCTTTGCCCATTGAATGTTATTCTCTTCATCAAATCTTGCCTTTACTTCTAATAATACAGTAATCTGTTTTCCTCTTTCAGCAGCTTCTGCTAAAGCCTTAACAATTGGAGAATCTCCACTCACTCGATAAAGGGTTTGTTTGATGGCTAAAACATCCGGGTCTTTTGCTGCTTTTTCTATAAAGTGAACTACTGGTTCAAAGGATTCATAGGGATGATGCAAGAAAATATCCCTCTCTCTAATAGCTTCAAACAAATCTTCTTTTCCTAATAAATCCTTTGGTATTTGACTTATGTATGTGGGATATTTTAAATGCTCATATCCTTTAAGACCATAGATTTTCATTAAAAATGTTAAATCTAAAGGCCCATCAATCGTATAAATATCCTTATGATGGATCTCTAACGCATCCTTTAGAATATGGATCAGACGAGAATCCATGTCTTGATCTACTTCTAATCGTATAGCTGCTCCCCATCTTCTTTTTTTCAATGATCTTTCAATCTCAATCAATAAATCCTCCGCTTCCTCTTCCTCTATTCCTAAGTCTGCATTCCTTGTAATCCTATAAGGAGAAGCACTAATAATTTTATGTCCTGCAAATAACTTTTCTATATACATTTTAATCACTTCTTCTAACAATATATATGTCTTATTCTCTTTGCTTGGCAAATGAATAATTCTAGATAGTACAGAAGGAACTTGAACTGTCGCGAACATAAAATTTTTCTCTTCTTTTCTATTCTCAATTAAAACAGCAATATTTAAGCTTTTATTGAAAATAAGGGGAAAAGGTCTGCTAGAGTCTACTGCCATAGGTGTTAAAACAGGATAGACATCATTCATAAAATATTCTTCTAAAAAAATTGCCTGCTCCATCGTTAAATCTTTTTCCTTAATAAATCCTATACCCTTTTTCTTAAGCCCTATTGTTAATGCTCTATTAAAGCAAGAATATTGCCTATACACCATTTTATGTGCTTTTACGGATATATTTTTTAACTGTTGCTTTGGAGTGAGACCTGCTGGGTCCAACTTTCCAAAGCCTACATTCACTTGATCCTTAAGTCCTGCTACACGAACCATAAAAAATTCATCTAGATTAGAACTAACTATAGATAAAAACTTAACTCTATCAAAAAGAGGATTTTTTCTATCTCTAGCTTCTTCAAGAACTCTTTCATTAAAGGCAAGCCAACTTAATTCTCTATTAATAAAATATTCTGGTTGTTTAAAATTCATTGATCATCTTCCTTTTTACTTTAAGAATAGGTTTTACCCCAAACACTTCTTGAAAAAATTCTGATTTCAAAGTAAAGGTCCATTCCTCTAGCAATATATTCTTTGTAGTAGTTCCTTCAATCAATACTTCTTTTTCTTTTACTATTACTTTCATATCTTTTATTTTTTGCTTGTGGCTTTTGTCTAATCCATCAGCTAATCGAATAATAGCTACAAGCTTAGCTACTATGACTCTATTCTTTTCACTTAAGCTTGAAAAGCTTTTATGACTATAAGCTGGAGATAAACGACTATGATATCGTGCTACATTTGCAATAATCTCTAATTTTTCTTTAGAGATTCCTATAAAGTTCGATCCTTTAATGATTTTATAAGAATTTTTATAATGCTCCCGACTATTTATAAATTTCCCTATATCATGAAGAATGGCTGATAGTCTTAATAAAAGTCTTTCTTCTTCTCCTAATCCATGTAAATTTTGTAAGGTATCAAATAGTACGGTAGCTTTATTCTCTACATCTTCAGCATGTAACTGATCATATAAATATCTCTTAGCTAAATTTCTTGCCAACGATACAATATCCTTATGAAAATCTACACTTCTCTTTGTTCTATATCTTTGATCTACTAAATCAGAAACGATTCCATCTCTTAAAGACACAAGAGGTACATGTATTCTATCTCCTTTTGTCATATCTAAAAATTTTTTAAATATGATCATAGACGGCACTAAAACATCTGCTCTTTGGTAAGATATATCATGCTCTTCTGCAATTCTATGTACTGGTTTATGTAAGATTGTTTCATAAACCCTTTCAAAGTCTTCTTTTTTGATATAGTTAAGATTTTCTTCTTCATTACATAATTGATGAATAATTTTGATTTCTCCACCTAATGCAATAAAATTTGAAAAGGGTTGATGAAAATATAAATTTTTTAACCCATCAATATTACTATGGATATATTCTTCTAAAATCCTTGGGAAGTTTAATGTCCTTCTTTCAATACTAGAAAGGATCTCTCTCAGGCGTAAAGAACCAAGCTTTATATTCTGAGTAAATAATAGGTTCTCTTCATACCCTGATATTTCTATACTTCCAGATCCTATATCTACAATTAAAACCCCTTCTTTTCTTAACCTCTCATGATCTTTTAGATTTTCTCTGATGGCTTTGTACGTTAAAAATCTTTCTTCTGAATTATCAATGACATCTATATGTAATCCTGTTTTTAATTTAATTTGATCTACAATATATTCTCTATTTTTTGCCTCTCGAATAGCACTAGTAGCTACTGCTTTATAATTTTTTACAGCATACTCCTTCATAAGCTTTTTAAACCCTTTTAATATATCACAAGTCTCATCTACAGCTTCAAAGCTTATCTTTCCCATAGTATAAGTATCTCTTCCAAGAGATATGGGTTTTCTTAAAAGCTCTAATGTCTTTATTGGTTCATTCTTTTTAATTTGGACAATCTTCATTCTTAAAGCATGAGATCCTACATCAATACCAGCAATAATTTCACTTTTATCTTTTTGCATATTTATCTCTCCTATAATCCTATATTTCACTATTAGCATACCCATATGTCTTTCAAACCATCATATATACAACAAGCTCTATTTTCTTAAAATACAATTTATATTTTAGTCCAATTTATGTTAAATTTATATATAGATACCTATCTCAGTTTATGATGGATTCTTTGAGTACCTTGAAGATACTCTTTAATCCTCTATAGAAAGATCATCATAAATTAAATATTTAAAGTAGGTATTCATAAGTAAAGTAAATTTACTTTACTTATAGCATACTAATAGTGATTATTTTTTATAAAAGGAGTGATTTAATGAAAATTCAATTTTTAGGACATTCTTGTTTTTATGTGGAAGAAGGTACTTTCAAAGCATTGATTGACCCATTTATTACAAACAATCCTCAAGCAAATAGTTCTCCTACTCATTTTAATTCTCTAACTCATATATTTGTAACCCATGGACATGGAGATCATTTAGGAGATGCTGTAGCAATTGCCAAAAGTACTGGCGCAACAATTATTACAAACTATGAAATCGCATGCTTCTTAGAAAAACAAGGAGTTACTGCTCATCCTATGCACATTGGTGGACGAACAAAATTTGATTTTGGAACTGTAAAAATGACACCTGCTCTACATGGGTCTGGCATAGAAACAGAAGAAGGATTAATTTGCGGTGGTAATCCATGCGGTTTTCTGATTGAAGTAAATGAAAAAAAACTTTATCATGCTGGAGATACAGGACTTACCATGGACATGAAGCTTTTAGACGTGGAAAATATTGATTTAGCCTGCATTCCAATAGGTGGTAATTTCACGATGGATATAGAAGACGCTATCCGTGCTGTTCATTTTATTCAACCTAAAAAAGTAATCCCAATGCATTACAATACTTTTCCTGTTATTGAAACAGACCCTACTATTTTTAAAGAAAAAGTACAAAATTCTGAAGTAATTATTTTAAAGCCTGATGAAATACATACAATTTAAAAAGTAAGGAAAGGAATTTATCTCCTTTCCTTACTTTTTGCTTTTTTATTCTCATACATCCTTTCATCTGCTATTTTTATAATTTCTAAGATACTACCTTCCCCATTATATTCTGCTGCTCCTACACTTAAAGAAAGTTCATGCTGCAATATTTTTGTGTTTTCATTCCACTCCTTTATATGTTTATTCATTCTTTTCATTAGATGATTTCCTCTTTCTTGTTCTGTATTAGATACAACAATTAAAAATTCATCTCCTCCATAGCGTACTACCGTATCTCCCTTTTTCACAGAGGCTTTTAATATTTTTGCAACCTCTTTTAAAACTTCATCTCCCACATTATGTCCATAAAAATCATTAATATATTTAAATTTGTCCACATCAATGATAAATATGACTAGAGTTCTTTTTTCCTTTCTAATTCTTTCTTCTTCCTTTTCAATATATTGATTAAAATAGTGACGATTATAAAGACCTGTAAGACTATCTGTATTAGCCATTTTTTTCATTTTTAAATGGGCATTTTCTAATTTCTCCGTTCTCTCTTTTACTAAGATTTCCATGTTATGATACATATTTTTTAATTCAAAGCTCATCTTCTTTACTTCATAAGCAAAAGATTCTATTTCATCTTTTGTATCAATATCAATATCTACATCAAAATTACCTTTTCCAATCTTTTCAACAGCCCTTGTTAATTTAATAATAGGTCTTGATAAATAATCAGAAATATAAATTCCTGCAATAATTACTAATATCAATACAACAAACATTTGTAGTAGCCACTCCTTTGTAAATAAGCTAAGCGGGCTATTATAATCCTTCTTTTCTACAAAAACAGCTACACATAAATTTTTATCTCTTCCCTTTAAAATTTTGACTGGATTCCATGATAAGATATTTTCTTTCTTTTCCATCATTTTTAAGTCAGTAGCATAATATAGCTCTAAATAGTTAGGATAATCTTTTTTAAAATTTTCTCCTGTATTATAGTCTACTTTCCCACCCCATTCTTTCTCTTGATCAGGATGCATTATATAAAATCCATCTTCATTAATAAGCATCACATTTTTATACGTGCTTCTTTTTTTACCATTTTCTATATCTTTTAGTAAATAGTTTATTTTAAGATTTAATGCAACAAATCCCTTTAAAGTATTCTCATGATAAATAGGCATAACCAACCTCATCATAGGGTTCATTGGCTTTTCTATTTTTCCATGTTCTCTATTTAAATCTATTGGTGAAATATACATTTGTTCTTTCTTAAGTTTTTTAGCCTCTTTTATATAATATCGATTTCCTTTATACTGAAGATCTTTATTCTTTACAATTTCTGGCTTTCCCCCTTTATTATTGATACGAATAACTTCATACCCATCTTCGTTAATAAATCGAATTTGATCATATTGTTTATTGGTTTTTGAAAAATAAAAGAAAACCATTGTTAAATGTTCTAATGATTCTTCTTTATGATCAATGCCATCTGCTTTAAATTCGTCTTCTGCTATTTTATTTAAAAATAGCATATCTCTTTCTCCTCCACCAAAAAACCGAATCATTTTTCCCTCAATATTTTTATGAAATTCCTCGATCTTGTTCATTTCTCTTTGTTGAATAAGCTCTTTTGTATATACATATCGATCATATCCTAATACACTCAGCGGGATCATAGATATAAGCAGCAAAAACACTAATAGTTTTATTTTTATTCCTTTTTTAATCATCTCTTTCCCCCCTCTATGAAACATTTATTTTGAAATCAAAGTCTTAATTTTTGAAATTTTCCATACAATGTTTTATTTACTATTATACCCTATCTTTTTGCTCTCAAGCAAAACCGACTTTGTGGAAATTATTGAATCTTCAAAAAACATCCTAGATTTCAAAGAAATTAGCACGCCTCTTTTACAATAAATGTTTTGTACAATAGCATCTTTTGGTATATAATAATTCTAAGTATGTATTTTACAGAGGAGTGTTGAAATTGAATATACCTGAATTAAAAATAGGAGACTTAATCGCCAAAGTACCAATCGTACAAGGTGGTATGGGTGTTGGTGTTTCCTTATCAAATTTAGCTGCTGCTGTAGCAAGCTGTGGTGGCATAGGTGTGATTTCTGGTGTGGAGCCAGGCTTTAACCTAGAGCACTATAGCAGAGATAAATTTCAAGCAAATATAGATGGTTTAACCTATCATATTCAAAAAGCTAGAGAGCTTGCTCCTAAAGGAATCATTGGAGTAAATATTATGACAGCCCTTTCTACCTTTGAAGATATGGTTAAAGTAGCCGTAAAAGAAAAAGTAGACATTATTTTTTCTGGTGCGGGTATGCCTATGAAATTACCAGAGCTTGTAAAAGGTTCTCTCACAAAGATAGCGCCTATTGTTTCTTCTGGAAAAGTAGCAAAGCTTATTTGTAAACAATGGGACCGAAAGCATAGCTATCTACCAGATGCTATCGTAGTAGAAGGACCTGAAGCTGGAGGTCATCTAGGCTTTTCCGTAGAACAGCTTGAAGACCCTGAAAATTTTTCTCTTAAAAAGATTGTAGCGGAAGTATTAGAAGCCATTAAACCATTTGAAGAAAAATATGCTAAAAAAATTCCTATTATTGCAGGTGGTGGTCTTCACAATGCAACAGATATTGCTGAAATATTACAGTCCGGTGCTTCAGGCGTACAAATGGCTACAAGATTTGTTGCGACCCATGAATGTGATGCTTCTGATACATTTAAACAAGCTTATATTGATGCAAAAGAAGAAGATATTATGATTATTAAAAGTCCTGTAGGAATGCCAGGTCGTGCTATTAGAAACATGTTTATACAAGATGTCTATGAACATGGCAAGCCAAAAGGAATTAAATGTATCAACTGCTTAAAGCCATGTAATCCAAAGGAAACCTTATATTGCATTGCCGATGCACTGATTCAAGCACAAAAAGGTAATCTTGAAAAAGGCTTTGCCTTCGCAGGAGCAAAGGTTCATAAGATAAAAAAAATCACATCTGTAAAAGAAGTGATTGATGAGCTTATGGAAGGATTAAAAAATTTTTAGAGAAGCGAATGCTTCTCTATTTTTATATAAATTTATTTGACATTTTTAAAGGCTTATGTTGCAATATATTTATCAGGATAAAAGGGGGTACCATCATGAGCAGAATTGGAAATATCATTAGAGAAGAAAGATTAAAAAAAGGACTTTCACCTAAACAAATTGGTCGAAAATGTGGTGTATCTGAATCATTTATTTTAGATGTTGAAAGCGGGAAAAAAATTATTAATGAAAAATTACTTGATAAATTATCAAAAATATTAGGCAAAAATTTAGAAGAAAATGTAACACTTGAAGCTACAGAAACAAAAGAACCTATAAAAAAACCTCAACCGAAAGTACAAGCTTCACAAAAAAGACAAATCGTAACACCTCTAGATCAATGGTCAGATGCATTATCTGGTATTATTAAGAAAATTCCTATATATGATATCAAAATGAAAGGATCAAAGGGACATAAAAGCTTTCCGATCATTAATAAAAAGGTAGAAGGTTTTTCTCCTGAAAAACTAGTTTATATAGAAATTCCTGATGATGCCTTAAATGGTTTTAGAATTTGTAAAAACGATAAATTATTGCTTTATTTAAACCAAGAATTAGTAAATAATTCTTTCTCTTTAATAGAGTATGACGGAAAAAGACAATTAAGAAAGATCAAAAGAATAGAAGGAAATAAAATAGAAATACTATCTCATCATATAGAAAGAAAATCTATTGTAAAAGCTATAAGAGATGTAAAAATAATTGGTAGAGGCATACGCCTTGAAGTTGAGCTAAAACATTAAAGAACCAGGTGTACTGGTTCTTTATTTACTCCCCTATTATAGGTTAGGTGACCTTTCTTTTATAAAAAGTATTCTCTTTAATTTTTCTTCTGAAATCTGAAGAATAAAAATTGCTGCTAAAATAAGTATTCCCCCCATAATCATAGAGAATGTCAATACCTCTCCTAAAATAAAAAAACCTGCTATACAAGCTACTACTGGCTCAAAGGTGCTTATAATTACAGATGTAGAAGCGCCTATTAACTGAACCCCCTTACAAAATGCAATAGTTGGAAATACTGTACAAAATATTGCTTGAATCAAAATATAAATCCATCCCTTTGTTGTACTTGGTAAAAAGATATTATGATTCATCATTCCTTGTATGGAGTATGCTAAAAAACATGAAAAAGACACATAACCAGTAACAATAACAGAATGCATTGCTTTTGTTTTCTTTTCACTCAGTCCCAATGCATAGAATGAATAACAAAGTGCTGCTAACAAACTAAAAGTTACTCCTAATAGATTGATATTTATATTATCACTCCAAACCACTAAAACCATTCCAATCCCAGAAACAATCAAGGATAAAATCTTTCTGATATCTTTTCCCTGTTTTAGTGCAACCATTTCATAAGAGGCAATCATTGCTGGATGAGTAAATAAAATAATAGTAGCAAGAGACCCTGATATATAAGTATAAGCCACACATATAAAAGTAGTAGTTCCTAAAAATCCTACAACTCCTAGGGCTACTAGATAAAAAAAATGGGATAAGCTTGTTTTATAAGCCATCTTTTTCAAGAAAATATAACTCCAGATCATCATAGCAGCTAGTAAAAATCTAAAAAAAAGTATACTTGAAACATTGAGGCCTTCTCTAAAGGATAATTTAGATATAACAGGTACACTTCCATAAGCAAGTGTAGATAGTATTACTAACAAAGTCCCCTTCAACAAATCATTTTTCAATTTTGCTCACTCTCTTTCTTGAATTTAATTGCAAAAAGATTATATCATAAATATAGATCTTTCAACCAATTTTATTTTAACATAAACAAATGAGCTTAATTTGAGTATAATAATAATATAGCTCTATTTGTGTGGAAAGAAGGGTGATTAATATGCGTATAAAATATATAAATAAAATAGGAGCCTGTATTTTTTTCTTCCTTGTTCTTTTTACACTTCATGGAAATGCTATAAGCTTCCAATCACAAGGGTTTTTAAATCTTTCAGCATTAAAAATAAATACCTTAAGCCATTTATTTTCAAAAAAAGATTTTATTTTAATCATAGAAAATCTTAAAAACTCCATAGGTACTGTATTTTCTATTTACACCCTATTTATTGCTATTATTATCTTTATGGAAAATAAGAACCCTTCAAAAACTATTTCTTGGTTATTAGTACTTGTATTAGTTCCTATTGTTGGCTTTATCTTTTATTTATTTATGGGACAAAATGTTCGGAAAAAGAAAATTTTCAAGAAAAAAAGAACAAGAGACTTTCCCTTTTTCGACCAGGTAGCAAAGATCCAAAGAGAAGCGATCAAAGATCAAGCACTATTCGAAAATGACGAAAGCTTTGTAAAGAGAAGGCTTATTAGTTTAATATTAAATAATTCTAAATCACCTTTTACTGTTAATAATCATCTAAAAGTATTAACCAATGGAAATGAAACCTTTTCATCTATTATTGCATCATTAAAATTAGCTAAGCATCATATTCACCTAGAATATTTTATTATAAAGGATGATTCTATTGGTAGTGTCATAAAAAAAATTCTTATACAAAAAGCTCAATCAGGCGTCATAGTGAGAGTAATTTATGACAGTGTAGGAAGCTGGCAATTAAGTAAAAATTATTTGAGTGAAATGAAAGATGCAGGTGTTCATATTTACGGTTTCTCTCCTGTAGTTTTCCCAATTCTCAGCAGAAAACTAAATTATAGAAATCATAGAAAAATCATTGTCATAGATGGTAAAATAGGATTCTTAGGAGGACTCAATATTGGAGATGAATATCTAGGAAAAGATCCTCATTTAGGCTTTTGGAGAGATAGTCATTTAAAGGTTGAAGGAGAAGCTGTATATGGTCTTCAAAACATTTTCTTAATGGATTGGTTATTTACTGCCAAAGAAGAGATTGGTTTTCATCCAAATTACTTTCCAAAGCTCTCTTATTATGGAGAACAATTGATACAGATTGCTGCAAGTGGTCCTGATTCTGATTGGGAATCTATCATGCAAGCTTATTTCTCTATCATTTCTTCTGCTGAAAATCGCATATGGATTAATACCCCTTATTTTGTTCCAGGTGAGAGTATCATGATGGCACTAAAAACAGCAGCACTTAGTGGTGTTGATGTAAGGATTATCTTGCCCCATAAGCCTGATCATAAAACAGTTTACTGGGCATCCATGTCTAATGTTGAAGAATTACTAGAAGCAGGTGTAAAAATTTATCTATATACAAAGGGATTTATTCATTCAAAAATAATGGTTGTAGATGGTGTTGCTGCATCTATTGGTACAGCTAATTTTGATATCAGAAGCTTTCAAATAAACTTTGAAGTAAATGCTTTTATCTATGATGAAAAAATCGTCTCCGGAATGGAAAAAAATTTCTTAGTGGATATAAATGACAGTAAAGAATTAAAACTAGAAGAATATTCAAAAAGATCCCTTATCAACAAAATAAAAGAATCAGCTGCAAGGTTATTTTCTCCTCTTTTATAGTATTTTTTATCCATCTTCAATAAAAAAATCAGAGAGTACCAAAATGTACACTCTGATTTTTATTATTTTCTATTTGCTGCTTTTGCACGCATTTCTTTATTTAATATTTTCTTTCTTAAACGAATACTTTCTGGCGTAACTTCCACCAACTCATCTTCTGAAATAAATTCTAATGCTTGCTCTAAAGACATTGGTAGTATTGGAACAAGTTTTATTGCATCATCAGATCCGGAAGCACGTACATTTGTAAGCTGCTTACGCTTACAAACATTTACAACAATATCTCCGCTTCTTGCATTCTCTCCAACAAGCATCCCTTCATAAACCTCCGTATTTGGTCCTATGAATAAGGCACCTCTATCCTGTGCATTAAATAATCCATAGGCTACAGCTGTTCCTGTTTCAAAAGCTACTAAAGATCCCTTTGTTCTAGTAGGAATTTCTCCTTTGTAAGGTGCGTATCCCTCAAATACATGATTCAGTATTCCTGTTCCACGTGTATCTGTCATAAATTGAGAACGATAGCCAATAAGACCTCTTGCTGGTATACTAAACTCTAATTTTACTGTTCCATTCACATTAGTGATCATATTAGTCATTTCACCTTTTCTCTGCCCTAATGTTTCAATAACAGTTCCCACATATTCCTCTGGTACTTCAATAGCTGCTTGTTCTATCGGTTCACATAAAACGCCATCCACTTTTCTAAGAATTACCTCAGGTCTAGATACAGATAATTCATAGCCTTCTCTTCTCATATTTTCAATTAGGATAGAAAGATGTAATTCTCCACGCCCTGAAACTTTAAATGAATCTGCTGATTCTGTTTCTTCTACACGTAGGGATACATTCGATAAAAGTTCTCTTTCTAATCTATCCTTTAGATGTCTACTTGTTACAAATTTTCCTTCTTTACCTGCAAAAGGACTATTATTTACAATAAAGTTCATAGATAGGGTAGGCTCGTCTATCTTTACAAATGGTAGTGGATCAACTTTTTCCGTTGAGCAGATTGTTTCTCCAATATTTATATCATCATTTCCAGATAAACAAATAATTTCTCCAAATTGTGCTTCGTTTACTTCTTCCTTTTTTAATCCCTTGAAAGTGTAAAGTTTGCTCACTCTAAAGTTTGTAAATGTTCCATCTGAACTGCATAATACTACTTCTTGATTCTTTTTAATAGATCCTCTACTAATCTTTCCAATACCAATTCTACCTACATATTTATCATAATCAATAGAAGAAATTCTAACCTGAAGCCCATCCTCAAGTTCTCCAACAGGTGCTGGTACTTCTTTCAAGATCATGTTATATAAAGGAATCATATCCTCGTTTGTATCTTCCAATTCATTTTTTGCAATCCCTGATTTTGCAGAAGCATAAATCACAGGAAAATCTAATTGTTCATCATCTGCATCTAACTCAATAAATAAATCTAATACTTCATCTAAGACTTCTCCCACTCTTGCTTCAGGTCTATCTATTTTATTTACAACAACAATAGGTTTTAATCCTGCATCTAAAGCTTTTCTTAATACAAACTTTGTCTGAGGCATAGGTCCTTCAAATGCATCTACTAATAATAATACCCCTTCCACCATTTGCATAATTCTTTCTACTTCTCCACCAAAATCAGCATGTCCAGGAGTATCTACTACATTGATTTTTACTCCATCATAAGTTATAGATGTGTTCTTTGAAAGGATGGTGATTCCTCTCTCTTTTTCTAAATCATTAGAATCCATTACTCTTTCTTCTACTTGTTCATTACTTCGAAAAGTTCCACTTTGCTTTAACATTTCATCTACTAACGTAGTCTTACCATGGTCAACATGGGCAATAATTGCAATATTTCTTATATTTTCTTGAATCATCCGAAACTTCCTTTCAAATAAATTAGTAACATACTATTTTAACACAAAAATGTGTATATGTCTTAAAAACATGAAAAAAGATACCTATCTTCTTGACAGGTATCTTTTATATTGGCGGAGAAAGCGGGATTCGAACCCGCGCACCGGTTACCCGGTCTAACGGTTTAGCAAACCGTCCTCTTCAGCCTACTTGAGTACTTCTCCTTATAAGATGATGGTGCGGGTGGAGGGACTTGAACCCCCACGCACAAGGCGCTAGATCCTAAGTCTAGTGCGTCTGCCAATTCCGCCACACCCGCGTGCTTCAATCACCCAAATTTTACATTTGGTGTGAGTGGAGTACTCAGGAACTTTAGTTTCTGAGTTTCCTTCTTATTAAAATAAATATAGTTAACACATTCATGTTAACTAAATTGGTGGGCGTAACAGGGTTCGAACCTATGACCCCCTGCTTGTAAGGCAGGTGCTCTCCCAGCTGAGCTATACGCCCTAAATCAAACCAGCAACGACCTACTCTCCCAGGCAGTTACCCGCCAAGTACCATCAGCGCTGAAGGGCTTAACTTCTGTGTTCGGTATGGGAACAGGTGTGACCCCTTCGCTGTAGTTACTGGGTTTTTGAGAATTTGCACTCTCAAAACCAAACAATGCATATTTCTTTGGTCAAGTCCTCGACCTATTAGTACCTATCAGCTGAAGACATTACTGTCCTTACACCTTAGGCCTATCAACCAGATAG